>CAIYMF010000095.1 GCA_903927265.1 uncultured bacterium | reverse complement strand
TTGGAACATTCGGTCAGGCCGTCCTCGGTGGAATCACCGTCATCACCGGCCTCAACCCGTGGCTCGTGGCCTCCCACTTGCTGTTGTCGATGGTGTTGATCGCGGCTGCTGTGGTGCTCTATGTCAGGGGCAATGAGAACGGTGACGGTGCGATCACACTGAATGTGGCGCCTGCGATCAGGGCCCTGGCGTGGGCGCTCGTGGTGGTGTCGGGCTGCGTGGTGTTCGTCGGTTCGATTGTCACCGGCAGCGGCCCACATTCTGGCGACGCAGGTGCCTCGACTCGGTTCCCCTTTGATGTTCGCTCGGTGGCCTGGCTGCACGCTGATCTCGTGCTGCTCTTGATGGGGCTGATCGTCGGAATCGTCGTGGCGCTGATCGCGACGAGCGCGCCTCAACGTGTGCGCACCCGTGCACTCTGGGTCCTCGGGATTGCGCTAGGGCAGGGAGCGCTGGGCTATGCGCAGTACTTTGCCGGTGTGCCATGGGTGGCGGTACTGATACACCTGTTGGGCGCGACGCTGGTGTGGATTGCCGTCATCGCACTGTTGATGTCGACCCGCGAGCGAGAGAGCAACTAGTTTTTCGGCTCGGCCGTGGGCGTTGCCGAACCGTGTGAGTTCGAACTGCTGTCACCACTGTTGCTGCCGGACTTACCTTTGCCGGAGCCAGAGGAATCCTCAGACTTTGATTCAGATTCAGATTCAGACTCAGATTCCGTGGCACGTGGCTCGGTCGTGGTTGAGTCGTCAGAGGTCGGCCGCGATGATGTCGAGGAATCGTCGCTGGGCTCGCTCGAGCGCGACGAGGAACTCGACGAATCATCGCCTGTCGCATCGTCACTCGAGGTGCTCTGGTCCTGGGTGCGGTCGGTCTGCGCGGCAACAAGGTCACCGTCATCGTCAGTGGCCGATTCCGCAGGTTCAGCGGAGACACTCGGCTTTGCCACCGGCGAGGCCAACCCATCGACGGCATCGAGTGCGATATCGGAAAGCCCCGAATCATCCGTTGCCACGGCCCGCTCGACATCTTCCTGACTCAAAGGCCGCACGGACGTCTGGCCCACGCTACTTTGAACAGACAGAACCGCCGCGAGGCCAGCTCCCGCGCTGAGAAGTGCAAGAACGGCCCACAGTCCGGTAAGCATGAGTATGCGACGCATGCCTCTAGTATCGGCTGCCGATCGGACAAATACGCCTAAGGCCCGGATAAGGGAATGCCAACCTTTCGACGTTAACAAGCGGACATGGCGGCAACAGAGGGTGCACCGCGGCTACGGTGGGCATGTGGCTGTGTTGCATTTGATCGAGGACGACCCGGCAATCCGGTCTGCCATCATCCGCGCCCTCGATGACCGCGGCCACGTGGTGACGAGCAGCCCCGATGCGATGTCAGGGCTGCAGGCGGTCATTGATCGGATGCCCGACCTGATCATTCTCGATCTAGGTCTACCCGACCTTGATGGTGTCGAATTGCTGCGCATGCTGCGCGCAGTGACCGATACCCCGGTAATTATTGCCACAGCCCGCGACGATGACGTTCAAGTTGTCAGGGCTCTTGACGCGGGCGCTGATGACTACGTGGTCAAGCCCTTTTCCGCCGAAGCGCTTGATGCGCGTGTGCGGGCGGTATTGCGACGAAGCCGCGCGGAGGAGGAACCCGGTCCCATCCAGGTCGGTGGGCTCATCGTCGATCCCCGCAGCCGCGAGGCAAGCCTCGATGGTCGAAGCCTCGACCTTGCCCCGCGCGAATTCGACCTGCTCGCCTACCTTGCCGCTCGGCCGGGACAAGTGGTTTCCAAGCGTGACCTCCTCGCCGACGTGTGGCGCCTTCCATACGGCGGCACCGATAAAACTGTCGATGTCCACCTGTCGTGGCTGCGACGCAAGATGGGTGAGGCTGCCACCGAGCCTCGCTACCTGATCACCGTGCGTGGCGTGGGCGTCAAACTCGTCGAGCCCGGGGATTAACGCGCCGTGGCCAGACGGCTCATGTTCACGTTCCTGGCGGCCACCAGTTTGGTGATGCTCGGATTCCTCGTGCCGCTGTGGATCATGATTGGCAATTTGGTTGACGCGCAAGCCCAGCAAGCGGCCGTCCGCTCAGTACAGCCACTGGTGGCACAACTCCCCCTCGTCGCCACCGAGCGCCTGCCCGCGGTCGTCGACTCGCGCAACACTGATGGTCGTACCACGGTTTTCCTCGCTGATGGCACGGTGCTCGGAACTCCTGCCTCCGCCGGACCCGAGGTGACGTTGGCCCAGCGTGGGTCGTTCTTCCAGAACACCGCAGAGGGTCAACTGCTGTATTCGCCCATTGCCGACATGCCCGGGGGTACTGCGGTCGTTCGCTACGTCACTCCGGAAGACGACATCAACGGACCGATTTTGCGAGCACGATTAGTGCTGGTCACATTGGGGTTGCTGCTATTGGCCGTGGCGGCATTTGTCATGTGGCGGCTCGCCCGAAGTGTTCTTCGACCCGTCGAGGCGCTGGCGCATACGGCCGAGAGTTTGGGCTCCGGAGACCTGTCAGCACGTGTCGAGCCCGCGGGTCCACCAGAGATCCAGGAGATCGGCACGCTCCTGAACCGGCTTGCCGACCACATTCAGGTGCTGCTTCGGCTTGAGCGTGAGGGAGTCGCCGACGTCGCCCATCGTTTGCGCACCCCGGTCACCGCCTTACGACTCAATGCAGAAGGGTTGGCAGACCCGGAAGAGCGGTTGCGTCTGTCCCGAGATGTCGATCGGATGGAAATGATGGTTGACGACGTCATCCACGAAGCCCGGCGACCCATTCAATTAGGCGCGGAGGCCGCGTGCGATGCGGTTGAGGTAGTGCGCAGCCGTACGGCGTTCTGGCGGGTATTGGCCGAGGACCAAGGGCGCATGATGACCGTCGAGTGGGACCTTCCGTCGATTGCGGTCAGTTCAGACGCCGATGCGCTTGCCGACGCACTCGATGCACTTATCGGCAACGTCTTTGCGTACACCCCGGATGAGGCGTCCTTCTCGGTGACCGTTCAGTCACGATCCGAGGGTGGTGCCATCGTGGCGGTCAGCGACGGCGGTGCCGGATTCGATCCGGCCGATGTCACTCGCGGCTCATCGGGGTCGGGTTCAACGGGCCTCGGGCTCGATATCGCGCGACGAACTGCAGAGCGTTCAGGGGGATCGCTACTGATTTCTCAGTCGACCTTGCTCGGAGGAGCATCAGTAAGTCTGGTGCTCGGCGGCGCCTCACCGCACAGCGTGCTCGCGGTTAAAAGAGGAAAGGATCGACAGCCACGGCGAGGAACAGCAGCGACAGGTACGTAATCGAGCCGTGGAACAGGCGCATGGCTTTCACGTCCGCGTCGCCGTGGTCAACGCGTGATTTCAGGGCATAAGCCTCACGCAAGAACCACGCACCCAAGACGACCGCCGCTACGCCGTAGACCCAGCCCGTACCCGCAACCGGGATGAGCAGCAACGACGCCGCGACCATGGCCCAGGAGTAGATCAGGATTTGCCGCACCACCGTTGACACATCGGCCACGACAGGCAGCATCGGAACGCCCGCGGC
>CAIYMF010000094.1 GCA_903927265.1 uncultured bacterium | reverse complement strand
CCAACGTAACTGCCGATCACCGTTGCGTCGGGGGCCACGGCGTAGATCGTGTCGTCCTTCTGCGATGCGACCCAAGCGTTCCCGCTTGCATCGATCGAGAAGCCCTTGATGGCATCGCCAAAGTAGACGGATCCGAGCGTGGTCAACTGGTTGCCGACCAGCTTGAAGTGCCAGAGGGAACTGGGGTAGGTCCCATTGATTCCGCCGCCACAGGACACCCACGCGGTACCGTCCGCTGCGATCTCCACATCAAAGGGCTGGCTTCCTTCATACGGGGTGAAGCTGGCAACCTTGTTGGGGTTTCCCTTGAGATAGACATACACCGTGTCGTTGCCGTAGCTGGCCGCCCAGATGTTGCCCTGCCCGTCCGACTCCACACCCTGCACGCGGTAGGCGCCACCCCAGTAGCCGCTCGGCCCCGAAATCGGCGCGCCCGATCGCGCGAACTGCGTGAGGCTGCCGCTGCATCTGTTTGCCGAAGTGGGTGATGGGTAGTAGGTGCAGGTCGTATCCAGCCCCCACCCGAAGTTTCCGACCCACACAGAGCCGCGCGGATCCATGGTGATTCCGAAGCCGGCACCGAGCAGTCCGCCGCCACTGATGGGGGAACGCGCCGTTCCCGTTGATCCGTTTGCGGGCTTGCCATTGGACTGGAGTACGACCATGTAGGAGCTCGAGTGGGGCGTCCCCTGAATGACGTTGTTGTTGATCCAAGCGTTGCCACGGGCATCAAACACGATATTCGCCAACCCACCGATGAGGTGCTGGTCATCACCCGAGTCGTTCACCTTGACGGTGATGGTCCAGGCGTCGGGCATGAGGTCGAGCGACGGGGTGTAGGCGCTCTGAATCCGCGTCAGGTCGTAGATCTGAGACACGTTGGCTCCAGGAGCACGGGCGAGGTTGGCCATGGCCTGCGGCGTAGTGGTCGGGATGGGGAGTCCTGGCCGCCCCGTCAGCTCACGGAACGACAGGGCAACTGCCGGGTCCGATGCGCAGGCCGCCAGGAGATTCGCCAGGGCTCGTGTCGATCGAAGCGAGTTAGTCTCGTCGGCGTTGGGGGAACGGAGCAGGACGATGGACGAGGCTCCCGTCGAGACATCAACGAGATTGTCGTTCATGCCTGCCGCAACCTGCAGCGCCGACGGATCCCCGACGATCTCACCCGTGCGATAGAACTGCGCCATCGAATACGCCGCTGCCACAGTGGTGAGCTCGTTGATGACAACGTTCTTGGGTGGAGTCGCCCCGAGGATGGCGACCATCGAGACACCGCCGGCGAGATCGGCCTCAACGAAGAAGATGCCCTTTGTCGCCCCCTCTCGTCGAGGGAGTTTGATCGCGAAGTGACCCTTGGCATCGGTTGTTGCCTGTCCAGCGACCTTCGGGCTAGTGGCGGAGGCCTCCCAGAGGGTGACCGTGATTGCGGCGATCGGAGTCGCCACCGAGGTGCCACCCGACTGGAGCGTGCCGTTCAGCGATGTGGGAGAGGAGTGCTCTCCGCCAGTTTCGGATGGGTGCTCGCCGTCGGGCTTGGGGCGCTGGCCGTCAGGCTTGGCGTGCGGGTTCCTGTCCTGGCTCCCCTTCGCCGGGGGATCGACGTGATCGCGCTCCGGAACGGCAGTGGCTGCGCTGACTGGCGTAGCCAGAAGTGCAGCGGCCGCCATGCCCCCTACTGCGATGAGCCACCAGCGACGAGAAGTCACCTTCCTGGTCCTGTTCGCATGCACGCTCATTGCCGCTCCCGTTTCGAGCACCTAATGCTCAGTCGCCGCGACGAGACGAAGGCGCTCCGTCTTGCTCTCGGTCGGTATCCAAATGCTCGAAATCACAGGGTCTACGAGTCCCAGAGTCCCTCTGCATAGCCAGTCTCACTCGACACAGCGGGCATCCCAATCGTGGTAGCACGGTAGACATCTCATCAAGGACCCGCTCACGCAGGTGGCTGATGGCCAGGGCACGTGCGGTCGACGATCGAGTGAGGCTCCCACTACTGCGAGTAGTGCTCGAACGATCCGGCACCGTCCATGTGAGGGCCGACGACATCGACGAACTGCTGCAGCGCGGGTGAGTTCCAGAAGATCACCTTGTGGTGCTCGATCGTCTCCCAGCGGGCCAGGAACATGAATCGGTTGGGGTTCTCGATTCCCCACCCGTAGGGCGTGTAGCCGAGGAAGCCCTCGGACGGCCCGATGATGTGCTCCGCTGCGTAAGCCATGTCGCGTTCGAAGTCCTCCTTGTGGCCGGGCAGGACGTCGATGAGGCCGAGTTCAGTAACCATGGCTGCAGATTAGCGACGGAAGGCGGTCTCGCTGTGGCTAACTGGTGACCTCGGGCAGCCGACGGTTCAGGACGAATCCAACGAGTCCCGACACGACGAGGATGAACAGCAGGGGACCGCGCTCAGCCATCAGGCCGCGGTCCTGGGCGGTGAAGGTCCGCCCCTACCAGCGCTCGTGAGCCGCGTAGGCAGCCGTGCGTGGACTGGGTTAACCCTTGTCGAGGGTGGGATCCGTGGGGTCAGGTGCAGCCAGTACCGACATCCTTGAAAAAGTCCTTGACGCGCCACTCATCCCGAGGTTATCGTTCGGCATTCGTTCTCTATCGATCGATCGACAGAGAACAAATACCGCACCACGACCAGTCAATCCGACGGGTTCTTCAATCCAATCGTCAGGCGTCTCCGCCCAGATGGACGGTCAGCCGCGGCCAGATGGGAGCACGACATGCGAGTAGGTGCGGTACGCAAGGTAAGCATGGCTGGAGCGATCGGGGTGGTAGCCGCCTTGGCGCTTACGGCGTGCGGAGGGGGTTCGACGGCGAGTTCAGCAT
>CAIYMF010000093.1 GCA_903927265.1 uncultured bacterium | reverse complement strand
GATTCATCAGCGTTGTGAGTGAGTCGAAGTGCGCCCGCTGCTCGAGTCCGCTCGTGAGTTGTTGCAAATCACCGAGCGCGGTCTCTGCCTGATGGCGCAGTGAGGCGAGTTCGCTGACGTCAGTCAGCGTGACAAGTGCCCCGGGAGTCCGTGCTTCACCGCCGAGATACGGCAGTACTTGCAGCATGTAGGTCGCGTGTCTTCCCTTCGCCTCGATACTGCGGCGCGGGCCACCGTTCACCACGGAAGTCAGTGCTTCCTTGAGTTGAGGCATCGAAACGCTCGTTGGAATATCGAGGAGTGGGCGTCCGATGTCGTCGGCCATGAGCGAGAAAGTGCGAACAGCAAGCGGGGTGAATCGAACAATCCTTAGATCCGCGTCGATCAGCACCATGCCTTGGTTGGTCGCGGCCTGGACCCCTTCGAGGTTGTCATTGGCCACGTGAAGTTGTTCGCTCTGCCACTGTAATTGATGGTTGAGCGCAGCGAGTTCGGCGTTGCTGACCAGCATCTCCTCGTTGGCCGTTTCCAGCTCCTCATACGATGCCTGCAATCCCTTTGCTGCCCCACGGAGTTCCGCCGAGGTCGCTCGCGTCTCCTCATTTGCCGCCTCGCGCTCGGCGACACTGCGAGCCAATCTGGCCCGCGACTTCACCAATTCGCGTTCGTTGAGATCAAGTTGCTCGGTGAGCCGGATGACCACCTCAGGGTCGGTGACTTCCAGCCCTTCGGCTTCGGCTTCGGTTGCGTTCTCAAATGAGAGCACCCGCATGCGAGTGAATCCCACGGTGAGCGATCGAATACGCAAACGCACCGGTTGCTGTTCCGGTGAGAATCGCACAAGGTGATTGAGAGACTCCTCATTCGAGCTGCCCAGCATTGAGAGCAGCGCCCTTGCATCGGCCCGTAATTCGGGCCGTAGCAGGGCGATTGCGTCATTCGATGCCGCGCCGCCCGGCAGTGTGCAGAAGCTAGAGACGTCGCCCACCACCGCCACCAACCTGCGTGTGTCATCGAGCACGAGACTAGGACCAGCAAGCTTCGAAACAAGTTGCTCAAGTACATCGAGGTAGCGATCAGTGCCAGCCGCCACCAAAGGAACAAGCCGCGCGTCAGCGGGCCCTTCAGCAAGTGGGGGTGTCCACGAGAGGGAGCCTACGTGCGAGTCACGGCGCGGGCGCTCACCGTTACGAATGTAGATGTGATGCGCCGAGTCGATGGGTGTATAGGCAGTCACGACATTGGGCACCGTGTCTGACGAGCCTAGGAAGAGCAGCGAGCCGGGATCCTGGCCAACGCTGATGAGTTCGAGTGCCTGCACATGTAGTGCCCCGGTGAAGTAGATGAGCACATTGCGAACTGACACGAGGTCCATGTGCGACAGCGGTGGGTCGACTCCGATGTTGTGTCGGGCGAAGGCGACGCACTCACGTAGTCGAGGAGCGACTCGCACCGAACTTGTCGAGGCGATGAGATAGCGGTCTCGGAATGGGGGCGGTACGGCTGCGGCTGCGCCTGCGGGGTATTCGCCTGTGCGGGCCGTGGCCAGTGAACGCTCTGACAAGTCCGTTGCCACCACTTGTATGCGTTCGTTCAGGTCGGCGGGACTGTCGAGAATGTCATCGAGCAGCATGACCAGCGAGTAGGCCTCTTCGCCAGTGGAACACCCCGGTACCCACACGCGAAGTGGCGTGCCGGAGGCGCGTTGATCAAGGTACGAACGTAATTGAATCCCGAGGGCGTCAAAGGATTCCGGATCACGGAAGAACTGAGTCACCGGAACCAAGATGCTGTCGATCAGAGTGGCGGCCTCGGCCGGGTCGCTCTCGAGCAGTTCGCGGTAACGCTCGATGTCGGGCTCATGCTTGAGCACCATGCGTCGACCGACTTGGCGCTGCAGGGTCGATTGACGGTAACTCGAGAAGTCCACACCTCCCATCTGCTGGAGCACAGTAAGAATGTCGTGCACTCCCAGTGATGCAGCCGCGGTGGGGGGATTCCAAGGGCTTGATTGGTCGGCGGAGACCAATGCGCGCAGTTGGGTGCCGATCTCCCCGGCGGACGCGATGATGTCGACCCCGCCACCATCGATCGCCGCTTGCGGCATCGCGTCGAACTTGGCGGTGATGGGATCCTGCGCCAATGTCAGGCCGCCGGCGGCTTTGATAGCGCGCAACCCTTGCGCTCCGTCGGTACCGGTGCCACTGAGCACGATGCCAATGGCGGATTCGCCGTAGGCCTCGGCGATGGACTCGAAGAGGCGGTCGATATTCGGGCTTGGCCCGGGACCGCCGGTGCTTGGGTGGACCGTCACTGAGGTCGCCGTGACCGTGATGTCGCTATCTGGGGGCGGCACGATGATCACATCGGGCGTGAGGGGAGTGTTCTTGCCGGCACTCACGACGGCCAATGTCGTCGCGGAGTCGAGCAATTCGGCGATGAGGCTGGGGTGATCGGGAGCAAGGTGCTGCGCGACCACAAAGCAGGTACGCCCATCGGGAGTTAATTCACTCGCTAGTTCCTTGAGTGCATCAAGACCACCGGCCGACGCGCCAATACCTGCTACCACTAGTGACTGTTCGGTGCCGAGGGTGCGGCCCAAAGCGTCCGGGGACGGATCGGAGCGACCAATTTCGTACGGCGTTTTCGCCGTCATGGTGTCTCCTCGGTCCTTTCGACCGTACACCGCGCACGTTCAGGGATGTTTCATCGTGATGCCTCGGGCACCCGGATGGCTCAGGCTGCGCCGGACCTCACATCACTGGGACGGCGTCGCATCCATGTTGCCCATGCCTTCTCGGCCGCCTCGCCGACGATGTTGATGATGCGGTCGAGTACCTGCTCATCGGCGACGAGGGGCGGTGAGATTTGAATGACCGGTTCACCGCGATCGTCAAGCCGGCAGAGCAAGCCGAGGCGATCCATGTGACCCGATAGTTCGTCGCGCAGAAGCCAGGCGGCCTCGTCTTCGGTGAAGGTGTCACGGGTATCGGGGTCGCGCACCATTTCAAGCGCCCAGAAGAATCCCGCGCCCCGCACATCGCCCACCATCGGAATGGAGCGCAGTTGCTCGAGGCCTGCGTGCAGACGCGGTTCGAGAGCGCGCACGTTCTCGAAGACTCCCTCACGCTCGTAGATGTCCAAAGCGGTGAGTGCGGCGACCGCAGTCAGTGGGTGTCCGCTGAATGTGAGTCCGTGCATGTACAAGGCGTCACCGCTGACGAAGGGTGCGGCAACGCGGTCGCTGACGATCACACCGCCCAACGGAGCATGCGCACCGGTGGCACCCTTGGCGAAGGTGATCATGTCGGGCTCGGCGCCCAGGCGCATCGAGCCGAACCATTCGCCCAGGCGCCCGAAGCCGGTGATGGTCTCGTCGGCGACGAGCAGGATTCCGTAGCGCGTGCAGAGATCGCGCAGACCCTGCCAATAGCCAGCCGGGGGAGTGAGTGATCCACCGGAGTTTTGAACGGGCTCGGCGATGAGCATTGCCACCTGGTCGGTACCGGCGGCGATGATCGCATCGTGTACTTCGGCCAACAGTGCGGCAGTAAACGCGGCCTCGTCGTGCTCGAGAGGATGCCGGTAGGCGTTGGTGTTACTGACGAACGTGACTGGAACAGGCAGCGGCATGAAGGGGTCGCGGCAGTCATCGAGCCCGGTGAAACTCAATGCCCCGAGCGACGTTCCGTGATACGCGAGATCGCGCGCGATGGCCTTGGTGCGTTGTGGCTCGCCGTTGGAGGCATGCCATTGTCGGGCAATCTTCCAGGCTGCCTCAACTGACTCGCCGCCACCCAAGGTGAGATACGTGCGCGTCAAACCGAGGGGCGCGGCGATCTGCGCGAGTCGATCACCGAGCGCTTCGGCAGCCGGGTGAGATTGCGACCAGGTGGGCGTGAACACCAGTTGCGAGAGTTGCTGCGAGATGGCGGCGCCAATCTCGCTCCCGAAGTCGTGGCCAAGGTTCGTGCAGAACAGCCCCGAGAGTCCGTCGATGAATCGCCGGCCGTCAGCATCAATCACCTCGCAGCCCTCGCCGCGAGTGATCACCTTCGGTGGCCGATCGTGAAAGGCTGCGGCGTCAGTGAAGTTGAGTAGTAAGTGGCTCTCGGCAATGCCGGGCCTCGCGTTCGGGAGCACTGGTGCGCCCATGGGTCTCACATCCCTGATACTGAACGGGCGTTCAGAATATGGGCAGTTTAACAGTTTGAACGTCGGCTCAGCAAGAGTTCGGGCTTAACCGCGCAGTGTGTCGAGCGGTATTCCTAGTTCTAAGGAAGCGGCCTCGAGCCAGAGTTGACCGAATCGGTGGGTGCTCATGCCAGGATCATCGAGAGCCAACTGGATGGCCAGGCCGTCCATGAGCGACGCGAGCCGCACCACGGAATCGGCGGCATCGGAAGGTGTGAACAGTTGTTGTGCCACGCCCTCGGAAATGACGTCGCTCAATGACGCGCGCCAGCGGCGGTCAAGGGATTCGCGTGCGGTACGCGCGTCGTCATCGTGAAGTGCCCGCACCCACAATTCCAGCCATAGTCGCCAGTCGCCCACGGCCGGACCTTGACCCGAACCGAGTTCGCCCATGAGTCGCAGCCGTTCGATCGGCCCTGATGCACTCTCGAGCTGCTGATCGACTTCAACGTAGAATTCATCTTCAAGCGAGGTGAGTGCCGCGGTGAGGGCCCCAGCGAGCGAACCGAAGTGATACAGCACAAGCCCCTGAGAGGTGCCCGCTGACTCGGCGATATCCGACACGCGAGTTCCGGCGAAGCCTCTCTCGCGAATGACGGCGACGGTCGCTTCCAAGATGCGCTTTCGGCGCTCCTCGGGTGCCTTGGCGCCGAGTTCAGTCGTACTCACTCACCCTCCAAGGAAAGGATTCCATCTGAACGCATGTTCAGGATACTGTGGTTGCGCCGCTCATCATCGCAGATCTGGAGTCCCCGTGAGTACACCTGACCGCATGCATGCCGAACTTCGTGATCGCGCTGCCGCCTTCGTTGACGAGGTACTGATTCCGCTTGAGGTGACTGCCGAACTTGCGGGTGGTCCGTTGCCGGCGGCCGATCAGCAACTGATTCGCGATGAGTCTCTGGCGCGCGGACTACAAGGTGGGCTGCACTTGACCGAACACGGCGGCAACAGTTGGTCGCATGAGGAGTGGTTCCTCGTTGAAGAGCAATTCGGTCGTACTACCAACGGTGTGTCGTGGTACATCCCCAGCGCGTACAACGTGTGGAAGGCCGGCACGCCCGAACAGGTCGAGCGCTGGCTCATCCCTGCACTGCGCGGTGAATTGCATGATGCGTACGCAGTCACCGAAATTGACGCCGGTAGTGATCCTTCAGGAATCACGACCGTCGCTCGTCGAGTAGCACCGGGACGGTGGGTGCTCAATGGCGAGAAATGGTTCGTCACCTTTGGCTCCGTCGCTGCCGTGATCATCGTGATGGCGTACGCCGAGGTCGACGGTGAGCGGGTGGGCACGCTGTTCGCGGTGCCGGCCGATGCTCCGGGTGTCGAGATCGTTGATGATCCGCCGTTCACTCACAACTACCCGCACGGCCACCCCACCATGCGATTCACCGATGTCGAACTCACTGATGACGACATCATCGGCGGCGTGGGAAATGGCGACGACCTACAGCGCCGCTGGTTCACTGAGGAGCGACTCGGAATTGCCGCTCGCTGTTCGGGTGCGATGCAGCGCCTGTTGACGGAGTCCGTCGACTGGGCCGCCAACCGCGAGCAAGGTGGTGCTCGACTCATCGACCATCAGGGTGTGTCATTCCCTCTGGCCGACAGTGCGGCCGATGCTGCTGCTGGTCGACTGCTTGGTCTCGACGTGGCACGCCTCGCCGATTCCGGAGCCGACCCCAAGTTGGTGCATGGCAAAGCGTCAATGGCCAAGTTGTTTTGTTCGGAGGCGGCCGGTCGCTGCGCTGATCGTGCACTGCAGGTGTTCGGCGGCCGTGGCTACATGCGCACCTACACCGCCGAGAGGTTGTGGCGTGAGTTGCGGGTTGATCGCATCTGGGAGGGCACGTCGGAAATTCAACGACTTGTGATCGCGCGCAGCCTTGAGCGCCGCGGTGTCGACGCGATGCTGACGTAGTCTGGCGCTTGATGAACCTCGATCGTCTGCTGTCGCCGCGTTCGGTGGCAGTTATTGGCGCTACTGATCGTGTGGGTAGTTACGCCCGCGTGACTCTCGACAACCTGCGTGAGGGCGGATTTGCGGGCTCGGTAGTGGGTGTTCATCCCACCCGCCGCGAGGTGCTCGGAGTGCGGTGTGTCCCCACGCTTGCCGACCTTGACTCCGCCGTTGATGCCGTCGTCATTGCGACCCCGGCGGTGACGGTAGCAGCGCAGGTGCGTGTTGCACGTGAGATGCACTGCGGTGGGGCAATCGTGTATGCCGCGGGTTTCGCCGAAGCGGGCGAGCACGCGCTGCAAGACGAACTCGTGCGCGCTGCCGCTGGTTTTCCGGTGATCGGCCCCAATGGCAACGGTGTGGTGTCGGTGCATGCGCGTGCTGCGTTGTGGGGCGATGCTGTGCGACTACCCGAGGTTGCGGGTTCGATCGCGCTCGTGACGCAAAGTGGCAACGTCGGCGTGGTGTCTCTCGCCCACCGACAAGGGCTCGGACTGCACACGGTGGTCTCGCTGGGTAATGCCGCGGTCGTCGATGCGGCCGCGGTGATTGGCCAGTTGGCAGTGACCGACGGCGTGCGCGTTGTCGCCATGTACGCCGAGGCTGACGGCGACGGAGCGCGCCTGTGTGAAGCGCTCGCGCTCTGTGCTGAGAACGATGTGCGTCTTGTGGTGCTGAAGGCTGGACGTAGCGCACAGGGTGCAGCCGCAGGAGCAGCGCATACGTCGGTTCTTGCGGGCGACCATCGTGTGTATGCCGCGCTCATGCGCGAAGCCGGCGCGGTGATGGTGCGAGAACCAGTCGAACTCCTCGAAACGGCGCGAGCCCTGTCGCTCGGAGTCAGGGATGCGCGCGGAATTGGTGTGGTGACGTGCTCGGGCGGTGATTCAGTGATGGCCGCTGACATCGCCGACGATGTGCGAGCGCACATTGCCACGCTGACCGCGGGCACCCTCGAGTCGTTGCGCGCCATGCTTCCAGACACGGCCACGGCGATGAATCCGCTCGACCACACCAACGCTGTGTGGGCCGACACAGAGGCGGTAGCTGCCCTGACAGAGATCGTCGCGCGCGATCCTGATATTGCCCAGATCGTTTATGTGCAGGATCAGCCACCGGAACTCCCGTCGGATGCAGCTGCCGAATGGACCGCCACACGTGAGGGGGCACTGCTCGGTGGAAGTCGCGCGGGTATTCCCACGGTCGTTGTGAGCACTGCCCCGGGGCAAAGCCCGCCCGGTGCCGTTGCCGGTCTGGCACCACTCATGCAGGCGTTGGCGGCACTTCAGTTGGAAGCGCCGACCGCGCGCCGCTTGCGTTCGATTGCTTCCGCGGCCCAGGCGGTAGTGACGGCGACAGGCGATGACGTGCTCGCTGAGCACGAAGGAGCGGCACTGTTGAGCGCCTCAGGCGTTGACGTTGCCTCATCGATGGTTGCCACAACCCCGGCTGATGCGCGAGAGGCAGCTGCGGCGTTGGGGTTGCCTGTGGTGCTCAAGGTGTCAGCGCCGGGACTACTACACGTCACCGATATAGGCGGTGTGGTCTTGGGTCTGAGTGACTTGCGCGATGTTGAAGAAGCAGCGACCCGCCTCCTCGCTCTGCCAGACTTGCCTGCGGGGGCCGCCCTCATGGTGCAGCAGATGATCCCCACTGGCGTTGAAATGTTGGTGTCGATTCACGTCGACGGGGTGGTTCCGGTGTTGGTCATCGGCCGCGGAGGAACCTGGGCCGAATCATCCGATGACGTCGTGGTGGTGCCGCTCCCGGTCGACGAACCGGCTGTCGAGCGCGCCATTGATGGTCTGCGCTGCCGCGATGAGTTGCGCG
Organism: uncultured bacterium; assembly: GCA_903927265.1. Taxonomy (GTDB): domain Bacteria; phylum Actinomycetota; class Actinomycetes; order S36-B12; family CAIYMF01; genus CAIYMF01. Next base: position 24,231 of record CAIYMF010000093.1, on the reverse strand, counting down.
GGGCACGCGGAACACAGCCCTACGACGTGGCGGCACTGTGCCAGTTGGCAGTTGGGGCAAGTCGCCTCGTGACCGAAGGCCGGCTGTCTCTCGTCGAACTCAATCCGGTGATTGTGACGACAAATCGGGCGGTTGCGGTCGACGCAGTACTGCGTCCTTGAATCGATGTTCCTGAACGATGGACCAGCACGGTCGCGCCACCTATGCTGACGCCATGACATTCGACGGTCACGCACCCCTGAACCCTGCCGATCTCGCCGCTTCGATGCGCCCCTTTGGCGACAGCGTCATGCTGCCAGCCGAGGCCTACACCTCCGAGGAAGTCTTCGCCTGGGAGCGAGAGAACTTCTTCAGTACCTGGCTGTGCGTCGGTCGAGGTGCTGACGTAGCCGAGCCGGGCATGCAGCGGGCCGAGCAGGTGGGCTCCACGAGCGTTCTCCTGGTGCGCGGCGAGGACGGTGAATTGCGAGCGTTCGCCAATGTGTGCCGTCACCGCAACCACGAGATTCTGCCGTGCGGTGGCAGCACGAAGGCGCGTGCCATCACCTGCCCGTACCACGCATGGTCGTACAAACTCGATGGCGAGTTGTTCAGCGCCGCCGGCTACCGCGATGTCACAGGCTTCTCGATGAAGAACTACCCACTGCACGACATGAAGGTCGCTGAGTGGGGTGGCTGGATCTTCCTCGACGTCACCGGCACGGGTGGCGACTTCCACGAGCACATCGCCGGACTCGATGAGCGTGTGCGCGACTACGCTCCCGAGCGGCTGGTGCTGCAGCACAAGCACGAGTACGTGGTGAATTCGAACTGGAAAATCATCAACGAGAACTACCAGGAGTGTTACCACTGCCCCTCGATTCACCCCGAGCTCTGTGCGGTGAGTGATTCTGAGAGCGGCGAGAACTTTGTGGGTCCTCGCGGTGCGTGGGTCGGTGGGTACCAAGACCTCAAGGAACATGCGATGACGATGTCGCTCGATGGTTCAAGTAACGGCCTGCAGATACCGGGGCTCACCGACCATCAGAAGCGCACGATCGACTACATCGGGCTCTTCCCGAACATGCTGATTAGTTTGCATCCCGACTACGTGATGACGCACCGTATGGTTCCGCTGGCTGCAGGTGAGACGTGGGTTGAGTGCGCGTGGCTGTTCACCCCAGAAGCAATTGCCGAACCCGGCTTTGACCACACCTTCGCCAGCGATTTCTGGGACCTCACCAACCGGCAGGACTTCACCGCGTGCGAATCAGTGCAGCGCGGACTCGAGTCGGGATACTCGACGGTCGGCGTTCTGTCTCCTCAGGAAGAGGCGGTGTACCACTTCATCACCATGGTGGCGCGGGGCTACTCCGGACAGCCTCTGAACGCCCACCCGATGACGACCCCGGCGCAGGGAGCCAACTCGTGACCGCGACGCCGTTTCTTGCCGATGCGATTGCGCTGACCGACCTCGACGATTGGGGTCCCCTGGCCGAGGCCACGGGTGATGCGATGTTCACCAGTGGTCGCACGTTGTGGGCTGGCGAAGACGGTGCCGAAGCGGGGGTCTGGGAATGCACGGCCGGGCCGTCGGACTGGGTGCTTGAGCAGAACGAATTCGTTCACGTGCTCTCGGGCAGCATGACCGTGATTCCCGAGGGTGGCGAGGCCTTCGAAGCCGGCCCCGGTTCAACCTTCGTGACTCCGCTGGGCTGGAAGGGAACGTGGATCATCCACGAGACATTGCGCAAGTTGTACGTGCTCTACTGAGCCCGCCCTACATCGCCGCCATCGAGCCCAGACCGGTGCCTTCCTCGCCCTGTCCGCGTCCCCATTTGCGGTAGGCGAGGTAGCCGAGAATCACCACGGCAAACGATGCCAGCAGAATCAATGTCGCGATCGCGTTGAGCGCGGGCGTGGGTGCCGCACGCGCTGTGTTGTAGATCTTCATCGACGTTGTCTCGCTGGCAGCGTTAGCCGACAGGTACCGAACCAGAACGAAGTTGTCGAGCACGTCGGCAAACACGAGAATCGCGCTGACGAAAATCGCTGGGTAGAGCATCGGCAGGAGAACGCGCCGCACGGCGCCGAGCGGTGATGCGCCGAGGTCGCGGGCTGCTTCCTCGTAGTGCGTTCCGATGGTGAGAAGTCGTGCACGCACGATGACTACTGGGTAGGAGAGTTGGAAGGTGATCAACCCGATCACTTGCGCGGTTGTTCCAAGTTCGAACGGTGTTGCGAGCCACGTGATCATGAACAACAAACCGATGGCGAGCGCGATTTCGGGCACCACAAACGACAACAGCACGGCGAAACTCGCGCCTGACGGAACACGGCCACGCCAACGATCTAGTGCCAGTGCGAACAGAACACCCAGTGGAACCACGATTGCGGTGGTGATGACGCCCAGCACAAGCGTGTGAACAACGGCACTGCGCAACGACTCGTTGTGCAGTACCGAGCCTTCCGGATCCCAGATGTACCAACGCAATGAGAAGCCTTGCCACACACTGCGAGATCGGCCGGAGTTGAACGAGAACAACACGGCGATTGCGACTGGAACGAGCGACCACAGCAGGTAGATGACCGTGATGGTCGCGAGAGTGTACGACTTGCGTGGAGCGTTATCGGGGGCCGAGTGCACGTGGCTCAGCGAGTTGGCCTCGTCGGTGACGGTGATGGGGCCGCTCATGAACGCACCTCCGATCGTGCGGTGCTACGCGTGTACCAAATCATCGGCGCCGACAGCACGACGAGAACGATCAGCAACAGTGCCGCGGCCTGACCGCTCTGCCCCGGCGTGGTGATCGAGTTGTTGATCAGGTTGCCGATCATTGAAGTACCGGGCGAACCGGAGAGTAGGTCGTTGGTGAAGTAGTCGCCCATCATGGGCAGACAGACCAACAGCATTCCGGCAGCGACACCGGGAATACTCATCGGCAAAATCACTCGGCGGAACACGTCGAACCCGCCGGCGCCAAGATCGCGTGCGGCTTCGAGCAGGCTGGGACTAATGCGATCGAGTGCGGCGAAGAGCGGCAGAATCATGTAGGGCACGTACCCGTAAATCAAGCCAAGGATGACGGTGGTGGGCCGGCCCGACAGCCAGGCCTGCTCGGTCGGCAGCAGGCCGTTGAGGCTGATGACCTTGTTGACCCAGCCATCGTTCTGCAGCAGGTTGACCCACGCCAGCATGCGCATCATGTAACTGATCCAGAACGGTGCGACCAGCAAGGTGAGCACCAGGGCCTTGTGCTTGCCCGCATGCCGGGCGGTGAACCAGGCGACCGGAAATGCGATGAGCAGGCATGCCGCAACGGCAATCAGTACGTAGGCAATCGTGCGCAGTACCGGGGGTAGGTAGAAGTTGTCAGGGCCGACAAGTCGGTCGACGACGATTCCGAGTTGGGTGAACGACCACTCGAGCGGATTCCAGACAGGTATTGCTGAGCGGAAGACAGGGTCGACCTTGCCGAAGGCGACGCAGAGCACCACATAGAGCGGAATAAGAAAGAACACCGCCATCCATGCGATGGCAGGCATACCCAGGACCGGCCACAGCAGCCGCGACCTCCTCACATCAGCCGCCGGCTTTGAACTGCTGCCAGATTGCTTGGTACTTGGCGTCGAGTTCGGGAGACAGCTCGAGTTGGCGGTAGCCGACGTCGAAGTAGGAAGGAAGTACGACGGCCGGCTTGAGGTTTTCGGGAATCAGTCCAGCAGCCACGAGTGCATCCGGTGTGAGCGAAACCTGCGGTGGCTGGTAGCCGACGAAGGTCATGTTCTGCGTGGCGATTTCGGTGTCGAGCATGAAGTTGATGAACAGGTGTGACAGCACCGGGTTGTTGCCACCCTTGAGCGCGACGATGAGGTCGTTGTTGACCAAGCCTTTGCCGTCGGTGGGGAACCAGTAGCGCAGGATGTCGGCCTTGGTGCCTTCGGGCAGGTATTGCACTGCGGCAATCATGTCGCCTGACCATGCGAGGCTCAGGTCGGTGCGCCCTTCGGGAATGTCGGTGTAGCCGGTGATGGTGACCTTGGGCTTGGTGGTCTGGTTCATCAGCAACATGGCATCGCGCGCAGCGTTGAGTTGCGCCTCGTCGCCGGTGTTGACATCGGTGCCGCCGTTACGCAGCAGAGACATGCCGATGACCTCGCGGTAGTCATCGAGAACGGCGATCTTCTCGCGGTACTTCGGGTCCCAGAAAATGTCGTAGGGGTTGGGGCGAGCGCCGACATCTTCAGCAATCTTGTCTGCGCGCCAGCCGATTCCGGTGGTGTACAACACATACGGCACCGTGTACTGCCACTCAAGGTCGTACCACGGGTTCTGGAACGACGGGAACACGTTGCCGATGTTGGTGATGTACGAGTGCTGCAGTGGTCGAATGAGATTGGCCGTCACGAGTTTGCCGATGGCGTCGTAACTCGGGAAGTACACGTCGAAGGGCGTGGTTCCGGTTCGGATTTTCGCGAGTGCTTCGCTGTAGTCGTTGAAGGTTGAGACGGCGACCTTCACTCCGTACTTCTCATATTTCTTCTCGAATGCCGTCACGACCTCGGGGTTGAGGTAATCGGCGTAGTTGTATATCTGCAGAGTTGCACCCTGCTCGGGCTCTAGCCCCGAAGCGATGGGCTGGTTATCAGCAGCAATGGGCCATTTCACCGGGTTGGTGGGCGAGGCGAGCTGCAATGTCGTCGCACTTGCGCTGCCCGTAGCGCCACCGCCACCTGAGCCACCGCCGGAGTCGCGCGCGCACGCGGCCAGAACACCAGCGGTGGGAATCGCCAAGGCGGACGCCTGCAGCAGTCGACGACGACTAACCGGACGGGTGGGCTGCGGCTCGTCGCTCATTCACTTCTCCTCGGGGTGGTCGACGCATTGCCGACTCCAGTGATCGGTCCCTACACTGAGTGCTCGCTCAGGATTTGGCAAGGACTTCACCAGATCCTGTCCGCGCAGTGTAGGTTCCGACCCAACCATGAATCGACCCCGGGAGCCACGTCATCGACATCTTCTCTTCACTCCCCCTCGTCGCGATGGGGCGGTTCTGACGTGGTTGAGGTGACTCCCGCCACCGGTGGCGCCATCGAACTGGTGTCGTTACGCAAGAGTTATGGCGACGTCGAGGCGGTCAAGGGCATCGATCTGTCGATGCACGCCGGCGAGTTCTTCTCCCTGCTTGGCCCCTCAGGCTGCGGCAAGACCTCGACGCTGCGCATGATTGCGGGCTTCGAGATTCCGACGGGCGGACAGGTACTGCTCGACGGCAGCGACATCGCCACTGTTCCGGCACACCAGCGACCGGTGAACACGGTCTTCCAGAACTACGCGCTCTTTCCATTCATGTCAGTGGCCGACAATGTCGCGTTTGGCCTGAAATACGAAAAGCTGAGTAAGCAGGAAATGTCACGCCGCGCGGGCGAGGCACTCGAACTCGTGCGCATGGGCAGTTACGGCAAGCGCAAGCCGGCGCAGCTCTCCGGTGGGCAGCAGCAGCGCGTGGCACTCGCGCGCGCTCTGGTGCTCGGCCCTCGCGTGTTGTTGCTCGATGAGCCTCTCGGTGCTCTCGATGCCAAGTTGCGCAAGGCGCTGCAAGTTGAACTCAAGACCCTTCAAGAGACGGTCGGCATCACGTTCGTCTACGTGACGCATGACCAAGAAGAAGCCCTCACCATGAGCGATCGCATCGCAGTGATGGCCGAGGGTCTGGTTGAGCAAGTCGGAACCCCAGCAGAAGTGTACGAAGAGCCGGCCACGGCCTACGTAGCTGACTTCCTTGGCAGCGCCAACGTGCTGGAGGTCACGGCGGTTGGTCCCGCTGAGGGCGGTACCGCCTTCCGTATCGGCGACCACGTGCTTACTGCGGGAGGCGCGTCGCACGAACCCGGGTCCGCGAAACTCGTGGTGAGGCCAGAGCGTCTGCGACTGGATGCTCCCGGCGCGACCGGACAGTCGCTGCCTGGAACGATCGAGCGAGTGGTCTACCTCGGTGCCAACAGCGACGTCGTGGTGCGCCTCAGCGACGGTGGGCGGCTTGTGGTGAACGCGCCTGCTGAGGCGGCGCGCGCCCGTCACGCCGGCGATGCGGTTGCCGTCATTGCACCTCCGGAGGCGTTGCGTTTGCTGCCCCCGGGCGCGCTGGGCCACGCTTCGAACGAGCCCGAACTCGTCGTCGATGACGACACCAACGAAGGCCAGCCGCACTCCGAATCCGTGTAGAAGGAGTTAGTCGTGTCCGTGTCTCTACCATCGCGCGCCCGAATTGTCATCGTCGGTGGCGGTGTCATCGGGTGTTCCATCGCGTATCACCTCACCAAGCTCGGCGTGAGTGACGTGCTGCTGCTTGAGAAGCACGAACTCACTGCCGGAACCACGTGGCACGCGGCGGGCCTCATCACAAGTGCCGGCTACAAAGATGAGACCTCGCTGTGGTTCTCGAGGTATTCGCGCGATCTCTACGCGCGGCTTGAGGAGGAGACGGGGCACTCCACCGGATTCCGCCCCGTCGGGCACCTTCACATCGCGACCGATGTGCATCACCGCGAGTCGATTCGCCGCGAGCGCGATTTCCAGGTGGGCTACGGCGTTCCGAACGAACTCATCGGACCGGACGAAGTGTTGCAACTGTTCCCGTTGCTCAAAGTTGATGATGTCCTCGAAGCGTCCTATGTCGTTGACGAAGGGCGCGCCGATCCAGTGGGTGTTGCCACGTCGTTGGCGAAGGGGGCGCAACTCGGTGGCGCGACGATCGCTACGGGCGTGACTGTTACGGGTTTCGTTCGTGAGGGTCGTCGCATCACCGGTGTCACAACTGATCAGGGTGTGGTCGAGTGCGAGACGGTCGTCGTCGCTGCCGGATTGTGGGCGCGGCAACTGGCGCGCACGGTGGGCGTTGACATCCCGTTGCAGGCGGCAGAGCACTACTACTTGTTAACCGAACCGATGGAGGGCGTGAACCGCGATCTTCCCATCGTTGAAGACCCGAAGTCGTATGGCTACTACCGCGAAGAGGGCGGCGGCATGATGGTCGGGCTGTTCGAGCCCGAGGGTGCGGCGTGGCATCCCGAAGGGGCGCCGAACGATTTCGCATTCGGAACCATTCCGGCTGACTGGGATCGCATGACCCCGCATCTCGATCGCGCGATGGCGCGCATTCCGAGTCTGGCCGACGCCGGCATTCGCACCCTGTTCTGCGGACCCGAGAGTTTTACCGCCGACGTGGCACCGATGCTTGGTCCGGTTCCTGAAGTGGAGGGCATGTTCGCCGCGGCCGGTCTGAACTCCGTGGGAATCTTGTCCGGCGGTGGCGTGGGAAGTGCCCTCGCCACCTGGATCATCGAGGGCTACTGCCCCGTCGACATCACGGCGTTCACGGTCGAGCGCGCGAACCCGCACGAAAATACGCTGCGTTTCCGTAGCGAGCGCATCGTCGAGCAACTCGGTGTGCTGTTCGGTGACAGTGTGCCGCCGACGTTCCATCAGAAGACTGCGCGCGGAATTCGTCGCACTCCGTTGCACGAGGTGTGGGAGCGCAAGGGTGCGTACTTCGCGCCGTCGGCCGGCTGGGAATTCCCCGAATGGTTCTCGCCCACGGGCGAGAATCCGCACCTTCCCTACACGTGGGGACGCGGCTACTGGACTCCCATCGTGGCCGAAGAGCACCGCGTGATTCGCGAGGCAGTGGGCGTGATGGACATGACCCTCATGTCGAAGTTCCTCGTACAGGGCCCGCACGCGGCGGACATTCTCGATCGCCTCAGCGCCAACGATGTGGCAGGTGCTGTCGGACGCGTGGTCTACACGCAGTGGCTCAATGATCGAGGCGGCATCATGGCCGACCTCACGGTGACGCGACTCGATGAGCAGCGGTTCATGGTGGTGGTTTCTGACGTCACTCACCGCCGGGTCGAGAAGATGCTCAACGACGAAGTGCGCGAAGGCGAATTCGCGACAGTCACCGACGTCACTGCTGGGTACACACTCCTGACGGTTCAGGGCCCCAACTCGCGAGAGTTGCTGCAGCGAGTAAGCCCCGATGATCTGTCGGAGGAAGCGTTCCCGTACCTCACCGCTCAGGAAATCGAGGTCGGGTATTCGCGCATGTGGGCGCTTCGCGTGACGTACGTCGGCGAACTCGGCTTCGAGTTGTACGTTCCTGCCGACCAAGCCGTCTCAGTGTGGGAGACCTTGGAAGCCGTGGGCGATGATCTCGGTCTCAAGCCGGTCGGACTCGCTGCGATGAATGGCCTGCGCCTTGAAAAGGGCTACCGCGATTACGGAATTGACATCGAGAACACCGACGATCCCGTGTCGTCGGGCCTGGCATTCGCAGTTGCGTGGGATAAGCCCACGCAGTTCCGCGGCAAGGCGGCACTGCAGGCTAAGCGAGGAGATAAGCGCGAGCGCACGGTGTCGGTTCTGCTCGGTTCTCCTGATCCGTTGCTCTACGGGTCTGAGCCGGTGTTCCGCAACGGTGAATGGGTGGGCTACGTACTTGCCGGCGGTTACGGGCACACGCTCGGCGCTGCGGTTGGCCTCGCCACGATCACGTGGGACGAAGGCGTTACTCCTGCATGGCTTGCCGAGGGTGGCTTTGAAGTCGTCGTCTCGGGCGAGCGATGCCCCGCCACGTTGTCGTTGCGTCCGTTCTACGACCCCGATCGCGCGCGCGTTCGCGGATAACTGCGCTTGCAACTAGCGCAAAACCGGCGCGAGGGAATCTTCGACGGTGTGACGTGAAACACGCGGGACTGGCGCAAACCTGCTCGTGTCACTAGTTTGGGTGACACTGCATCCGGGTGTGGTGAACCGTCGCTTGACTTTCAAGGAGTTGGATTCATGACGTCGCGTCCGCTTCGGCCTGCAGCTGCTTACCCAGCTGACGAGGCGCTGCGCGATCAGCGTGAAATCCTCGCGATGATTGCACGCGGTGAAGAAGTGCATTCGGTGCTTCGCGAAATTGCGCTCTTCGCTGAGCGGCGAGCGCCAGGTGGTACCTCGGTCAATCTGATGATGTACGACGAATCTTCCGATGAATTGCTGTCAACCGGCGGCCAGCCGTCACTTCCTGATGACTTTCTCGCGGCGATTCAAGGACTGCGACCAGGCCCCGCACTCGGATCATGCGGCACGGCGGCCTACCGGCGTGAGCAAGTCATCACCGAGGATGTCGTGGGCGATGAATTATGGATCGGCCTCGACCAACTCATGGTCGACAACGGCTTTCGTGCCTCGTGGTCCACGCCCATCCTTGATCCGAACCGTGACCTCCTCGGAACCTTCGGGATGTACTACCCCGAGGTGCGTTCGCCAACCGCCGACGAGTACGAACTCATGGACCTCTTTGTCTATCTTGCCGCCCTTGCTCTCGAACGCGCGCGCAGTGATGCGCGGCTTCAACGACTCGGTGACGAGGATTGGCTGACGGGCCTGCTCAATGGTCGGGCCTTCTTCGAGCGCATTGCGGTGCGCATCGACGACGGTTCGCCAGCTGCGGTCATTCTGTTGGAGATTGACGGGCTCAGCCACCTGACCGGTGCGCGCGGGCATGGCGCTGCCAACGAAGTGATGCGCGAAATCGCTGAGACTCTGACCCACTCGCTACCCGAGGACGCAACCTTGGCTCGGTTGTGGGGTAGCAGTGTGGCCGTAATGCTTCCCAGCACCGCAATCCACGACGTCATGGCGGCGGCGGTGATCGGACAGAACGTTGTGGTGGCCGGTGGCCGAGTGGACGGCCTATCTGCTGGCCTCAGCGCGTGTGCGGGTGTGGCAGTTTCCGAACCGGGGCTGGGTGCCGAGGAACTGGTGGCACGAGCTGACACTGCTCAGCGACATGCGCGCAACATAGACCGGGGTTCCATTGCGGTGTTCGATGCCCAACTGGCAGCGAGTGATCGTGCCTTGCAGCAACTTGTTGATGACTTGCGCCGCGCGGTTGAGCAGGGCGAAATCACGGTCGCCTACCAGCCGATCGTAAATCTTCAGACCGGTGAATTGATCGCCGTTGAGGCGCTCGCGAGGTGGCACCGCGAATCTCCGGCCGTGTTTATTCCGTTGGCCGAGCGGGCCGGACTCGTGCACGACATCGGGATGACCGTTCTCGACGCAGCGTTGAGTGCGTTGGCGGGCTGGTCAGATCGTGCCCCCGACCTCGTGCTGCACGTCAACCTGTCACCCGAGCAGCTTCGCCGCCCGGATCTCGTCGAGTCGGTTCTCGGATTGCTCACCAAGCACGGCGTGGCGCCGACGAGGCTGGCTCTGGAGATCACGGAGAGCTCCGAACTCGCCTCTGAATCGGTTCTCGAACCGCTCAGCGAGTTGATTGCTCAGGGGGTGCGACTGTCGCTCGATGACTTCGGCACCGGGTACTCCAGCCCTGGTCGACTGGTCTCGATGCCCTTCGACACCTTGAAGATCGATCGCAGTTTTGTGTCGGCGATTGACGACCTGCGTTCAGGAACTCCGGTGGCTCGGCTTCTGATGGCATTCGGTCGCGAACTGGGACTGGAAGTCATCGCCGAGGGAGTCGAGACGGAAGCACAGCGGCAACGGCTGATCGAAATGGGTTGCCGGGTCGCGCAGGGGTTCCTCTTCAGCAAGCCACTCAATGAGAGTGATGCGAAGGACATGCTGGGAGCAAGGCTTCCGCTGTAAGCGTTAGGCCGAGGGGCTCGCTGACGCAGCAGATTGCGAGGGGCAGCCGGCGCCTGTGGTCGTGGGCGACGGGGAGGCAATCGCTCCTGCGACCTGCGCGTTGGTGAGGATGGCGCCAAAGTCGGGGCCAACTGCGAGGTCGACGGCGGTTCCGGTGGTGTCGTTAGCGATCAAGGTCGCACCGGGAATGTAGAGGGCCAGGAGTTCGGCACCCGGCTCGCCGTCTGGGCCGTATCTGATCTCAGCGACTCCCTTGACGACCGCGCCAGCCGGGTCGTTGGCGACGGTTCCGATGACGAATCCGCGCTTCTTGATTTCCGCTGCGGTACGACGAGCGAGTCCGGCCGTCTTCGTTGAGTTGTAGACGTTGACCTTCACCTTGGCCGGCTTAGGAAGGCTCGCACCTGGCGTGACGCTTACGGTGACGCAGGGAGCCGGAGTCGGTGCCACCGTTGACGCGCTGCGGCCCGCGAAGAACCGTGAAACCCCGAAGCCCGCAGCGAAGAGTGCCAACATCGCGAGGATGAGCAGCACAATGGTGATCGGCTTGGTGCCTCCGCGCGATGAACCACTGCGCTGACCACTGGGCGCGCGCTGACTCATAGTGCGACCCTAACCGGACGACCGGGTGAAGTGGTGACGACGCGCGTGATCACTGCGTACTCCGGGTGATCCTTCGTCCGTGGTGGCGTGACGGGAATGCTCGTCGCAGGCTCCGAGAAATTCCCTTACTCGCCACCTGGACTCACGTTGTCGGGTTCGTCCGTGGTGGCGTGACGGGAATGCTCGTCGCAGGCTCCGAGAAATTCCCTTGCCCGCCACCTGGACTCACGTTGTCGGGTTCGTCCGTGGTGGCGTGACGGGAATGCTCGTCGCAGGCTCCGAGAAATTCCCTTACTCGCCACCTGGACTCTCGTTCTCGGGTTTGTCCGTGGTGGCGTGACGGGAATGCTCGTCGCAGGCTCCGAGAAATTCCCTTACTCGCCACCTGGACTCACGTTCTCGGGTTCGTCCGTGGTGGCGTGACGGGAATGCTCGTCGCAGGCTCCGAGAAATTCCCTTACTCGCCACCTGGACTCACCCGAATCTGGGCGCTCGGCGACAGCCTTGGGCTGTGAGCGGAGGATGCGGGATTCGAACCCGCGAGGGCTTGCACCCAACACGCTTTCCAAGCGTGCGCACTAGGCCACTATGCGAATCCTCCGCGTCAGAACTTACCGGCTCGGCTTGGTGCCCCGTGACCCGCGGTCGCTTCATCGCGTACTCTGGGGGCGACCCCTCGTGCGGCGTCACCCCGCTGAAACCCCCCAGGGCCGGAAGGCAGCAAGGGTAGGCAGGCTCTGGCGGGTGTGCGGGGGGTCCCTTCATGTCGGTGTCGCGACTAGGGTGGCGACGTGACCTTGGCGTTGTACCGCACCTACCGACCCGGCCGGTTTGCCGACGTGATTGGGCAGGAGCATGTCACCGGCCCCCTCTCGCGGGCGCTGGATTCCGATCGTGTGCATCACGCGTATCTGTTCAGCGGACCGCGTGGTTGTGGCAAGACCTCAAGTGCTCGCATCCTCGCGCGCAGTCTCAACTGCTCTGAAGGGCCGACGTCCGAGCCGTGCGGAGTGTGCGATTCCTGTGTCGCACTCGCGCCCAATGGTCCTGGCTCGCTCGACGTGATCGAACTCGATGCGGCGAGTAACCGAGGAATCGATCAGGCGCGCGATCTGCGCGAGCGTGCGGCTTACGCACCTGCGTCATCGCGCTACAAGGTGTACATCATTGACGAGGCGCACCAGCTCACACCGGAAGCGGCCAACGCGCTGCTGAAGTTGGTGGAAGAGCCACCGGCGCACCTGCGCTTCATCTTCGCGACTACTGAGCCTGACAAGTTGATTGGCACGATCCGATCACGCACGCACCAGTACGCATTCCGACTCGTTCCCGATCGCACCCTGCAAGATCACCTTGCCTCGATATGTGACTCCGAAGGAATTGGTTATGAGCCAGCGGCACTTGCGCTGGTGGCACGTGCCGGTCAAGGAAGTGTGCGCGATGCGCTCAGCGTGTTGGGCCAACTGATTGGCGGGTCTGGCGCGGCTGGGCTTACCTACGACGACGCGGTCGCGCAGTTGGGTTTCACGGCTGACTCGCTACTTGATGAGGTCACGGAAGCATTGGCCACGAGCGATGGCCCCGCGTTGTTTAGCGTGATTGATCGTGTGGTGACGGGCGGACACGACCCGCGTCGATTCGCCACCGATCTGCTCGAACGACTGCGTGACCTCATCGTTCTTGCCGCTGCCCCTGATGCGGCATCCCACGGACTCGTTGATGCCTCGCCCGATCGCTTGGAGGTACTCGCCGGACAGGCCGAGCGCATGGGCCTCGCGGCACTATCGCGCGCTGCCGATCTCACCAATGAGGGTCTTTCTGAGCTCAAGGGGGCGACGGCGCCGCGACTTCAACTGGAATTGCTGGCGGCGCGCCTGCTTCTTCCGGGCGCTGACGACGATGTGCGTGGAACGCTGGTGCGGCTCGACCGAGTGGAAGCGCGGCTCGCGCAGGGTCCGGCCGATGTGAGTGCGGCCGCTGCCACGCACCCTGTCGCGGCACCGAGTGCGCCACCGCCGCGCCTCTCACAGGTGGCCCCCAGCACAGCGACGTCGCCTGTGGCAGTTCCGGCAGTGCCAGCAGTGCCATCAGTGCCAGCAGTGCCAGCAGTGCCAGCGACGGCAGTCGTGGCCGAAACTCCACCGGTCGTTGCGCCGCCTGCCAGCAAGGATGCGGTCACAGTCGATCTCGCGGCAGTGCGCACCATGTGGCCCGCGGTTCTCGAGAAGCTCAAACTCGACAGCCGAGTGGCGTGGACCGCATTCGAGCGCAGTGCACCCATCGGGGTGAGTGGTGACACGCTCACGGTGGCTGTCCCTGAGAGTGGCACTCTCGCCTTTGCTCGCAAGTCCGGTCACGACACCCGACTGCGTGAGGCGATCTTGGCCGTGATGCATGTCGACCTCACCCCCGACCTCACCCTTGATCCAGGAGCGGTGGCTCCTTCCGGCGCGGCGCCTGATGCAGCCGATGAGTCGGCGCCGGCCAAGAAGGCGCGGGCGGCGGCGAAGGCGATAGAAGAGCCGACCGTTGATGATTCCGATGCCGACGACGACCAGATTTCCGGTGTTGCACTGGCGGCTCGCGAACTGGGTGCCAAAGTGGTCGCCGAATACGACGAGAGTTGAGGTAGACCGTGTATGAAGGCGCCCTCGCCGATCTGATCGACGAGCTTGGTCGACTGCCCGGCATTGGTCCCAAGTCGGCGCAACGCATTGCCTTCCATCTGCTCGCGGCCGACCCTGAAGACGTGCGTCGGTTGGCCCACGCGCTCACCGAAGTCAAAGAGCGCGTGCAGTTCTGCCAGGTGTGCGGCAATGTCAGTGAAGAGGCCGAGTGTCGAATCTGTCGCGACCCGCGCCGCGATATGTCGATGATCTGCGTGGTGGAGGAAAGCAAGGACGTCATCGCGATCGAGCGCACCCGCGAGTTCCGTGGCAGGTACCACGTCTTGGGTGGAGCCATCAGCCCCATCGAAGGAGTCGGACCCGATGACTTGCGTATCCGTGAGTTGATGGCGCGGCTGGCCGATGGTGCTGTCACGGAGGTGATCCTCGCGACAGATCCCAATCTGGAAGGGGAGGCAACGGCCACCTACCTCGCGCGGCTGCTCTCGCCGCTCGATGTTGCGGTCTCACGACTGGCGAGTGGTCTGCCGGTCGGAGGCGATCTTGAGTATGCCGACGAGGTCACACTCGGCCGAGCGTTCGAAGGTCGGCGACGCGTCAACGAGTGAGCACGTTCGCCCCTTCCGACGTTCACCCACGAAAATCTGCCGACATTGCTGATTTTCCGGCTCAAAACCAACAAAGACGGCAGATTTTCGGCTCCTGTGGCGAGCGTGACCTAGGAGCTGTGGATAGTCAGCGCGGCGGGTGGGGTTCTGATGGCACAGTGCTGCCATGGCGCTTCAACTCTCAGATGATCCTCCCGGGTTGGGGTGGGTGGTCACGCGATCGGAAGCCCTCGCAGCGGGGCTCACACAAGGTCAAATCCGCACTCGACTCCAGTCTGGAAGATGGACTTCGCTACTCGCGGGCACGTACGTTCGCACCTGGGCACTGCCGGCATTGAGTGATCGGTTCGCAAGAGAACGACGGAACCACGTGCTGAGGGCGGTCTCGGCCGCGCGCCTCTCCCCTGAGTGCGTTCTCGCCTACGCCACGGCATCTGCCGCACTCGGATTGCCGCTCGTGTCACCTCTACCACGTGACGTTCAACTCGCCGTCCCACAGGATGCCTGGGCAGGTCGTCGTCGGCATGCCCATCGGCATCGTCTGACACTCGAGCCACGCGATATCGCGCCCATTGACGCCTGGGAGATCGCCGCCACCACTCCGGCACGCACAGTCGTTGATGTCGCTCGCCTCGAGTCACTTGCCGATGCCCTGAGCGTCGGCGATCGGGCATTGCGCGACGGTGCTGTCACGCGTGAACAACTCGCCGGAGTTCTTGAGCGAACGGTCGACCTACGCGGTGGCGGGCGTGCCGTGGAGGCAGTGATTTTGCTTGACGGAAGTCGAGAGACGGCGCTTGAGTCACTCAGTTTCGCGCGCTTTGTCGAGTGGGGCATCCCACTGCCTGTCATGCAACACGAGTTCTGGGATGACGAGGGTTTCGTCGCGCGCGTCGATTTCTGGTGGCCTGAGTTCGGTCTCGTTGGCGAGGCAGACGGGCGAGTGAAGTACGCAGACAGGCCCGATGCGCTGTGGCTCGAGAAGAGGCGGGAGTTGAGGTTGCAGCGACTGGGGCTGCGAGTGGTGCGGTGGGTGTGGGGCGATGTCGTGTACCCAATCAGCCCATTCCGCTCGGAATTGGCGCGCTGTTTCACCCGCGCGGCCTGACCACGTGCGCACAATCTGCCGTCATTGTTGGTTTTGAGCAGGAAAACCAACAAAGACGGCAGATTTTCGCCGCAGAGCAACGTTCGACGGAAGAAACCGGCCGCGATGACGCGTGCGCCATCAAGCATGCGGCCACTGTTACCTGAGTTCTGCTCGTAGCGTGCCCCCGGATAGACTGGCCCTTCCGCCGAGCAAGGACAAGGAGCAGCGCCGTGGGCCTCGTCGTGCAAAAGTACGGCGGATCGTCAGTTTCCGACGCTGAGAGCATCCGTCGCGTCGCGCGTCGAATCGTTGACACAGCCCAGGCCGGCAATCAAGTAGTCGTCATCGTTTCAGCCATGGGCGACACCACCGACGATCTACTCGATCTCGCCGAGCAGGTGTCGCCTAAGCCCGCGGCACGTGAACTCGACATGCTCCTCACCGCAGGCGAACGCATCTCGATGGCGTTGCTGGCCATGGCGATTTCCGATTTGGGCGCCGATGCGCGTTCGTACACCGGCAGTCAGGCTGGCCTCATCACCGATGCCGCACACGGTAAGGCGCGCATCATCGACGTCACGCCCGGACGCATTCAGGCCGCGCTCGATGAGAACGCGATCCCGATCGTCGCTGGGTTCCAAGGAGTTGCGCAAGACACGAAAGACATCACCACGCTCGGCCGCGGTGGTTCCGACACCACTGCCGTGGCTCTCGCGGCGGCGCTCAACGCCGACGTCTGCGAGATCTACACCGACGTCGATGGCGTGTTCAGCGCTGATCCACGCTTCGTTCCGCTCGCCCGCCAACAGCAGGTGTTGACCTACGAGGAAATGCTCGAACTCGCGGCCAGCGGTGCGAAGGTGCTGCACCTGCGGTGTGTTGAGTACGCACGACGCTTCGACCTGCCCATCCACGTGCGGTCTTCGTTCTCAACGAAGCCCGGAACGTGGGTCGTCGGTGATGCTTCGAACCTGCCCCCTATCGCTGCTGCCGCACTTGCCGACGTGAACGGAGAAACCCCCGTGGAACAACCGATCATCGCTGGAGTCGCCCACGACATGGGCGATGCCAAGATCACCGTTATCGGTGTACCCGACCGACCGGGAGAGGCAGCCGCCATCTTCCAGGCCGTGGCCGATGCCGAGGTCAACATCGACATGATCGTGCAGAACGTGTCTGCTGCGACGACTGGTCGCACCGACGTGACGTTCACGTGCCCAAAGGCCTCCCTCGCCACCGCGCTTGCGGCACTGCAGGCCAAGCAAGATGCAGTGGGCTTTGAGAGCCTTGAGAGCGATGAGGGCATTGCCAAGATCTCTCTCATCGGAGCCGGAATGCGTTCGCACCCGGGTGTCTCGGCCACATTCTTCCGCGCCATCGCCGACGCCGGTGTCAACGTCGAAATGATCTCGACGTCGGAGATTCGCATCTCGATCGTGACGCGTGCCGATGACGCACAGAAGGCGGCCCAAGCGGTGCACCACGCTTTCGGACTCGATGCCGATGGCGAAGCAGTCGTGTACGGAGGAACGGGCCGATGACCACCGTTGCCGTTGTTGGTGCAACCGGCCAGGTAGGTGGCGTCATGCGCCGTCTGCTCGACGAGCGTAACTTTCCGCTCACCTCAATTCGCTTTCTCGCCTCGGCACGCTCGGCAGGCGGAACACTGCCATGGCGCGGTACCGACATCGTGATTGAAGATGCCGCGACTGCCGATCTCAGCGGAATCGACATTGCGCTCTTCTCAGCGGGCGGTGCGACATCGAAGGCTCTGGCATTGAAGTTCGCCGACGCCGGAGCCATTGTTATCGACAACTCGTCCGCGTGGCGCATGGATCCTGAGGTGCCGCTCGTCGTCAGCGAGGTCAACCCCGACGCGCTGAACTCAATTCCGAAGGGCATCGTCGCCAATCCCAACTGCACGACAATGGCCGCAATGCCGGTGTTGATGCCGTTGCACCGAGAGGCGGGTTTGCGCCGACTGGTCGTGAGTTCGTACCAAGCAGTGTCGGGAAGCGGACTCGCTGGCGTCGATGAGCTAGCCGAGCAAGTCAATGAAGCCGTCACCCAGGACTTCGCTGCTCTCACTCACGATGGCGCGGCGGTCACTCTCCCCGAGCCGCACAAGTATGTGCGTCCCATTGCCTTCAACGTCATTCCGCTCGCCGGCAATCTGGTCGATGACGGGTCGCTCGAAACCGACGAAGAGCAAAAACTGCGCAACGAGAGTCGCAAAATCCTCGCAATCCCCGATCTTGCTGTGTCGGGAACGTGCGTGCGCGTTCCCGTGTTTTCGGGCCACTCGCTGTCGATCAACGCTGAATTCGAACGGCCGATTTCGGTTGAGCGGGCGATCGAAATCTTGGCTACCGCGCCGGGTGTCGAACTGTCCGATGTGCCGACGCCCTTGCAGGCGGCCGGTGCCGACCCGTCGTTCGTCGGACGCATTCGCGCCGATCAGGGTGTTGCCGACGGTCGTGGTCTCGCGCTCTTCGTCAGCAATGACAACCTGCGCAAGGGTGCGGCACTCAACGCAGTTCAGATTGCCGAACTGCTCGTCGCACGCGCCTAAGTAGTCGTCGTGGATTCGTCAATTACTGAGCGGTAGTAGTCGAGTTCGGCTTCTCGACGAGGGTAGAGCGTGTACACGATCACCAGTGCGATCAAGGTCAGCAGGAGACCCACGCCGATGGCGGCACCCTTTCCTTCAGTGAAGGCGGTGGCGGCCGCGTTGACGATCGCTTCGGCCTGCGCCTGCGGGTAACTCTTCGCGACTTCGACGGCTCCTTCGTACGACGACAGGATTTGTGTCGCTGCTTGTTGGCTGATCTGGTCAGCCTGCGTCGGAGTGAGCGTGTTGAAGGCGCTGGTCAACGAGCGCGCGTAGATGCCGGCGAGCAGCACTCCCATGACCGCTTGAATCACGGCGCCCCCGAGGTCGCGCGTGAGGTCGAGGAATGCTGAACCCATACCGGTTCGGGTAGCGGGAACCGACGCCATCAACGAACGTGACGCGGGTGTGGCAGCAAGGCCCACACCCGCTCCGACGAGTGCGTACGACGCCAGAATCCATCCCACACTGACGCCGGTGCGCCAGGTCGCCAGCATCAGGATGAACGCCGCAGCGACACAACTCAGACCAAGGAGGAAACTCACACGCGAACCCCGGGCCTGGATGATTCGTCCGGCAATCTGCCCGCCAAGTGCCGTCATGATCGCGGCCGGAACGACGACAGCTGCCGCTGTGAAAGTGTTGTACCCCAACACATTTTGGGTGAACTGTTGGCCGATAAACATCGCGCCGATCAGGGATCCGAACGTGATCGATCCGGCGACGAACGCGACCCAGAAGGTGCGTGCCTTCGCCAATGGAAGTGACACCAAGGGATAGGGCGCGCGTGTCTGGCGCCACAGGAAGGCGCCAAGCGCAGCCACGGTGACGACCGTGAGGATGACTTCTTCCGGGGTCACTCCACCATCGAGTTGCTGAATGCCGATGACGAGGGCACCGACACCGATGACCGACAGCACACCCCCGAGGTGGTCGACGGGGTGAGTTTCCTCGCCGGCGTGCCACGGGATGACCCACAAGCCGATGATGAGCGCGAGAATGTCGAGGGGCAGCGCAACAAGGAACACTGACCCCCACCAGAAGTACTGCAGCAGCCAGCCGCCGATCACCGGTCCAAGGGCCGCGACACCGCCACCGATGCCAGACCACAGCGCAATGGACTTCACCTGCGGGCGTCCTGAGTAGAGGGCGCCAATGAGTGAGAGTGTCGTCGGAAAGAGCAGTGCGGCGGCAAGCCCGCACAGCACCCGTGACATCGCGAGGAAGTCGGGATTCGGGGCCCAGGCTGCCATCATCGATGTGGGAATGGTGAGTATGGCACCAGCTACGAAGAGCATCTTGCGGCCGTAACGGTCTCCGATGGCGCCGAGGTACAGCACCGATGCCGCTAGTCCGAGTGCGAAACCATCGCCGATCTGAGTGAGCTGATCTTGGGTGGCATCGAGGTCGCGACCAATCGACGGAAGCGCGACATTGGCAATACCAAGATTGATGTTTGACACCACCGCGCCCAGAATCAGCGCGGTTAGAACGAGGGCACTGCGTGGCGGCACGCGATCGGGGTGAGCCAGAGCCATAAAAAGACCCTAGCGCGCAGTTCGGTTCGCCTCGCCAATCCAGCGATGAAGCAGCGCGACGAAGGCGGGCCCGTCGACATCCCAGTTCGCATTGGCGCGGACGTAGTCGTGCCCGGCCGCTCCCATCTGTCGGCGGCGGCCATCATCGTCTAGCAAGGCGAGCACGGCGTCGGCCGCAACGGCGGGGTCGTTGAAGGGAACGATCACTCCGCTAGCAGCTTCTTCGACGAGAGCGCGGGCTCGCGGTAAGGGCGTGGTGACGACAGGAATTCCGCGCGCCATGTACTCGACAACCTTGGTGGGCATGGAGTGCCGGTAGTTGGGCTGATCGTGCAACAACGACAGACCCACTCCTGATCCTTGGATCAATTCAAGTGCTCGGTCGTTATCGACGAACCCCTCGTATCGAATCCAACCGGCAGCGTGGGCTACGGCCAGCGGTTCAGCGGTCGCGGCGTCGGCGGGACCGATGACGACGAGTTCAGCACTCTGGTGAATTCGTCGACCCACTTCGATCAGGTCGAGTCCGCCGCGTTCGACCGAGACGCGGCCGAGGTATACCGCGCGGCGGGCATCGGGGGCGGGAACATTGGGTGGAACAGGCGACGTGTTCGGAACGACGGGGTGCACGAGTTCGAATCGCTCGGCGTAATCGGACTCGGCGAGTAGTAGTCGGTGGGTGCGCTCGGCCCGGTGTTCGAGTGACTCGACTCCGCTTCGAACGATGGGGCGAAGTTGCTCAGGAAGCCACGCCTTGAGCGAGAGAGCGGCCGCAGTGTCTTCGTGCACATCCCAGACCACGAGCGGGTGGTCGAGACCGACAGCAGCCACGAGTAGTTCAGGGTCGTGCAGCAACACGACATCGTGTTGGAGAGCAAGCCGCCGCAATGCTGAGCGGGCCTCGCGTAGAGCCGCCGTGCGTCGTCGACCCACTGCCCGGGGCAGGTCGACGGTGTCGATACCCGAGGGTGGTTGCACGCCATAGTCGCTAAACGGTGCGGCAAAGGTGACGCGGTCTCCTGCGGTGGTCAAGGCACGGATCTCGCGTTGAAAGATGCGGGCGTCGCGGGGGTCGTGCACGACCGTCATGACGAGAATGCGCGCTCGTCCGTCGGTGGACATTGCCCCTCCAGTAGTCGGCCGAAAACCAACTTCCGGTCTGGGGCTGTAGCGTACCCGTGAACAGGACGGACAGCGTCCACCGGCGGGCAGGGTTGACGATGCCAGACACGCAAGCACGGACATCGGGTCAGGCGACCCGCGCCCTGTTCTATTGCGACGCCAACCTCAATCTCATCGATGGCTCCTCGATGTTTGTCGTGTCGATGTGTCAGGTGCTGAGCGCGCTGGGCGTTGAAACCACGGTGGTGTTGCGTGCCGAGGTCGAAAACACCGTGGTTCTCGCCGATATCGAGCGGCTGTCGGGTGTGCATCTGATTCGCGCTGTGGAGCAGGGGCTGGCCCCGGGTCCCCTTCTCGCGCCGAACGATGCAGCCGGGGTGATGATCGATCTCGACGCCATCGCCCCCTTTGACCTCGTGATCGTCAGAAGCCGCCCAACAGCGGTGCTTCTGGCCGAGGCCGGCGTCTTCGACGGGCGTCTGTGGGTGTACCCACTTGACATCCCTCAGCGGGCTGCGGCCATCACCGATGACGTGCGAGCGCAGATGGCACTGATCACGTCGTCGAGTCGGCTGTTACTGGTGCAGACGCCCCAGTTGCTCGAGTACCTCGTTGAGCACTTTCCCTCAACCGCCGACAAGTGCGAGCTGTGGCACCCGGTGGTTCCGCGCGTCGACTTCCCGCTTCCACCCCGCCCGATGGGTGGTCCGCCGGTGCGACTCGGGTACATGGGTAAGTACGCACGTGAATGGAACACCATGGCCATGACGACGTTGCCAGGGCTCTTCGCCGAACGTGGAATTGACGTCGAAGTGCACATGGTGGGCGACAAGATCGGCCGCGACTCCACTGACCCGACCTACGTTGACCAGATGAGGGCTGCTCTGGAAAGTACTCCCGGGGTCGTGTGGCACGGTGGCGTTTCCCGTCGTGAGTCGATGCAAATCGCCGCAGGGATGGATTTTGGGCTCGCCTGGCGGGCCGCCGAAATGGATGACAGCCCCGAACTGCAGACCAAGTTGCTGGAATTCGCCGTGCTCAGGGTGCCGCCTGTGCTGCGTCGCACGCGGCTTCACGAAAATGTCATGGGCGAGGACTACCCATTCTTCGTCGACACGCCCGAAAGCGTGGTCGACGCGGTGGTCGCGGCCCTGGGAGATCCGACGCTGATCGAGCGTGCCGAGGCTCGCTGTCGTCAGGTCACGCAGGATTTCGGCTTCACCCACTCGCTTGAGGTGATGGCAGGTCTGCTCAGCCGGGAAATGCCGGAGTGGCAGGCACCGTCGGGTTGGCACGGCCACGCGGGGTGAGTCTGAGAGAATGAACGACAGCGTGAGCAACACCCACCGAAACCGCCCGGGAGACGACGTGCCACTGGACCTCGTGGTCATCGGGCTTGGGTATGTGGGCTTACCTCTGGCGCAGGAGGCGGTGCGCTCCGGACTGAGCGTCGTGGGGCTCGATGTCTCTGAGTCGCTCGCTGAGAGTGTGAACGCGGGCCGGTCACATGTCGATGACCTTGCTGACGCCGATATTGGCCAGATGGTGGCGGATGGTTTCCGCGCCACCACTGATGCGTCAGTGCTTGACGACGCCAACGCGGTGGTGATCTGTGTGCCCACTCCGCTCTCCGACGAAGGTGGCCCCGATCTGGGGGCTGTTCTCTCGGCGGCACGCACGGTGGCGGCACATGTGCACCCGGGCATGCTCGTGGTGCTCGAATCGACGACCTACCCGGGCACGACCGACGAGGAAGTGCGTCCGCTCTTAGAAGCCAGTGGCCTGCGCGCGGGCGTCGACTTTCATCTGGCCTTCAGTCCTGAGCGCATCGATCCGGGAAATCCGCTCTTCGGCATGCGTAACACTCCCAAAGTGGTCGGAGGGCACACTCCGCGGTGCACCGAGGTGGCGTCGGCCCTGTACTCGCGCTTTGTTGACACGGTGGTCCCCGCGGCCGGCACCCGTGAAGCCGAGATGGCGAAACTTCTCGAAAACACCTATCGACACATCAACATTGCCTTGGTCAATGAGATGGCGAAGTTTTGTCACGAACTCGACATCGACCTCTGGGATGTCATTCGGTGCGCATCAACGAAACCGTTCGGATTCCAGCCCTTCTACCCCGGGCCGGGTGTGGGCGGCCATTGCATTCCGATCGACCCCAACTACCTGAGCTTCCGGGTGCGCGACCAACTCGGCTACCCGTTCCGCTTTGTTGAATTGGCGCAGGAGATTAACTCGTCGATGCCTGAGTACGTGGCGCATCGCACGAAGAGCATTCTTCAACAGCGCGGTACCGACATCGCCGCCTCGACGGTGCTGCTGCTGGGTGTCACGTACAAACCCGATATCGCTGACCAGCGCGAAAGCCCGGCCGTACCCGTGGCCGAGGCACTGAGGGCCCTCGGCGCCCATGTGATCTTCCACGACCCCATGGTGGATGTCTGGCGATTGGGCAGTGAAAACCTGACCCGCGTTGCCGATCTCGATGTCGCGCTGGCTGAGGCCGACGTGTCGATTCTGTTGCAGGCCAACCGCGATTACGATCTCGAGCACCTTGCCTCAACCGCACGTGTACTGTTCGACACTCGCGGGGCCAGCACAGCCGACACGACGGTGAGGCTCTGACACTGTGACGACAACCGACGCCACACCGCCCATGTCTGACCTGGCCACATTGGCGCAGCAGTACGGACTTGAGCCCATTGGTTTGCGCCCCCCACTTCACCTCTACATCCGCCAAGTGTGGGAGCGGCGCCACTTCATCACCGAGTACGCCAAAGCGCGAGCGCAGGCGCTGAACGCCGAAAGTCGTTTTGGGCAATTCTGGGAAGTACTCAATCCGCTCCTGAGCATCGCCGTGTATTACCTCGTGTTCGGCATCATCCTGAACACGCGCGGCAGTGTTCCGAACTACCTCGCATTCTTGGTCATCGGTGTGTTCGTCAACAGCTTCACCCAGACCTCGGTACTCACGGGTGCGAAGTCAATCTCCGGCCACCTCGGACTCATTCGAGCCTTCCACTTTCCACGCGCAGTGATGCCTCTGGCCGACGTGTTCGAGCGATTCCGTGCACTGCGCACGTCGCTGATTGTCTGCATGTTCATCGTGCTGCTCACCGGTGAGCCACTCACATGGATGTGGCTCTTGGTGGTGCCGGCGGTTCTGTTGCAGTCGATGTTCAACTTCGGCCTCACCATGGTGTTCGCACGACTTACGGCACGCGTGCGCGATGTGGCGCAGTTGCTGCCCTTCATGATGCGCACCTGGATGTACCTGTCCGGCGTGATGTATCCGTTGGGCACATTCATCGATCGAATTCACGGTCCCGCATGGATTCACACGCTGCTTCTGATCAACCCGCTTGCGGTGTACATCGAGATTGTGCG
>CAIYMF010000092.1 GCA_903927265.1 uncultured bacterium | reverse complement strand
TGCGAGGCGATTCCCGGTGGCCAGTAGGTCAGGGGCGAAGGCCAAGTAACCCTCGGCGGCAAATCGGTCAGCGATCGCGCGAATGTCGTCGTTGAGACCAAAGATTTCGTGAATCACGACGACTCCCGGCCAGGGGCCATCTCCAGCGGGAATGGCGAGGTGACCGGGCACCGTTCCGGCCGACGTCACCACGGTCACTGTGCTCATGTGCTCTCCTTCACTTCTCTTGCGTCGACTGTCTCGACTAGATCAGGCTCAAAGCGTGGAACAAGTCGGGGGCGCTCAATGGCGAACATACACGCCCAGTAACACGCGAATCCCACGAAAATGCCGGCGTAGACGTCCATCAGGTAGTGCTGTCGAAGCATCACCGTGGCGGGGTAAATCAACGCCAGCCACGCCATCATGATCCACGCGGTCTTGGGCATCACGTGCCGCAATCGGAACAGTGCACAGATGGCGATCGTGGTCCAGGTGCAGTGGCCCGAGGGGTATCCATTGAAGGGCTGGTCCTTGCCCCAGACCGACTCGACGAGGAATCCACCGATGCCGTCGCCGGCCGCCGCGTCGCGAATGACGTTGGTCTGGAACAGGTAATAGGCAACGTCGAGCACGAGTTGGCTCACGATGAGTGCGGTGGCAAGGGTGGCAAAGCGACGGAATGAGCCGACTCCAAGGTTGAGAAGTGGCACCACAATCGGGACGAGGATCAAGAAGGAGATATAGGGCACGGCGAGCGCCGGAACAAAGGGAATGGATTCGTCCAGCCAACTCTTGAGCACAAATGTTTGGTACGCCGCCTGCCCTCCCGCCGCTTGTAGCGGCTGCACGAGTGCCTGGGTCGCCGGGTTCCAGGCGAAGTAGGCGGGCCAGTGTTGTGGCCCGGGTGCCGCATTGAGTGCCAGGTAGGTCATGAATGCGAGAACTATTCCGACAAAGAAAAGCGCGACGTATGCCCACTGTCGTCCGGTGATGGAACTCCATGAACGTGCAGCGCGAGTGCTCATGTCGTCACGCTAGTGCGCTCCATCGTCGAGTGTGCGCGAATCGAATCCGACCGCCTACGACAGGGCGTCGATCACTGCGCGTACCGGTGCGAGGTCACCTTCGAGCCACGCCACACTGTTCCAGTCGGCAAAGCGCAACCAGCGCAGTTCATCGTGTTGAGCTGCCGCCACCGGCTCGTCACCACCTGCGATGCGAGCGACGAATACCTGCATTGCGTAGTTTTCGCCTAACGGCCACGCGCCGTCGAGGGGTCCGTCGATTCGCTGGCCGATCTCAATCGCTACCCCAAGCTCCTCGTCGATTTCGCGATGCGCAGCCTGCGTGTGGGTCTCGCCGGGATCAACTTTTCCGCCTGGGATCTCCCAGCCGCCGGCGAGTTCGGGGGGTTCGGTGCGTCGGGCGGCGAGGAGTTCAAACCCATGCAGGCCATCGCGCACGATGGCAACCCCGACGACTGGAATGCGCATGTCAGCCGAGTGTGGTGCCAACTGCAAGTCCGACGGCGTAGGTAATGGCCATTGCCAACGAACCGCCGACGATGTTGCGCAGGATGGCGCGGGACACAGGCGAGCCAGCAAGTGTTGCGCTCAGGTACCCGGTGACGGCGAGGGCGATGATGACAGCAACCACGGTGACGACGACCCGCGCTGATTCAGGCGCAAACACGATGGCCAACAGTGGAATGAGTGCACCGATGGTGAAGGCGACCATCGAGGAGAGTGCAGCGGTCCACGGGTTGACGTACTCACCGGGGGCGATATTGAGCTCAACTTCCGAGTGAGCGGCGAGCGCGTCGTGTTCAGTGAGTTCAAGTGCCACCTGATGGGCGAGATCAGCTGAGAGGCCACGTTTCACGTAGAGGCCGGCGAGTTCTTTGAGCTCACCCTCAGGGTCTTCTGCGAGTTCGCGCATTTCTTTCTGCACGGCCGCGTGCTCGGTGTCGCGCTGTGAACTGACCGAGACGTACTCACCCGTCGCCATCGACAGCGCTCCCGCGACCAGCCCTGCGAGGCCAGCGAAAAGGATCGCCTTATTGTCGGTGGTTGCTCCCACGACACCGAGTACCAGGCCGGCGACAGAGACGATTCCGTCGTTCGCCCCCAGTACCCCAGCTCGGATGCGGTTGGCGCGTTCACCGAGGTTTCCGCGATGGGCTTCGCCGGGATGACTGGTCTTGGGAGGGGAGGGGCTCACCCGGCCAACGGTAGTGCACCCCCTCACACGTAAGGTGGGGACAGTGACCACGCGTACCCGAGATGACCTTCGTAATGTGGCGATCATCGCCCACGTCGACCACGGCAAGACCACCCTCGTTGACGCGATGCTCTGGCAGTCCGGGGCTTTCACCGAGCATCAGGCCGAAAACGACTCCGTCCGCGAGCGCGTGATGGACTCAATGGACCTTGAGCGCGAGAAGGGCATCACCATCCTCGCGAAGAACACCGCAGTGCGTTACGTGGGTGAAGGGTCGCCTGAGGGTGGCGTCACGTTCAACATCATCGACACCCCCGGCCACGCCGACTTCGGTGGCGAAGTTGAGCGCGGACTCGAAATGGTCGATGCCGTTCTACTCCTCGTCGACGCATCCGAGGGCCCGCTTCCGCAGACGCGCTTCGTCCTGCGCAAGGCCCTCACCAAGCGACTTCCAGTGATTTTGGTCATCAATAAGGTCGACCGTCCCGACGCGCGTATTGCGGAGGTCGTTGACGAAACGTACGAACTGTTCTTCGACCTCGACGCCGACGAGAGCCAGATCGACTTTCCCATCGTGTACGCGTGCGCCAAGGCCGGTCGGGCGTCACTTACTCGCCCTGAAGACGGCCAGATGCCCGACGCCGAAAACCTTGTTCCGCTGTTCCGCACGCTGCTCGATCGAGTACCGCCGCCCGTCTACGACGATGAGTTGCCGCTGCAGGCGCACGTCACCAACCTCGACTCGTCGCCGTACCTCGGTCGACTCGCGCTGTGTCGCGTGCACCAGGGCACGATCCGCAAGGGTCAGTCGGTGGCATGGTGTCGTACTGATGGAACCGTTGAGCGCGCCCGCGTTTCGGAATTGCTCGTCACGCAGGCCCTCGACCGCGTGCCGGCCGAATCAGCCGGACCCGGCGACATCATTGCGGTCGCGGGTATTCCGGAGATCACCATCGGTGAAACCCTTGCTGATCCTGAAGATCCGCGCCCGTTGCCCGTCATCACCGTTGATGAGCCGAGTATCTCGATGACCATCGGTATCAACACATCGCCTCTCGCTGGGCAGAGCGGAACCAAGCTCACCGCGCGCCAGGTGAAGACCCGTCTTGAATCCGAACTCGTCGGCAATGTCTCGTTGCGGATGTTGGACACTGATCGCC
>CAIYMF010000091.1 GCA_903927265.1 uncultured bacterium | reverse complement strand
ATGGGACCCCGATTCCGAGATCGGCAGTGAGATTTGATGAGTTCCCCAACTCCACTCCCGCATGAGGGGGCAGTAAGCTCGCATAGAGGCAGTTTTCTTACCCCAGCAGCGCTAATCGCGGGGAGGACCGACCGGAATACTTGTGGCGATGGGTCTCAGAGTCTCCGCGAAGAAGTCGTTTCCCTTGTCGTCGACCACGATGAATGCGGGGAAATCGCGAACCTCGATGCGCCACACGGCTTCCATGCCCAATTCGGGGAAATCGATGACCTCGACTTTGGTGATGCAGTCTTGGGCGAGTCGGGCGGCGGGACCGCCGATCGAGCCGAGGTAGAAGCCGCCGTTGTCGCGGCAGGCGTTGGTGACCGCGGCGCTGCGGTTGCCTTTCGCGAGCATCACGAACGATCCACCGGCCTTTTGGAATGAGTCGACGTAACTGTCCATGCGTCCGGCGGTGGTCGGGCCGAACGATCCAGAGGCGAAACCCTCAGGAGTCTTCGCCGGTCCGGCGTAGTAGACCGCGTGGTCGCGCAGGTAGTCGGGCATCGGCTGGCCGTTTTCAAGCATCTCTTGGATGCGTGCGTGTGCGATGTCGCGCGCAACGACGAGCGGACCGTTCAACGAAACCCGAGTCTTGACCGGGTATTTGGACAGCTCGGCCCGAATGACGTCCATCGGCTGGTTCAGATCGATGGTCACCACATCAGAGTCGAGATGATCGTCGGTGACCTCGGGAAGGTAGAGGGCGGGCTCGGTTTCGAATTGTTCGAGGAAAACGCCTTCGGGAGTGATCTTGGCGAGTGCCTGTCGATCAGCCGAACACGAAACGGCGATGGCGATCGGAACTGACGCACCGTGACGCGGAAGTCGAATCACGCGCACGTCATGGCAGAAGTACTTGCCACCGAACTGTGCACCGATTCCGAAATCACGCGTCATCTGCAGGATCTCGGCTTCCATGTCGAGATCGCGGAAACCGTGCCCCGACGGAGATCCGTGCACGGGAAGTGAGTCGTAGTAGCGGGCGCTGGCGTACTTGGCCGTCTTGAGTGCGAACTCTGCGCTGGTTCCGCCCACAACGATGGCGAGGTGGTACGGCGGGCACGCGGCAGTTCCGAGAGAACGCAATTTCTCGTCCATGAACGTGCGGAACGAGGTTGGGTTGAGAACTGCTTTCGTCTCTTGGAAGAGCAGGCTCTTGTTGGCTGATCCGCCGCCCTTGGCCATGAAGAAGAGGTGGTACTCCAAAGCGTGATCGGGGCGCGGATCGGCGGCGATCTCAATCTGGGCGGGCAAGTTGGTGGCGGTGTTGCGTTCGTCCCACATTCCCAAGGGGGCGAGTTGCGAGTAGCGCAGGTTGAGCTGCTGGAAGGCGTTGTAGATGCCTTCACTGATCTTCTCGTTATCGTCGAAGTCAGTCAGCACGTGCTTACCGCGCTTGCCACTCACGATGATGGTGCCGGTGTCCTGGCACATTGGAAGTACTCCGCCTGCTGCGATATTCGCGTTCTTGAGCAGGTCAAGAGCGACGAAGCGGTCGTTCGGTGATGCTTCGGGATCGTCAAGAATGGCCCGCAGTTGGCCCAGATGTCCGGGACGCAAGAGGTGCTGAATATCGCGAACCGCCGCGCTGGTCAGAGCGGTGATTGCTTCGGGGGCGACGGAGAGGAACTGACGCCCACCGGCCTCAACGACTTCCACACCCTGATCGGTAATCAACCGATACGGGGTCGTGTCGGGTCCGAGAGGCAACAGGTCGGTGTAGTCGAAGTTCGCCACGAAGCACAGCCTACGCTTCCGGAAATCGGACTCGACGGCCGCCACTGTGGTAGAAAAACTGCGTCTATGCGTGCCTAATGACCCCCCATGCGGGAGGGGGGTGCGATTACAGGATTGTTGAGAGAATGAGGACGCGACGCAGTGAGCGACGTCAGCGTGTGGGTGACGACACCGGGTCGTAGAACACAAGGGTGATGGGCTCGCTGACGAGAT
>CAIYMF010000090.1 GCA_903927265.1 uncultured bacterium | reverse complement strand
TCCGCGCCATCTGACGCGACACGACGCCTCAACTTCAGCCCTCGGCCTCACGGCCGGGGGCTGAAGTGCTGTGTGGGGTAAATACGCGAGGTTTCACAACTCGCTTCCAGGACGGAATACCAGGAGGGTACTATCTGCAAGTAATCGCGTGAATACGCTGAGTAATCACAACGGCCCTCCCAGACTTCCTCCACGCCAAAGGATCCCCCATGCTGAACGAGGCCATGAGTGAGCCCACAGGGCGCTTCACTCCGTGGCGCTGGTGGATTGTGAGCGTCGCGGTTGTTGGAATCTGTGTTGCCTTGCTGGGACGAGGAACAGTTCAATCGCCCATCTCGCTGACCTTCGCCGGTTCCCTGCAGTTGCTGATGCTGGCCAGCACCATCGTCGTCATCCTCACGGCACTTCGAACAGCACCCCGGGTAGCCCGATCGATTTGGGTCTTGGTTCTCACCGGCTTCGTGATCTTCCTCATCGTCAGTGCGGTCGGGCTGATTGCCAATCCTGACCACCTGCTGCGCTTCGCTGAGCGGCTGGCTCACCCTGAGACCTTCGGCTCATTGGGTGACCTGATATTCGCCCTCGCGTACGTCCCCTTGGTCGTCGCCGCGTTGCTCCTCGTGCGATTCACCAACGCTGACATCGATCGCGCGTCGGCCCTTGACGCACTCATCGTGTTCGTGGTCGGCGCCCTCGTCGCCAGCCAATTCATCCTCGGGCCGGCATGGGAAGCAGCCGGCCAGAATCCCTCCGTGATTCTCCCCTACGCGGTCAACGTGACCATCGATCTCGCTGGCATCAGTTTTGTCGCTCGGATGTGGTTCTCGACCACGCGCAATGAAAAGCAGTGGGCCCGCTTCCTCGCAATTGCGGTGCTCGCCATCGGCATCACCGACCTACTGAGTTTGACCGCTCGTGTCTCACCCGAGGTCACGGTCGCCAATGTCGGGGTACTTCCAGGTATCGGGTTTCTCGCCGCGATTGCGATGGTGGGGGCGTCAGCACTGCACCCGAGTCGGCTGATCGTCGACAATGTCGATCCACTCCACACCACCGACACCCGGCTGCGCACCCTACTCACCCTCGGACTGGCTACCTTCACGCCGCTCCTCATTGAAGTCAGCGACGACGGCCGTGTCGAGGATTCCGATCACCGTCTCCTCGTTGCGCTTTCGCTGGGCATCAGCGTGCTCGTCATGAGTCGAATCGCCGTGCTGCTTACGGCTTATCACCGCGTGAGTCTGCGCAATCAGATCGTTCAGGCGGCGGCTCTTGAGCACATTCCCAACCGAGAAACCCTCAACGAACGCCTGCCCAAGTGGGTGAAGGCTCTCACTGATGACGTTCACGCAGAAGCAACCCTGCTCGCTCCTGGGGACATCTGGAACTCACCTCCGTCGCATGTCAGCACCTTCGTGACCGGTGATCAGCCGACAAACCCGAGGCTCGCGGTTGCCACGGCATACGTTCCCCCGCGAGCAGCGCGTGAATCGCTCACTGTCTTCGCACGGGTGGTGGGCACACTCATCGAACGTATCGATGCACGCGCCGCGTTCGTGTCGATGTCGACCGAGCGACGCATCGGCGAACTGCTGGAAAACTCGGCGGAGGCCATCGTTCTGGTCGACAACTCATTTGGCATTCACTACGCCACATCAGCTCTTGGACAGTTCACCTCGACTCCGCCCAGCGAACTCACCGGCACCAGTTTGCTCTCGGTGGTTGTCGAGGATGACCACGATGCGGCGCGCGATCTACTGCTGAAGAGCTACGTGGCCGGGCGCGATGTGCGTCAACTCAGGGTGTCGGCGCCCTCGGGCACTCGACTCTGCGAGTTCATCGCGGTATCCCGCGTCGGCAGTTCTCAGACAGTACTCACCATTCGTGACATCACCGAGCAACGCAAGCTCCAGGACGAACTCGCCCGTCGCGCGCTCTACGACCCACTCACCGGACTGGCCAACCGCGACCTCTTCCGCGACCGATTGAGGCAGGCGCTGATTCGGCATGAGCGTCACGGTGCTGAATTCGCCGTTCTCATGCTCGACCTTGATGACTTCAAAGAAATCAATGATTCATTGGGGCATCCCGCTGGCGACGAGATGCTCAAGATCGTAGGCGAACGCATCACCGAGACACTGCGCGAAGGTGACACCGCCGCGCGCATCGGTGGCGATGAATTCGCCTTGGTGCTCGAAGATGTGCGCGGTGCCTCCGACGTGGCCATCGTCGCTGACCGGCTTCTCACACGTATCAATGAACCGATTGTGCTGGAAGGTCGCGAGTTATTTCCAGCAGCCAGCATCGGCGTCGTCGCAAGTCGGCCCACCATGACGGTGAAAGAAGCCGAGCGCGATGCCGACCTCGCGCTCTATCAGGCGAAAGGACGCGGCAAGAACCAGTGGGCTCTCTTCGAGACCGAACTTCACCGCGCAGCTGTGCAGCGCATGGCATTGGTCAGTGAACTACGCACCGCGATCGAGCGCGGCGAAATCGTGCCGTGGTACCAGCCCATCGTCGAACTCAAGTCAGGTGCCATCGCCGGCATCGAAGCTCTCGCTCGATGGGAGCACCCAGAACGCGGCATCGTGTCACCAGCGGAATTCATTGCCGTGGCCGAGGAGTCGGGTCTCATCGTCGAACTCGGTATGTCGATGTTGCGGCGCAGCCTGTTCGAACTCGCCGCCATGCATGTGGCCAATCCTCACCTCGCACAACTACGCCTCACCGTGAATTTGTCTCCACGACAGATGCTCGATCCGGCACTGCCCGCCAAAGTGAGGGCCGCGCTCACCGACTCAGGCGTCCGGCCGGGGCACTTGATTTTCGAAATCACCGAAGGGGTTCTGCTACCGAAAGGCGGGGTACCGCTCGGACGCCTTGAGGAGATTCGCGATCTCGGCGTTGACGTGTACATCGATGACTTCGGAACCGGATGGTCGTCGCTCGGCTATCTACGCACGATGCCGGTCGCCGGACTCAAACTACCCCGTGAGTTCATCGAAGGACTGCCGCATCCGAGTCAACTCGGCCTCGTTATCGCCATCCACGATCTCGCCACCAATCTCGACCTCGACGAAATCATTGCCGAGGGTATTGAGACCGAATCACAACGTCTTACCCTCATCGGGCAGGGCTACCGTTTCGGACAGGGTTACCTACTCGGCCGACCCGTTCCCCCCATCGAACTTGCCGATCGCCTCACCCACATGGTGTTCGCACAGTGGTCGAAGTCAGGCGAACACAACGCCATTCAGGTAGTGCCGACCTCGGAATCGCTCGCTATCGAACTCGACTGAGGCCCATCGATCCGAACACCACCCTCGGGGATGTCGATCTTCTTGAGTTGCCGAGTGAAACTGCGCAGAAGAAAGAACACGACGACGAAGAGAACGATGAAGAAGGCCAAGCCCACTAAGCCCGGCGTGACTGCATTCGGGTCAACTTCTTTGATTGGCACCGGGATCGGCGACGGAGTCTGAGCAGCGTGCACCAGCAAACTCACCCAGGCTGTCGGCATCATGACGCGCTCTCCGATCGCAGTCCCGCGAATAGGTCATCTTCAGGAAGTGTCGTTTCTACGGTAGACGTCGCGAGTTGAAAGTCTTCGGTGGGCCACACTCGCTGTTGCATGATCAGCGGCACGCGGAACCACGGGCCTTCAGGGTCAACCTGAGTGCGGTGGGCGCGCAAGGCGTCCTCACGCACGCCAAACCACTCGGCGCATGGAACCAAGGTGGTCAGGCGTTCGGCATCGTGCGGGCGGTCGGTCCAGTTGGCCAGCCAATCGCCGTAGGGCGATTCCATATCGGCCCCTTCGAGTGCTTCATGCAGCGCCATGACGCGGGCCTTGTGGAATGTCATGTGGTAGTAGACCTTCGACACGGCCCACGGCTCGCCGCTGTCGGGAAACCGCGTTGCGTCAGCGGCGGCCTCAACTGCGGCCATCGACACCTCATGCGTACGAATGTGGTCGGGGTGCGGATAGCCACCGTGCTCGTCATAGGTGGTGAGCACCTGCGGACGGAATTCACGAATGAGACGAACCAAGGGTTCGGTCGCCTCATCACGATCGATGACAGCGAAACAGCCGTCGGGCAACGGCGGGGTGATTCCGGTGTCGGGATCTTCCTCAGGCAGGCCCGAGTCTTCAAAGCCCAACCACGCGTGACTGACCCCGAGCAGAGCGGCAGCCTGCGCCATCTCACGTTGCCGCACCGCGTGAATACCGTCGCGAGTAACCTCGTCGACGACCGACGCGTTCAGCACATCGCCCCGCTCACCGCCCGTACAGGTGACGACCATGACCTGCGCACCTTCAGAAACGTAGCGCGCAGCCGACGCCGCGCCCTTGCTCGATTCGTCGTCAGGATGAGCATGGACCGCCATGAGGCGAAGTCCGGCACTCGGTGCAGAAACCATGATGCACAGTCTGACAACCCCGTCGGGCCTAGCGCCAGCCCGGGTCCGTCGTATCCTCATGGGATGAGTTCTGAGATCTGGCTGACCCAAGACGCCTACGACCGACTGTCGGCCGAGTTAGAAGAGCGCATGGGTCCCTTGCGCGTCGAAATTACCAAGCGCATTGAAATCGCCCGCGAAGAAGGCGACCTCAAGGAAAACGGCGGCTACCACGCCGCGCGGGAAGAGCAGGGCAAGAACGAGGCCCGTGTACGCCAACTCAAGCAGATGCTCGAAAACGCACTGATCGGAACGCCCGACGTCGAAGCAGGTGAAGCCGCCGTCGGTCAGGTGGTTACCGTGCGATTCGCCGACGGTGACACTGAGAGATTCCTGCTCGGCTCACGCGAAGAGACAGCGCACGCCACCATCGACGTCTACTCCCCCACGTCGCCTCTCGGAGGCGCCGTCATCGGCGGTCGCGCGGGAGACACCGTGTCGTACGCACTACCCAACGGCAAGGCCATCAGCGTCGACATCCTCGAGGTCACGCCCTACACCGGCTGATGCGGGGTCAGTGGCTGGTGCTGTTGCGGTAGCGACGGGCAGCCAACGGAATGAAAATCGCCAAGATCACCGCGCAGCTGATCAGCGTGTACGCGATCGGGTTCTCGAGCGGCCACGGGTAAGTCTGTCCCGGAAGTTGTCCGGTGGGATTACCGAAGAGTTCGCGACAGGCCAATACCAACGCCGACAGCGGGTTCCATGAGGCAAAAGTTTGCAACCAGGTCGGCATGCCTTCCAACGGAACGAATGCGTTGGACATGAAGGTCAGAGGAAACAACCACAGCAATCCGGCGGTCTGAGCCGTTTCGGTGTTCGGCATGTACAACCCGATCCAGACACCGACCCACGCCACCGTGTAGGCGAAGAGCAACAGCAGAACAAAAGCAAACGTCGCCAACAGTGCACCGTTGTGAATGCGCCAGCCCACGACAAGACCTGTGATCGCGAGAACAGCGAGTACCAAGATCAGGCGCACGGCATCGGCAAGCGTTCGTCCGAAGAGCACGGCAGACGACTTCATCGGAAGTGAGCGGAATCGATCGATGATTCCCTTACTCATATCTTCGGCGATGCCGACCGTTGATGATGCGGCAGCGAATGCCACGGTTTGCCCGAAAATTCCCGGCATCAGGTATTCGCGATACGCACTCGCACCAGCTTCGGGCGACGCGCCAGGCACCGGAATGGCGCCACCGAATACGTACGCGAACAGCAGAACGAAGATGACCGGCTGAATGAGTGAGAAGAAAAGCAACTCAGGATTGCGCAGGGTGGCAAGCAGATTGCGTCGGGCCACGACGAGGCCGTCATGCAGCCCCCAACCACACACTGGGCGGTGCATGGGCGGGGGCAATGCGATGGTTGGCGGCGATGTCATTGCCATCTCAGGACTCCTTCCGACCGCGGCCACGGCCGCGCGATGCAGGGGCGGGCGCCGGTTCTTCTTCTGCGACGTGACCGGTGAGGGCCAGAAATACGTCATCGAGCGTGGGTCGGCGTAGGACAACGTCATCGATCTCGACACCGGCGGAATCCAGTGCGCGCACCGCTTCCACGAGCACGGTGCTACCACCTGAGACTGGCGCGGACACGTGTCCGGTGTCGGCATCGACAAACGGCGAGGCATCCGACACTGCCGACAGTGCCGCGGCAGCTTCGTTCAATCGCGAGCGGTCGCGGACAACAATCTCGAGTCGGTCGCCGCCCACCTGATCCTTAAGCACGTCACTCGTTCCGTGTGCGATGACGCGACCGTGATCGATCACGACAATGTCGTTCGCGAGTCGATCAGCTTCTTCGAGGTACTGGGTCGTGAGCAGCACGGTCGTGCCCTCGCGCACGAGGTCACCGATAACTGCCCACAGGTCAAGACGTGATCGTGGATCGAGGCCGGTCGTGGGCTCGTCAAGAAAGAGGATGCGGGGGTGAGCAACGAGCGACGCCGCGAGGTCAACACGACGACGCATTCCGCCGCTGTACGTACGTACTGGGCGGTCAGCGGCGTCGGCGAGATTGAACCGTTCGAGTAGCTCCTGCGCGCGATCAGCAACCCAGCCTGCCGGCAAATGATAGAGCCGGCCCACCATGGTGAGGTTTTCGTGGCCGGTGAGGTACTCATCAACGGCGGCGTACTGACCGGTGAGGCCGATCACTCGACGAACCGCGTCGGCCTGTCGAACGACGTCGAACCCCGCCACGGTGGCACTGCCGCTGTCGGGACGCAGCAAGGTGGTGAGAATCCGCACAGCCGTCGTTTTGCCGGCACCATTGGGACCAAGCAAGCCAACGACGGTGCCTTCAGGCACCTCGAGATCGAGTCCGTCGAGGGCCTTCACATCTCCGTAGTGCTTGACCAAGCCTTTCGCCGAAATGGCTGAATTGGCTGAATTGGCCGATGCAGTCATCGGGGTCCTTCCATCGTCGACAGGGTCTCCAGCCTAGTCAGCAATCCAGTATGCCGCGCCTTGGTGCACGAGCGCCGCTGCGCCAATGACACCCGCTTGGGGGCCAAAATCGGCCGCAACAACCGGGACCGAACGAGTGAAACCCAACGAGGCGTACTGACGCAATGCCTCATGCATCGGTCCGTACAGCAGCGCGCCGGCTTGTGACACACCCCCGCCTAGCACCACCAGTTCGACGTCGAGGGTGGCCAGTGCCGATGCGATTCCGATGCCAAGCCCCGTTCCGGCCCGCCTCAATGCTTCTAGCGCCACCTGGTGACCAGTGCGTGCATCGATCGTCAACGCTTCGGCTGTTGCGCCAAGGTCGCCGCGACTGGGAATCCACCCTCGCTCAGTTGCCCACGCGGCGATCGCCGGTCCACGCGCGACCGCTTCCAAACATCCGCGCCCACCACAACCGCACGCAACGCCATCGGTCTCAACAATGATGTGTCCGACGTGCCCCGCGTTTCCCGACATTCCGTTGAGCACCTGACCACCGAGAATGACACCTCCACCAACGCCCGTTGACACGACGATGCCGAGCATCGACTCGCGCCCCATGCCAGCGCCCAGCCAATGTTCAGCGATCACCATGCAAATGGCGTCGTTGTGCAAGCGCACGGGAATGCCGGGGTACCGCGCCGCGATATGCGCCCGCAACGGAAAGCCCCGCCAGGCCGGAATGTTGAGCGGCGACACCTCGCCGGCCGGCCACACCATGGGCCCACCGCAGCCGACGCCCACCCCCGCGAGAGCAGGTGATCCAGCGGACAAATAGAGCCGATCGAGCAACTCGGTGACAGCGGCCCAAATCACCGACCCGTCGATTCCAGGGCCGGCCGGTGTGGGGGTGCGATCGCTCGCAAGGATCGTTCCATCGGCCGCGACCAGCGCCGCCGCCAGTTTGGTTCCGCCCACGTCAAGGGCGAGAGCGGGACCGTGGGAATCGAAGGCGGCGGCAGCGACAGAGGGCATGGGTCCATCTTGCCGCGCGATCCATATGTACGACACTCATGGCCAGGACATACGGTCAGCACATGACCACCCAACACAGCCGGCCCCAGCCGCCCCCCACCCTGCCCAAGACTCTGGGAGTGTTGCGCGCCTCGTCGTATCGACCACGCACCGTCAAGCACGAGAT
Source organism: uncultured bacterium (assembly GCA_903927265.1). Classification (GTDB taxonomy): domain Bacteria; phylum Actinomycetota; class Actinomycetes; order S36-B12; family CAIYMF01; genus CAIYMF01. Next base: position 12,047 of record CAIYMF010000090.1, on the reverse strand, counting down.
CCGCGGCAATCTGATCGCCGCGTTGCAGGCGGGCGTCGACCCGTTCCCCGGCATCGTCGGAATTGAGAACACCGTCCGCCCCCAACTTGAGCGTTCGCTGCTCGCCGGTCACGATGTGGTGCTGCTCGGCGAACGTGGTCAGGGAAAAACTCGCCTCCTGCGAACCCTCATTGGGCTTCTGGACGAGTGGAGCCCCATCGTCGCCGGCTGCGAAATCAACGACGATCCGTTCGATCCAGTGTGCCTGCGGTGCCAGCGATTTCTCGCTGCGCAAGGTGAGGCACTTCAAATCGAATGGCATCACCGCAGCGAAAGGTACGGAGAGAAACTCGCGACTCCCGACACCAGCGTTGGCGACCTGATCGGTGACGTCGATCCAGTGAAGGTGGCCGAAGGTCGCCGACTCGGCGATCCCGAAACCGTGCACTACGGTCTCGTGCCGCGCTACAACCGCGGCATCTTTGCGGTCAATGAACTTCCCGATCTGTCCGAACGCATTCAGGTGGCGCTGCTGAACGTGCTGGAGGAGCGAGATATTCAAGTGCGGGGTTATGCCCTGCGACTACCCATGGACATGCTCCTCGTCGCGAGCGCCAACCCGGAGGACTACACCAACCGCGGTCGCATCATCACTCCGCTCAAGGACCGCTTTGGTGCCGAGGTGCGTACGCACTACCCCCTCGACTTGGCCGATGAAATCGCCCTGCTTCGTCAAGAAGCTCACGTCACAGCGGTTGTGCCACACCACCTGCTAGAAACGGTTGCCCGATTCACCCGCCTCGTGCGCGAGTCCCCCGCCGTCGACAACCGCAGTGGGGTGTCAGCACGTTTCGCTGTCGCCTGCACCGAGTCACTCGCCGCTGCTGCATTGCGGCGGGGTGCTATCACCGGCGATCCCGAACCGGTGGCGCGCGTGGGCGACCTCGGCGGCGTCGTTCCGACCCTGCACGGCAAGGTCGAGTTCGAGGTCAGTGAAGAGGGTCGCGAGGAAGAGGTGCTCGTTCACTTGTCACGCCGTGCGGTTGCCGAAACCTTCCGCTCGAGATTGGGCGGAGTCGATCTCACCCCGCTTATCGAATGGTTCGACAGCGGCAATGCCCTCGAAACAGGCGACCTCGTCACGGCCGACGCAATCCTCACGGCAGTCGGTCCACTTGAGGGGCTCGGGCGCATCATGACCGCGCTCGAAGGCGAGGCAGGTGAGACTCCCGGCTTGGCCGCCGCGTGCCTTGAGATGGCACTGGAAGGTCTCTGGCTGACCCGTCGCATCGACAAAGACGCGACAGGCGCCACCGTCACGTACGGAGGTTCCGGGTGACCGCTGGTTCAGTCGGCGATGCGCTCAATCGTGACCGCGGTGCCGTAGCACGCGACCTCATTCATAATGTCGCCGATCTCGCCCGTGTCGAAGCGCACCGCAGTGACCGCGTTGGCACCCACCTGCGTTGCTGCGTAACGCAGACGCGATTCGGCCTCGAGTCGAGTATCAGCGAGCAACTGGGTATAGCCCGAAACCTCACCGCCGAACATGGTGCGGAAGCCGGCGCCCATGTTCGAAAACGCGTTGCGAGCACGCACAGTCAGGCCGAACACCACGCCGTGCACCTCGGTAATGCGATAGCCAGGAATGTCGTTGCTGGTCACCAGCAGAATCGGCGGACCGGCGTACTGCGCGGGCTGGCCGCCCACCGCGCCAGGTGCCTGCTCGCTGATCGAAGCCTGACGCTGCTCGGTCCAGGCACTGCCGTCCCACCAGCGCAATTGGTTCGCGTTGTCAGGATCGGGGTACCAGCCGGCCACAGGGAGATTTGTTTGATCGCTCATGGCTCCAGAGTAGAGCCGAGCCCCACCCAGACGCAGGAGATTCACCCGTGAGCCGCTACCGGTACGGCGCGTGGAACGACGGTCCCGATCCGCTGGCTGCGCCATTCGATGGTGCCGCGGCCGTAGATGGACTGGCCGAGCGCATCATCGAAGGTCAGTCGGTACGCGAAGCGCTTCGCGACTTGCTGCGCGAAGGCGTCGATGGTCGGCGCGGACTGGATGAATTGCGTCGGCAGGCCCGCAAGCGACGCCGGCAACTTGAGAAATCTGGTCGACTCGACGGAACGCTGTCTGACATTCGCGATCTGCTCGACAAGGCACTTGAACTTGAACGATCCGCCCTCTTCCCAGACCCCAGCGATGATGCGCGCTTCCGCGAGTCGATGCTCGACATGGTCGCTGACGACACGGCGCGCGCGGTGCGCGAACTGCGCGAATACGACTGGCGCAGTCCCGAAGCACGTGAAGCGTTTGAGCAGATCAATGAACGACTGCGCCGCGATGTTCTCGACTCGCAATTCCGCGACATCAGCAAAGCACTCGAAGGCGCCGACGATCCAGCGGCAGCAGCAGCACTGAAGAACATGCTCGCCGACCTCAATCAACTCATGGCCAAGCACCGGCGCGGTGACGACGTCACCGACGACTTTTCCGACTTCATGAGCAAGCACGGCGAGTTCTTCCCTGACAATCCCGAGTCGTTCGAAGAACTACTCGACGAACTTGCACGTCGCGCGGCGGCTACCCAACGCATGCTCGATTCATTGACTCCCGAACAGCGTCAGCAACTCGGCGAACTCATGGATCAAGCATTCAGCGACCTTGACCTCGCCGCGCAGATGGCCGAACTTGGCGACAACTTGCGGGCCTTGCGGCCCGACCTTGCGTGGAACGGCGCGGTGCGCATGGACGGTGAGCAAGGGCTCCCCATGCCTGATGCCACATCTGCGATTGCCGAGCTCGCCGACCTTGAAGCCCTTGAACAGCAACTCGGCCAGGGCTACGCCGGCGCGAGCCTGGACGATGTTGATGAGGAGGCGGTGCGGCGCGCTCTGGGTCGTCGAGCGGTTGACGATCTTGAGCAACTTCGTGCGATCGAACGCGAACTCGAACGCCAAGGCTTCCTGACCCAAGGCGGAGAACGAGTCGAACTGTCCGCCAAGGCGGTTCGCCGCATCGGCCGCATGGCGCTGAAGCAAGTCTTCGGCAACCTGCAACCGCTCGGGCGAGGCAACCACGATGTGGCGAGCACAGGCGTTCAAGGTGACCTCACGGGCACCACGCGCCAGTGGCAATTTGGCGATGAGGAGCCCATCGACGTCGTTCGCACACTCGGAAACGCCGTGACCCGTCACCTCTCGGCGGGCGGATCGCTTGACGGTCGCATTGCACTGACACCCGATGACTTCGAGATCAGCGAAACAGAGACCCGCACGCGCGCAGCCGTCGTACTGCTGGTCGATCAATCGTTCTCGATGGTGGTGAACGACACGTGGCGCGATGCCAAGATCACCGCCCTTGCTCTGCATTCTTTGGTCACCACCACGTTTCCCCTCGATGCCATCGAAGTGATCGCCTTTGCCAACCTGGCGCGCGTGATTGCGCCACATGAATTACCCGACCTTGAGGCGAGCACCATTCAAGGAACGAATCTGCAGCATGCACTGATGCTGGCCTCTCGCTTTCTCGATCGCCATCACGATGCCGAGCCGGTGTTGTTGGTCGTCACCGACGGCGAACCCACCGCGCACCTTGATCGTGAGGGGCAGTGGTGGTTCGACTGGCCGCCTGCTCCTGAGACATTGACGCTCACGATTGCCGAGATCGATCGCCTCACCCAACATGGAGTTCCGATCTCGTGGTTCCAACTCGGCGATGACCCTCGGCTCGAGGAATTTCTCGACCAGATGGCCAAGCGCAACGGTGGGCGCGTACTTGCCGCCACCGGTGACCGGCTTGGCAACTACGTCGTCAGCGACTACCTGCGCCAACGCAGTGGACGTCGACGGCGCGCGTAAGTGTCGCTGCGCTACACATGCCATGTGCCACCATGTGCAGGTGGAGGAGCAGTCAGAGAGCAGCGCGGCACATTTCGCTGCTGAGGTGTACTCCACACCTCCCCCTGCGATCTCACAGGAAGAGATCGCCGGCTTGCGGATTCCATTCGGCAAGCGACTCCTGCGAGCCGCGTTACTGCTGATCTTGTGTGTCGCGATTCCCATTGCACTGGGCCTGCTCTTCGGCCACCGCGATGCCGCGATCGCCTGCGTGTACGGAACCGTCATCGTGATTGGAAGCGCTAGCTTCAACGGGCTGCGCGCCACCCGCTACGCCGCTCCCGCCGCCATCGTGGCGATCGTTCTAGGCGCCATCACCAAGCCCGTCGCCGACCATCCCGGCGACGCGCCACTCAATGGTTGGCTGTGGGTCGCCGTTGTCGTCTTCTTCGCGATGCTGTCAGGCTTCGCCACCAGGCGTGGGGCCGGTGTGGCCCTGTCGATGGCCACTCTCTTTGCCGTGGTGGCTCCGATCTTTCGCGACTACTCCGAACTGGCGGAAGTCCTGATCTTCCTCGGTGTCGGCAGTGTTTACGGCTGGCTGATCGCCAGCCGTATGGGCGCCCCTGAGGCGAGCCCCGCACCTCCGACTTCACCTCGATCGGCTCGGCTGATTGCCATCTTCCTCGGGCTAGCTGCCGGACTCGCGTGTTCGATTGTGGTGGTGAGCACACTTCCTCACGCAACGTGGTTGGCAACGGCCGTCGTGGTGCTAGGCATTCCCACTCCCGGCTTCACAGAAAAGGCCATCCTGTGGCGCATGGTCGGACAACTCCTCGCGTGCGGCATCGTCGCCGCGGTCACATGGATGATTACGTCCGCCGGCTTTGCTAATCCGTTGCCCTACTTCGGCATCGCTGTTGGACTGGCGCTGCTGTGTTACTTGATGTCACTTGGAAGCAACGTTGCGGTACAGATTGCTTTCCTGTCCACCACGTTGATGCTTCCGGTGGCTGCCAAAGAGAGCAGCGAAATCGGCGGGGTCGTCATCGATCGCATCGCCTACAACCTCATCGGTCTAGGAATCCTCGCGCTCGCCCTAGTCGGAGTTCGCCTGTGGGCCAGGGAGATCGCTACCTCCACCCTTCCGCCTGCTACCTGACCTGCCGAGGGGCCTCTCCCGCACTAGGGTCGATAGGTGGCGAAACGGCGCGGAATCCCGATGCTCGCGGGACTCCCTCGCGAGGTAGCCGTTCTCTCGGCCATTGCCTTCTGCGTGGCGCTCGGATTCGGAATCGTGGCGCCGGCAATTCCACTGTTTGCCAAGAGTTTTGGAGTCTCGACCACCGCCGCCACGGCCGTCATCTCAGTGTTCGCGCTGATGCGATTCGTGTCATCGCCAGGAGCCGGCTGGCTCGTCAACCGCATTGGCGAGCGCACCACGCTGGCTATTGGTTTGGGGATCGTGGCCCTGTCGAGCGCCCTCGCCGGACTGGCCACCGACTTCACTCATCTGCTGCTCCTACGCGGTGCGGGTGGAGTCGGGTCGTCGATGTTTACCGTGTCAGCCCTCGCTCTCTTGCTCCGCGTCGTTGAACCCGCTCAACGAGGCCGGGCGGCCGGCGCCTACCAAGGGGGTTTCCTCCTCGGCGGAGTGACCGGACCAGCCGTTGGCGGACTGGTCACAGGCATCTCCCTGCGACTGCCCTTCTTCATCTACGCGGCCACGCTGACCGCAGCCCTGATCGTCGCGCTCGTCTTCCTCACTCGCACACACATCCTCGAGCGGGAAGAGGATGTGGCCGAGGCCGAAAATTCATTGACCCGCGATCGCAAGCCAGAACGTCTCGGCATCCCGATGTCGCAGGCCCTGCGTGACTCTGCATATCGGGCGGCCCTCGCAGTCAACCTCGGCAGCGGCTTCGCCTTCTTCGGACTGAGATCGGCCGTCATTCCGCTGTTCGTCGTTGAATCACTGCAGCGGGGCCCGGAACTCACGGGTATCGGTCTGCTGGTGTCAGCCGCTGTACAGGCGGCGCTCCTGCTCCCGGCCGGCCGCATGGCCGACACCCGCGGGCGCCGGCCCGCTCTCATCATCGGAACTGCGGGAGCGACGGCCGCGATGGCACTGCTCGCCCTCACAACCTCGACACCCCTCTTCCTCGTCGCCATGGCCGTGTTCGGCGCCGGATCGGCCTTCCTAGGCTCGGCACCCTCCGCCGTCGTCGGCGACGTCACCGGAGGCGCACGCGGCGGAATCGTGGTCGCGGCCTTCCAGATGTGCAGTGATCTCGGCGCCATCATCGGGCCACTCGCTGCCGGACTCATCATCGACGCCACCGGATCGTTCTCCCTGGCCTTCGCGGTCGGCACCGCGGTGGGACTCTTCGGCTTGGTGATGACCCTGCCGATGAGGGAGACGTTGCCGCGATTAGCCCCAACGAGTGGGACCGGTCACCCTCAGTAATCATATGCTCGGTAATCCGTACAAATGCCTCGTCGCATCCACCCACACGGGTGACGCTAGGTAGCCGGATTTTACGAGGGCGCTTATCGTTCAACGAAGGTATGCCTGATCGGAACCGAACACGATCGGGTGACGTCTGAGCACTAGGTCCGAAGTTCAGGCAAGCGAGGTGGGGAGCACCACATGGCGCGATTTCGCGGTCGACGCGACGATGTCGTTGACGCGCCCGAGCCTGCCCCCGTGCCCACCGTGGTTCGTAGGGCCTCAGGCGGTACCCCGCTCGGCGACCTGCTCATTGAAGACGGTCTGATTACGCGCGAAATGCTCGATTCGGCACTTGAAACCCAGGAAGCCACCGGCGAGCCCCTCGGGCTGGTGCTCCTTCGTGCCGGCCACCTCACCGACGCTGACCTGCTCGGAATCCTGGCTCGTCAGCAGGAACTCTCCGAAGTCGATCTACGGCACGTGCGGCCAGAGGCAGAAGCGTTGGCGCTCGTCCCCGAGTCGATCGCGCGCGGGCAGGGTGTGCTGCCGCTCTGGGTCGAAGACGGAATCCTCGTGGTGGTCACCGCCGACCCACACCCCGGTCTGGCTCAGAACCTCACTGAACTGCTGAGCATGCCGGTGAAGGTGCACGTTGCCTCCCGCGCCGACATCGACCGCATGATGGCCTCGCACTACGACGCTCTCACTGGCATCGGCCCGCAGGTCGACGCCTACCTCAGCACTCGCATTGAGGCCGGCATTCAGGACGACCTGATGGGCGTGCACACCGACGACGCGCCGGTGGTCAAGGTCGTCGACATGATCCTGTCGCAGGCAGTGCGCGACCGCGCCTCCGATGTGCACCTTGAATCGCGCAGTGACGCGTTCCTCGTGCGCTTTCGCATTGACGGTGCCCTTCGCGACGTGTCGAAACTTCCATCGTCGATGGCCGCGCCCGTGGCCGGTCGCCTCAAGGTGATGGCCGGCATGAACATCGTTGAACGCCGCCGCCCACAAGACGGCCAGATTGGGTCCACCGTCGATGGTCGCGATCTCGACATTCGCGTGTCGTCGGTCGGCACGGTGTGGGGCGAAAAGTTGGTGCTGCGACTGCTCGACCGCAGCAAGCCCGCCATGCGCCTCTCCGAGCTCGGCATGTCACCGATCGCCCACAAGAGGTTCGCCGAAGCGATCGCCACCCCGTTCGGCATGGTGGTCTGTGCCGGACCCACCGGTGCCGGCAAGACCACCACCTTGTACGCGTCACTACGTGAAATTGACGCCGTTGAGCGTTCGATCACCACCATTGAAGACCCGGTTGAGTACATGTTCCCGGGCATCACCCAGATCTCGATCAACGAACCGGCCGGTGTCACCTTCGCCACCGGGCTTCGCGCTATCTTGCGTCAAGACCCCGATGTCATCCTCGTGGGTGAGATTCGCGACCACGAGACCGCACGCATCGCCATTCAGGCAGCCCTCACCGGCCACTTGGTGTTCTCGTCGCTTCACGCCACCGACTCGGTGTCAGCGCTCTACCGCTTCATCGACATGGGAGTCGAACCATTCCTCGTTGCATCGTCGGTGCGGGCAATTGTCGGCCAACGTCTCGTGCGTCGCCTCTGCACAGGATGCTCACGCGACTACACCCTGTCTCCGGAAGAGGCCGAGTTCTGGAAGCGCATCGACGGCCCGACCGACATCGATTTCCGCACATCCGATGGCTGTAACCGCTGCAACGGTTCGGGCTACCTCGAGCGCGTTGGCATTTACGAGGTACTCGACGTTGACGAGGACATTTCGCAGCGACTCGTGCACGACCGTCCGTCAGCCGAAGTAATGCGCGCACTGGCCATCAAGAACGGACTCATCACCTTGCGCGATGAATCAATCGACCTCGTTCGCGATGGCAAGACCAGCGTGTTCGAAGTCATGCGCACGATTCACACGATCTAAACCAACAGATCCACCTCAGAACACCAGGGCAAGGGAAGGGCGACATAGTGACCACACTCGAGGAGCGCGGTGGCGATCTGTCGACGTCTCAGGAGCCGGAAAAGCCACGGTCGAAGTTCAACATCGAACTGACACAGAAGAAGCTCAAGCGCGAAGAACTCGTGCATCTCTCACGTCAGCTGGCAGCCTTCCTCCGCGCTGGTGTTCCTGTGCTGTCCGCTCTCGCGATTATTGAAGGCGACGGCGACAGCACGGCGGTGCGTCGCGTTGTGGGCGCCATCTCCGATGACCTACGCAACGGCGCCACCATGACTGAGGCGTTCGACAAGCACCCCAAGGACTTCCCGCTCTACTACCGCCGCATCCTCGCCAGCGCCGAGCTCACTGGTCGTCTTGACCAGGTGCTCGACAACCTTGGTGACTACGTCGAGAAGGATCTTGAGACCCGCCGCAAGATCACCGGAGCGTTGACGTACCCCATGGTCGTTCTCGGCATGGCACTGATCACGGTCGTCATTCTTTCGGTCGCGGTGTTGCCCCAGTTCGAGAAGTTCTTCGCCTCGCTGAACATCGAACTTCCGCTCGCAACACGACTTCTTCTTGGTTTCACGCAGTTCATCTCTAAGTGGGGTCTCCCCATCGCGGTCGTGGCGATCGTGGCTGGCGTCGGTTGCACCATTGCTGTCAAGCGCGGCATTGGCAAGGACTTCTTCGACCGCGTGCGCCTTCGCCTTCCTGTGCTTGGCCCGGCCTACAACATCGTGCTCACTGAGCGTTTCTGCCGGTTGATGGCATCACTCGCGAACGCCGGTGTCCCGCTTACTACCGCCATGCGCGTAACAGCGGAGACGATGAACAACACCGTCTACAGCAACGCGTTGATGGAAGCACAGCAGGGAATGATCGAGGGCGGCGGCTTGAGTGGCCCCCTCGCGGCGACCGGTGTTTTCCCGAGCACCGTCGTGCAGATGATCCGCGTGGGTGAAGCCACCGGAACTTTGCAGGATCAGATGGACGTTGCCGCAACGTTCTACGAGCGCGAACTTGAGCACAAGATCAAGAAGGTCACCACACTGATCGAGCCCGCCGTGGTGCTCGGAGTCGGCCTGATCGTCGGTTTCGTCGCCGTCGCTCTCGTCAGCGCGATGTACGGAATCTTCCAGCAGCAAGGACATGCATGACACGTAGGCCACTGAGCGCAGTCGCTGACCGAGCCACCCGGCTCCGTCGGCGACTTCGTCATGTTGCCAGCGAACGCGGAGAGACCCTCATCGAGAGTTTGGTGTCGATCGGGATCGTCGGGCTTGTCGTGGTCGCACTGATCGGCGCGGTCACACTGTCAGGTTCACTCACCACCATCCTGCGTGCTCAGTCGGCTTCACAGAGCGCGGGGCTTTCGGTCTACGAGGCGGTGTCGAGCTTCACAGTGCCGAAGTCAACTCCGCTCTACAGCAATGGGGCGTGCAATAGCGCCGTGACGAATCAACTGAAGGCCGTTGCTCAAGCTGCAGCAACGAGTAACTCAGGCGTCACGCTTGACTCGGCAGGCATCACCTTCGGACTTGCAGTCGTCAGCGTTGATAGCAGCGGGAATAAGATCCAGACCGTGTACCCGTGCACGGCACTAGCGGGCCACCCCCTGGCCTCAGCGGGTGAAGCGGCCACAGCACTGCAGGTAAGCCTTCCGGTCACGGCCGTGGGCCGCACCACCGTCGACAAAGGCAACGGCAACATCGTGCGCCAGGACGCCACTTTCCAGTCGGTGCTCAAAGCCAACGTGTACCAGGGCGTCACATGAACGCCCGACTTCGCCGCGTGGTCGCGGACTCGGATCAGGGTTTCACCCTGCCCGAATTGCTCGTTGCCATCACCATCATGGTGTTAGTGATGGGCACATTAGGCTTCACGCTCGTGTCAGTGCTGCGGACGATGAGCGGAGCCCAAGAACGTGCAGAGCGTTCGCAGGACACGACGCTGGTCGGTTACGTGTTCCGCAAAGATATCAACTCAGCCTCGGCGATCACCAAAGATGGTACTGCGCCGTGCGGGTCAGGTACGCCGCTCTTTACACTGACCACGACAAATGTTCGTACTACGTCCAACAAGACGGTGTGGTATTCAGTCAACGCCAAGGGGGCACTCGTGCGCTACGAGTGCGGCACGGGCGGAGTAGTGAACACGACGCAACTGGCCGACTCCGTGAAGAACCCCGTGGTTGCGTGTGAGAAGCAGACCACGACGACCCCGTTCTTCAGCACTCTGCCGAACTGCTCCCCTGCCGCCAGCATCAACCGTGTGGCATTCAGTCTGACTCTCAACCCGGCACAAAGTGGCGCTGCTGTTGACTCACCACAACCGATGGTGCTGTACGGGGCGATGCCCTGATGAACAGTCGCATTCTGACCCGGTTGCGCACTGTGCGCAGCGATGTGGGCGCGTCGCTCGTTTTCGTTCTCGTGGCCATCACCATCCTGTCGCTCATGGTGGGTGGACTCACCAGGGCCATCGACGGAGGATTGAGAACTAACCAACTACTCGAGGTCGGCCAGCCTGAGCTTGATGAGCCGAGCAACAAGTCCCTGACGGAGAAGGCACTCCTGCAGGCGGCCTCGTCCACGTACAGTACGGTCGCGAAGCAAATTAGGGACCGAGACGACGGCCGCTGGCTAGGTCCGATTCTAAAAAACGGCAAGTGCTTTGGTGCTACCAGTGAGCTTCCAGGCACCTCATATCTAGATTTCCCAATTGGTGCGCCGAAGTTGCGAGTGTTCTGCACGGTGTACCAACCCAACTTCACCCCCGACGGCACTTTCACGCAGGGAAACAGCCAGCCCGATATCGCCAACGGCGTCGCACTGGCCGAGAAACTCTACGTCTGCGGAACCGGCAACTTCTACAACCAGGGTGCCCTCACCGCGGTCGCCAGCATCAACTTCTTCACCGATAGCGGCTGTGTCACGGCGGCGAAGGACACCAGCTGTGGCGCCGCAACCGACGTCAATCAATACGACTTCAACTCAGGCTGCCCGCGCCTCTACAACTACGACGCGGTGCCAGGCGACGGAGTAGTCAGCACCAAGGCCTGCGTGCCGACCAGCGGAAACCCGATCTACGCCGAGAGCGGCAAGAACTGCGTTGATTCAGCGGCTAATATCACGACAGACCTGGTGACTCCCTCGACGGTGTCGTCGACCACACCTAACGGTGCGCATCTGATCGACATGGCCAATGCCGATGCCAGTTCAGGTGCCGCCAGCGCCACCTGCTCAGCAAACGCGGCGACCCTGCCCCCGGGCGTGTACGACGACACCATCAACCCCGTCACCATCAGCAGTACGACGACGCCTGATCGCAGCAACGTCGAGACAGTCACCACGTCGACTGCCCACGGATTATCGGTTGGCGCGTGGGTGTCGATCTCGGGCAATAGCCAGACGGCCAACAATGCTCTCTTCCAAGTCACCGCCGTGACGTCAACAACCAAGTTCGAAATCACCAACACCGGCAACGTCACCTCGACCACAAACTCGGGAAGCGCCGGCTACTACGTCGGAGTGCAGCCGTTTCTCAACTCGATCACCAGCGGCAAGGCCGCGTGTGTTCGGCAGAGCAACGTGCTGAACGGAGCAACGACCAGTGCCGACACCACCCTCACCGTCAGCGACGACACCGGCTTTATCCCCGGCGACATCATCACGGTCGATGGGTTCAAGTACCGGGTCAACAGCACCAGTAGCAACGTGCTGAGCGTCACCAAGACCAGCGGCGTCAGTTCGACCATCGCCACAGGAACCGTCGGAATTCCACCCAAGACTCTG
>CAIYMF010000089.1 GCA_903927265.1 uncultured bacterium | reverse complement strand
CGTTACGGTCTCGATGCACGGCGCATGGCGTCGCTACCCGAACATGCAATCGTGATGCATCCAGGACCCATGAATCGCGGAATGGAAATCGGCTCTGATGTGGCCGATTCCGAACGTTCGGTGATCGTCGAACAGGTCACGAACGGTGTCAGTGTGCGAATGGCGGTGTTGTACCTATTGCTCGGGGGAGCGCCGCTGGTCGCCGATGAAGAGGAGTCCGCATGAGTACCACCGTCATTCGTGATGTGAGCGTCAACGGTGAACGTCGTGATGTCGTCATCGCGGGCGAGACGATCGCTGAGGTGGTTGTCGCGGGTAGCGCCGACACCGCAGGTGCGACGGTGATCGAAGCGCAGTCACTCATCGTCTTACCGGGGCTTGTCGACTTGCACACGCACTTGCGCGAACCAGGGCGCGAAGACGCCGAAACAGTCGAGACAGGTACCCGCGCTGCTGCGGCTGGAGGTTTCACCGCAGTACACGCGATGGCCAATACCGATCCGGTAGCAGACACAGCCGGTGTCGTCGAGCAGGTCTGGCGACTCGGAGCGCAGGCGGGGTACTGCGATGTCCACCCGGTGGGTGCTGTCACGGTTGGCCTGGCCGGTCAACGTCTGGCCGAACTCGGTGCCATGGCCGACTCTGCCGCTCGCGTGCGCGTGTTCAGCGATGATGGCAAATGCGTGTCTGACCCGCTACTGATGCGACGCGCGCTTGAGTACGTCAAGGCATTCGACGGAGTCATCGCTCAGCATTCCCAAGAGCCCCGACTTACCGAAGACGCGCAAATGAATGAAGGCGTGATGTCCGGAGTATTGGGCCTCAAGGGTTGGCCTGCGGTGGCGGAAGAGGCGATCATCGCGCGCGACGTGCTCTTGACCGAGCATGTCGATTCGAGACTGCACGTGTGCCATGTATCCACTGCTGGATCGGTTGACTTGATTCGATGGGCGAAGTCGCGCGGAATTCGCGTCACGGCTGAAGTCACACCGCATCACCTGATGCTCACTGATGACCTCGTAGCGACGTACGACCCTGTCTACAAGGTGAACCCGCCACTGCGTACTGCCGCCGATGTGCAGGCTCTGCGCGTGGGGCTTGCCGACGGAACGATTGATGTCGTGGCTACCGACCACGCACCCCATCCGTCGGAGGACAAGGACTGCGAGTGGCAAGCCGCGGCCATGGGCATGCTCGGGCTCGAGACTGCGCTCGCGGTTGTCGCCGAGACTATGGTCGTCACCGGATTGCTTGACTGGGCAGGGGTTGCTGATCGGATGTCCATCGCGCCGGCCAGCATCGGTCGACTCGAGGGTCAGGGCCGCCCCATCGCGGCCGGTGAACCAGCGAATCTAGTGCTCATCGATCCCGCTGCACGCACGGTAGTGACTGCGGCGACGCTCGCGTCGCGTTCGCGTAACACGCCGTACGCAGGACTCGACTTACCAACTCGAGTCGTTGCCACCTTCCTTCGCGGTCGCCGCACCTTCGGTGGTGACGCATGAACGTGCATACCGAGCAGCGAGTTCCGGCAGTGCTGGTTCTTGAAGATGGGCGGATATTCCGCGGTCGATCGTTTGGCGCTGTGGGTGAGACGTTCGGCGAAGCTGTCTTCTCGACAGGCATGACTGGATATCAGGAAACTCTCACCGATCCGTCGTACCAGCGACAGGTCGTTGTGATGACGGCCCCTCACGTCGGAAACACCGGAGTCAACGACGACGACCCCGAGTCCAGGCGTATTTGGGTGGCTGGCTACGTCGTACGTGATCCCAGTCGTATCGCCAGCAATTGGCGATCGAAGCGCACCCTCGACGATGATCTGCGACGCGATGGAATCGTGGGCGTGTGTGAAGTTGATACGCGCGCGCTCACGAGGCACCTGCGCGATCGGGGCGCTATGCGCGTGGGTCTGTTTAGCGGCGAGGCAGCGGGGCAACCCGTGGACGAACTTCTTGAGCGGGTGCGTCAGTCGCCGGGAATGGCAGGTGCTGACCTGACCGCCGAGGTGACGGTACGTGAGGCGTACACCGTTGCCTCCGAAGGGCCGACGCGCTTCCGGGTGGCCGCTGTTGACCTAGGAATCAAAGCGATGACCCCGCGCAGGCTTGCCGAGCGCGGAGTTGAAGTCGTCGTCGTTCCTGCTTCCACGCCGGCCGCTGAGTTGCTCGGCTATGACGGTGTATTCCTCTCGAACGGTCCAGGTGACCCGGCTACGGCTGATGCCGCGGTTCAGTTGGTGCGCGAGGTGTTAGCCAGCGGTGTGCCCATGTTCGGAATTTGCTTCGGAAACCAGATTCTCGGACGTGCTCTGGGCTTCGGTACCTACAAGTTGCCGTTCGGCCATCGCGGTATCAACCAGCCGGTACTCGACCGCGCGAGCGGACGCGTTGAGATCACCGCGCACAATCACGGTTTCGCTGTCGACGCGCCCATCGATCGTGTGAGCGATACAGAATTCGGTCGGGTCGAGGTGAGTCATGTCGGACTCAACGATCACGTGGTTGAAGGCTTGCGCTGTCTCGATGTTCCTGCGTTCTCCGTTCAATACCACCCCGAGGCCGCGGCCGGGCCGCACGATTCTGCCTACCTGTTTGACCGTTTCGTTGATCTGATGGCCACGACCCGAAAGGACGGTGGCCGCTAATGCCGCGCCGTACCGACATCTCGAGCATTATGGTGATCGGCTCCGGCCCCATCGTCATTGGGCAAGCCTGCGAATTCGACTATTCGGGAACCCAAGCGTGCCGCGTCCTGCGCGCCGAGGGATTTCGCGTAGTGCTGGTCAACAGCAACCCGGCAACGATCATGACTGACCCTGAATTCGCTGACGCCACCTACGTTGAGCCCATCACTCCCGAAATCCTCACTCGCATCATCGAGCGCGAACGCCCCGATGCCTTGCTCGCCACTCTGGGGGGTCAGACAGCTCTCAATGCTGCGATGGCGCTCAATGAACTCGGTGTTCTTGAACAGTACGGAGTGCGACTCATCGGTGCCAGTGTGGAAGCGATCGAGGCCGGCGAGAATCGTGAACGGTTCAAGGAGATCGTCGCTGACATCGTCGTCGACGGGTACCAGGCTGAAAGTGCCCGCAGTTTTGTGTGCCACTCCATGGATGAATGCTTCGAGGCTGTCGCTGATTTGGGTTACCCGGTGGTGGTTCGACCCTCCTTCACCATGGGAGGGGCTGGCTCTGGCATCGCGCGCGATGAGGACGACCTGCTCCGCATTGCGGGGACGGGCTTGTCCGCCAGTCCCACCACTGAGGTGCTACTCGAAGAGTCGATCCTTGGCTGGAAAGAGTACGAACTTGAGTTGATGCGCGACCGTAATGACAACGTTGTGGTCGTCTGTTCAATCGAGAACCTTGATCCGATGGGCGTCCACACTGGTGATTCGATCACCGTGGCGCCGGCGCTTACCTTGACTGACCGAGAGTTTCAGCTCATGCGCGATGTCGGTATCGAGGTCATTCGAAAGGTGGGCGTCGACACGGGTGGCTGCAACATCCAGTTCGCTATCCACCCTGATGACGGACGCATGATTGTCATTGAAATGAACCCTCGCGTTTCCCGATCATCCGCGTTGGCATCGAAGGCGACCGGCTTTCCCATTGCCAAGATTGCGGCCAAGCTCGCTGTTGGTTACACCCTCGATGAGATTCCCAACGACATCACGCGCGTCACGCCAGCCTCCTTCGAACCGAGCCTTGACTACATCGTGGTGAAGGTGCCTCGATTCGCTTTCGAAAAGTTCCCGGCTGCCGATCCGGTGCTGACTACCACGATGAAGAGTGTCGGCGAGGCGATGGCTATTGGCCGCAACTTCACCGAGGCGCTGCAGAAGGCGTTACGTTCGATCGAACGTTCTGAGGCCAGTTTCGCGTGGCCTGCGTCACGCGATGAGGTTGATGTCCCAGCGCTGCTTGCGATGATGCCGGTGCCTCGCGATGGTCGGCTGCGCGAGGTGCAACTGGCGTTGTGGGCGGGGGCGTCCCCCGAAGAGGTTCACGAAGCAACCGACATTGATCCGTGGTTCATTGATCAGATCTGCCTGATCAATGAACTCGCCGACACCATTCGCGCGGCCCAGACTCTCTCGGCCGATCTACTCAGGCAGGTGAAGCGTCACGGCTTCTCCGACCGTCAAATTGCGCAATTGCGTGGAGTGGCCGAGCCTGACGTGCGAGCGCACAGGCAGAGTCTAGGTGTGCGTCCCGTGTACAAAACGGTCGATACGTGTGCCGCCGAGTTCGCCGCCACAACTCCGTATCACTACTCGTGCTACGACGAAGAAACCGAAGTTGAGCCGCGCGAACGCGAGGCGGTCATCATTCTCGGATCGGGGCCGAACCGCATCGGTCAAGGAATTGAGTTCGATTACTCGTGCGTACACGCTGCGCTCACGCTGCGCGAGTGTGGTTACGAAACGATCATGGTCAACTGCAACCCCGAGACGGTTTCAACTGACTACGACACCTCCGACCGTTTGTACTTCGAACCGCTGACTCTCGAAGACGTACTCGAGATCGTTGATGCTGAGCGGGCTGCAGGTCCAGTGGCTGGCGTGATCTGTCAGCTGGGCGGGCAAACCCCACTCGGTCTTGCTCAGGGTCTCAAGGATGCTGGAGTGCCGATTGTCGGCACGAGCCCGGAAGCCATTCACCTGGCTGAAGAACGCGGAGCGTTTGGGCGGGTGCTGGCCGAAGCGGGATTGCCCGCACCCAGGCACGGCACTGCGTTGTCGTTTGACGAAGCACGACTCATCGCCGACGAAATCGGCTACCCAGTATTGGTGCGCCCCTCGTATGTACTGGGCGGACGTGGCATGGAAATTGTTTACGACGAGTCGATGCTTGCTGACTATCTTGTGCGCGCGACAGAAGCGAGCCCCGAGCACCCGGTGCTGGTTGACCGTTTCCTCGATGATGCGCTTGAGATTGACGTCGACGCGCTGTACGACGGAACCGAGTTGTATCTCGGTGGCGTCATGGAACACATTGAAGAAGCGGGTATTCACTCAGGCGACTCAGCGTGTGTCCTTCCGCC
The DNA here is from genome assembly GCA_903927265.1 of uncultured bacterium. Taxonomy (GTDB): domain Bacteria; phylum Actinomycetota; class Actinomycetes; order S36-B12; family CAIYMF01; genus CAIYMF01. The sequence continues at coordinate 5,563 of CAIYMF010000089.1, read as the reverse complement.
CATCACTCTTGGTCGCGCCGATATCGACCGCATTCGCGTGAGTACCGAAGCTATTGCTCGCGGCGTTGGGGTGCGAGGACTTCTCAATGTGCAGTTCGCGCTCACGGGCGACATCCTCTATGTACTGGAAGCCAACCCGCGGGCCTCGCGTACGGTGCCGTTCGTCTCCAAGGCCACGGCGGTTCCGCTTGCGAAGGCAGCCGCACGCATCGCGATGGGTGAAACCGTGGCGCAATTGCGTGCTGAAGGATTACTGCCCGCCCAGGGTGACGGTGGATCTCTGCCGGTCGGATCGCCGGTGTCGGTGAAGGAAGCGGTGTTGCCCTTCGGTCGCTTCCACGGCGTCGACACCATTCTCGGCCCAGAGATGCGATCCACCGGTGAGGTGATGGGTATCGACAGAAAGTTCGGAACCGCGTTCGCCAAGTCGCAGGCCGGCGTCTATGCAGAGGGACTGCCCACGTCGGGTCGAGTGTTCGTTTCGGTGGCCAACCGCGATAAGCGAGCCATGGTGTTTCCGGTGAAACGGTTGGCCGATCTTGGTTTCGAAATCGTGGCCACGGAAGGCACCGCCGACGTCTTGAGGCGCAACGGAGTCGACGCCAGTGTGATTCGCAAGCAGCACGAGGGGGTCGGACCTCAGGGGCAAACCACCACCGTTGCGGCCATCATGGCCGGCGAAATCGACTTCGTGGTCAATACTCCCTACGGGGTCGGGCCACGCCTTGATGGTTACGAGATTCGAACCGCCGCCGTGGCCAGTGGGGTCACCGCAGTCACCACGATTCAAGGGCTGGGAGCGGCAGTCCAAGGAATTGAGGCACTGATCGCCGGTGAGGTGACGGTGCGCACCCTCCAGGAACACGCGGCCGACATTGAGGTACTACGGTCAGAGGAGATAGCGGCAGGTATAGCCGCCGGACACAGTGTGACGACAGCGAAAGGTGGCGCCTGATGCCGGTGCAGGTTCGCGGTGAGGTACTCGGTGTTCGTCGAGCCGGCCAGTACCACGTCCTCACCCTCACGGCGCCGGGCATTCCGGAGTTGACGCGACCGGGTCACTTTGTTGGTATCAGTGTGGGGGGCGAGGGAACGGGCATGATCCTGCGCCGTTCGTTTTCCATCCACAAGGTGGCCGATCGGGGCCCGTACGGTGGCACCCTTGATATTGCTTTCGCGGTGCACGGCAAGGGCACGGCATGGATGGCCGGACTCGACCGACACGACAGCGTCGACATCGTCGGACCACTCGGTCGCCCCTTTGCGTTACCGCGCGAACCCGTGGGCTGCGTTCTGGTTGCGGGTGGCTACGGATCAGCACCGATGTTCATGCTCGCCGAGCAATTGCGTGAGCGCGGGTGTCGAGTCGACTTCGTGCTGGGCGCTTCCACCGAAGACAAATTGTTCGGAGTCCTTGATGCCAAGCGGATGGCCTCCACCCTCACAGTGACCACTGAAGACGGCTCACTGGGTGAGAAGGGTCGGGTCACCGACGTGTTGCCCGAGATCATCGAGCGACTCGGCTCGAGTGTGGTGTACGCGTGCGGTCCCATGGGCATGCTCGCGGCGGTAGCCGATACGGCAGCTGCACACGGCGCCTACAGTCAGTGCGCAGTTGAAGAAGCGATGGCCTGCGGAATCGGAGTCTGCATGACATGCGTCTTGCCGGTGATCGGCGACGACGGAGTCACTCGGATGCTTCGATCGTGTATCGATGGTCCGGTGTTCCGCGGTGATCGAGTCAGATGGGCTGATGTCGGAACGGTGCCCGCCGACACCTGGGGCGCACCTGCAGGAGGCCACTGATGACCGCAGTTATCGGATACGGGCCTGTGGGCGGCGAACCTGGTGAACCGCGCATCGATATGAAGACGTGGATTGGCGATTGGGTGCTGCCCTCACCCGTCATGACAGCCAGCGGCTGCTCAGCCAATGGTAAGGAGCTTGATGCCTTCTTTGATCTCACGCGCATTGGTGCGGTGGTCACCAAGAGTGTGATGCTTGCTCCTCGTTCGGGTCGGGCTACTCCGCGCATGGCCGAGACACCTTCCGGCATGCTCAACTCGATCGGCCTCCAAGGCCCCGGAATTGAGTCGTTCGTCGAGAACGATCTTCCGTGGCTGCGCGAGCGTGGAGTGCGAGCTGTGGTCTCCATCGCAGGCGGAAGCGTGGAGGAGTATGGCAAGCTCGCGCAGGTCCTGCGTTACTGCGAAGAAATCTCTGCCGTCGAAGTCAACATCTCCTGTCCCAACGTTGCCGACCGCGGGCAAGTTTTTGCATGCGATGCCAAGTTGGCCGCTGACGTGGTGTCGAACGTGCGGCGCATCATTCCCAGCGAAATCCCTGTCATCGCAAAACTGTCTCCTGATGTCACCGACATCGTCGGCATCGCGTACTCGGTGGTGAAGGCCGGCGCCACCGCACTGTCCTTGATCAACACCACCTTGGGCATGGTCATCGACACCGAAACGTTGCGACCGGCACTGGCTGGGGTGACGGGCGGGTTGTCAGGCCCAGCAATTCGTCCTATCGCCGTGCGCTGCGTGTGGCAGGTTCACGAAGCGCTGCCCGATATTCCGATCATTGGTATTGGCGGAATCGGTAGTGGGCTTGACGCCCTGCAATTCATTCTTGCTGGTGCGTCGGCCGTTCAGGTCGGAACGATGACGTTCAATGATCCTTCCGCGCCGCAACGGGTTCACATCGAACTAGCGCGTGCGCTCGCGGAACGTGGCTTCGGACGATTCACCGATGCCATCGGCTACGCGCACCGACCGCATGAAGAGCCGCTATCGGACTTCGTGGCAGACGCGTGGGCCGAAGATGATCGCGCCGGGGAAGGTGCCGATCCGGCCCGGCCGTTGTCGTCGGGAGCAGCTGGATGAGCGCTCCGATCGCGGTCGCACTCGACGGTCCTGACCTCGTGACGATCGTCGGATGGGCCTCGGCAGTCGGCCCGCACGTCAGCACGCTCAAGGTCGGTCTCGAAACCTATCTGCGCGATGGCGGAGCCGCGGTTCATGCGGTGCGGCAGGCGGCTCCCGACTGCGCACTCTTTCTCGATCTCAAACTGCACGACATTCCCAACACCGTTGCGGGCGGGGCGAGATCGGTGGCGCACCTGGCGCCTGACTACCTCACCGTGCATGCCAGTGGGGGAGCGGCGATGATCCGTGCGGCCGTCGACGCGCTGCCCGAAACCCGTATCACTGCAGTCACGGTGTTGACGTCCATGTCTGAAAATGATCTCGATGCCGTGGGACTGCGCGGCCCGGCCATTGACGCAGTGCGTCGGCTCGCGGCTCTTGCTGTCGGCGCTGGGGCGCGCGCCATTGTGTGCTCTCCGCAGGAGGTCGCGGCTGTGCGCCAGGAAGTGGGCAGTGGCGTCGTGCTCATCACTCCGGGCGTGCGACCCGACCCCTCTTCTGGTGGTGACGATCAGGCCCGAGTGGCCACTCCCGAGCAGGCTCTCGCCGACGGAGCTGATCTGCTGGTCATCGGTCGACCGATCACTGCTGCCGCCGACGTCGAGCAGGCCGCGCGCGCTCTTGCGCACCGACTTTCCGAGTCCCGGTAGTCTGCCGGTTGTGGCACTGCCGACTCTGACCGCTGAACAGCGCGCTGACGCGCTGGTTCGCGCGGCGGAGGCCCGCACTCTTCGAGCACGGGTCAAGGACGATCTCAGGTCAGGCAGTCTGACGTTGTCGCAGGTGATTGCTCGCGCGGCCGATGAGGAGGCGCTGGCACGCATGCGAGTCATTGATCTGCTCACGGCCATGCCGGGCATTGGACCGGCACGCGGACGCACCCTGATGGACCGACTGGGTATCGCTGAATCGCGCAGAGTGCGCGGCTTGGGCGAGCATCAACGGGCCGCCCTCCTTGAGGTATTCGGTTCGCCATGAGATTGACGGTCATCAGTGGGCCTAGCGGTGTGGGCAAGAGCACGGTTGTGAGGGGTTTGCTCGAGCGGTGCCCTCAGGTGTGGCTCTCGGTGTCGGCCACCACTCGTGTTCCGCGTCCGGGTGAAGTCGATGGCCGCGAGTACTTCTTCCTCGACCGTGAACGTTTTGACCAGATGGTGCAGGCAGGCGAACTGCTGGAGTGGGCGCAGTTCGCCGGCAATATGTACGGAACCCCCAGGGCGCCTGTTGAGCAACGCCTGAGCGCCGGTATTCCGGTGGTTCTTGAGATCGAATTGCAGGGCGCTCGGCAGGTGCGCGACTCACTTCCCGACAGCATGGCGGTGTTCCTGCTGCCCCCATCCTGGGAGGAGTTGGTACGCAGACTCTCGACTCGAGGTACCGAGGAATCGGCTGCGGTTGAGCGCCGACTCCAAGCCGCTCGGATCGAGTTAGCGGCCCAAGATGAGTTCGATTACACGCTGGTGAACTCGTCGATTCAGGATTCTGTCGAGGGCTTGGTACGCTTAATGGGCATCGAGTGCTAGGTGCGTCCCCAAGAGAGAAGGTCCCGTGTCCAGTACCACGCGCCCTGAGGGCATCACACACCCTCCGATCGACGACCTGCTCGAGATTGCCGACTCCAAATACTCGCTCGTGATCTATGCGGCCAAGCGTGCCCGTCAGATCAATGCTTACTACTCGCAGCTCGGTGAGGGTCTGCTTGAGTATGTCGGACCGCTTGTCGAGACTCATGTGCAGGAGAAGCCGCTATCGATCGCACTACGTGAGATCAACGCGGGTGTCCTCACCTCTGAGCCGTACGAGCCCGAGGCCTGATCGGTCATGTCCACCCCTGCGGGGGCCACTGCGGTAGAACCCACCGGTTCTGACCGCCTTCGAGTCGTTCTCGGAGTTTCTGGCGGCATCGCCGCGTACAAGTCCTGTGAACTGCTGCGTCGCCTGACCGAATCTGGCCGTTCGGTCACCGTCGTGCCGACCGAGGCGGCTCTGGAATTCGTCGGGTCGGCCACCTGGGCGGCTCTGTCCGGAAATCCCGTCCGCACGCGGCTGTGGGATGACGTGCATCAGGTGCCGCATGTTCGCTTGGGCCAGGAAGCTGATCTGGTGGTGGTGGCACCGGCTACTGCCGACCTTCTTGCCAAGGCAGCGCACGGACTCGCTGACGATTTACTGACCTCGACCTTGCTCACGGCCCGATGCCCCGTGGTGCTCGCTCCAGCGATGCATACGGAAATGTGGGAGCACCCGGCCACCGTCGCGAACGTAGCGGTACTGCGTGCACGCGGCATCGTGGTGCTCGATCCCGCGTCGGGGAGACTGACCGGAGCCGATACGGGTCCGGGCAGGTTACCCGAACCTGCCGCCATTGCGGCGGTCTGTGAACGGCTGCTGGCCGGTCGGCTGGCCTACCCCACCGCCGATCTCGCAGGCCTCACCGTCGTCGTGTCAGCGGGCGGAACGCGCGAGCCGATCGACCCGGTGCGCTTTATCGGCAACAGATCCAGTGGGTTGCAGGGCTATGCGCTTGCGACGACCGCCGTAGCCCGTGGTGCTCGTGTAGTGGTGGTCTCCGCCAATGTCACCCTTCCCGAGCCGGCCGGAGCGACCCTCGTGCGCGTCAGTACCGCAGCCGAAAT
>CAIYMF010000088.1 GCA_903927265.1 uncultured bacterium | reverse complement strand
CGGGGTCAACGGCTGGCTGGCCAACGAGAAGGACCAGCGGATCTACAGAGAGGCAGAAGTAGATGGGCAAAATTGACGACATTCTCGCTGAGGAAGCGACGGCAGTCGAAGCCGCTGAGTTGGGGGCTGATCAGAAGGCACCTCTGCCTGAGGGCATCTCAATCACGCGTGGCCATCCACGCGCCAAGAATCTGCAGGTACGTTTTCGAGATGACGAGTTTGAGCAGCTTTCTGCATACGCCGCTGCGGAAGGATTGCCGTTGTCAACGGTTGTGCGACTGGTCGTAATGAAAGCCATCGCACCGGTCGGTGACTTGGAGGCAGCGCTTGATCGCCTTGAGTCAGATCTCGCAGCCGTCCGCCGCAAGGCACTGAGCGTCTGAAGTCCCCCGACACACCTCGCACGTACTCTGAACTCATGCCCGCCCCCTCGTGGAACGTGACCGACGCTGAGCTTGCCCTCAAGGCTGACGCCGTGATTCGCGACCTAGCGGGCAGTGACGCAACCGTGAGGCCCGACCAGCTGGAAGCGGTGCGGGCGCTGGTCGTCGAACATCGCCGCGCTCTCGTCGTACAGGCCACCGGTTGGGGTAAGAGCGCGGTCTACTGGATCGCGGCGAAAGCGATTCGTGATGCCGGAGGCGGCCCAACGCTGGTGGTCTCACCGCTACTCGCACTGATGCGCAACCAGGTTGAGGCCGCAGGTCGAGCGGGGCTGCGAGCGGCCACACTGAACTCATCGAACAACACCGATTGGCGAGAAATCGAGCAACAATTACTTGCCGGTGAGATCGACGTACTACTCGTCTCCCCCGAACGGCTCGCCAATCCGACGTTTGCCGCGCAGGTACTCGCTCCCCTACTCGGTTCACTGGGCTTGCTAGTCATTGATGAGGCACACTGCATCTCGTCGTGGGGCCACGACTTCCGTCCTGACTATCAGCGACTCGCGCGCTTACTCACCACCGACCCGACCCTGCCCGTGCTCGCGACCACTGCAACGGCCAACAAGCGAGTCACCGACGATGTCGCACACCAATTGGGCGACCGAACATTAGTGCTGCGCGGATCCTTAACGCGCGAATCACTGCACCTGTCAGTGGTGCCGACACTTGATCCGCTGGCATCGTTTGCGTGGGTCGATGAGGCGTTACAGGTTCTCGACGGTTCAGGAATTGTGTACGTGCTCACCGTTGAACAGTCCGAGCAGCTCGCCGAGTTCCTCAACTCACGCGACCACCACACTGTCGCCTACAACGGCAGTACCGAAACGGATGCGCGTGCCCGCATCGAAGACGATCTACGCGCCAATCGCGTCAAAGCAGTGATCGCTACGTCAGCGCTCGGAATGGGCTACGACAAACCCGATCTCGCATTCTGCATTCACGTGGGTTCACCCCAATCCCCCGTCGACTACTACCAACAAGTCGGACGTGCCGGACGCGCACTCGACCGCGCGGTCGTCGTTCTCATTCCCGGCGGCGCCACCGACGAACGATTGTGGGAGTACTTCGCCACCTCCAACATTCCGCGCGAAGACGATGCGCGCGCAGTGCTGAACTTCCTCGGTGAGGCCGACAAGCCAGCCAGCGTCAACGACATTGAAATCAGCACCGGACTCAACCGATCACGAGTCGACTTGCTGCTCAAGATTCTCGCCGTTGACGATGCGGCCGATCGCACCACGGAAGGCTGGATCGCAACCGGCGCATCGTGGCAATTCGACGCCCCTCGCTACGAGGCGGTTGTCGAAGCACGTCGCGCGGAAGCATCCATCATGCGCCGCTACGCGCGCGGGCAACGTTGCCTTGAAACCTTGCTGCGGCAAAGCCTTGATGATCCCGTTGATGACGATGCGCGATGCGGACGTTGCTCGGTATGTACCGGAGTCATGCCCGCATCACTCCCCACCGCACCGTCGCCGGAGTCCGTCGCCGCCGCCCGCACCTTCCTACGCGGACGCGACAAGCAGATCGAACCTCGCAAACAGTTCACTCGCGGAATCCCCGACCGGCGCGGCAACATCCCCGCATCGGCGCGTTTGCAAGAAGGGCGGTCATTGGCATTCGCTGACGATCCGGCGTGGCCTGAAGTGATCGAGTTGGTACGCGCGACCGATGGCGAATGTCCCGAGTGGGCCATTGACGCGTCGATCGATGTGTTGGGTCGCTGGGCATCAACGTGGGCGTCGCGCCCAACGGTGGTCGTTCCGATGCCATCGAGTCGCCACCCACGACTCGTTCATTCCTTGGCGACGGGCATCGCGGCGCGAGGACGGTTGCAACTGGTCGACGCTCTCGAATGGGTCGGACCGGTGCAACACGAGGTTGCCGCGCCAGCACAGCGAGCAATCAACCTGTCGGGGTCACTTCGAAAACGTGAGGGAGTGTCGCTTGACGATGCGATGGTCCTTCTCGTTGATGACACTGCTCGTAGTCGATGGACACTCACATTCGCAGGAATCGCATTGGGCGAAGCAGGAGCCCGAGGAGTACTGCCATTCGTGTTGCATCGGCAACCTGGGTAGGCGCCGTGGGTAACGGTCAGCAGGAAACCTACGAGCCATCAGCATTGGAACGACGCACTGTCGTGATCGTGCCGATCGTGATGAAACGTTCGATCGCCTCGAACCACTCGCCCCTCCTTGGCAGACGACATCACCGAGTTTGCTTGAACTGTTTCGACCCGAGAGGGCTGTAGCCAGAAGAGTTATGCGCCTGAACCTCGACCCGGTAGTTCCGCTTCTTCACTCGACCCGTCACTGTTATCGAACGAACGGTCTTCGCCACTGATACCCAGGCGGTGAATTTCTTGGTCACTGCGTCGTACCAGCGCACGCGGTACCCAGTCACGGCGCCCGAACCCGCCGACGAAGGCGTAACCCATGTCACCTTCGCGCAATGCGCCGGAATTTTGGGGAAGGTGACTGACAATGAACGTGGTTCGGTGGGCGCACCGGCAGTGACCGCTGTTGTGGATACAGACGCGGTTGAGGTCTTGCCACCGGAATTGGTTGCCTTCACGGTGAACGTGTACTGCGTGCCGTTCGTCAGTCCCGATACCGTGCAGGCTCGCGGTGCAGCGCTTGACTTACACGTGTGTGTGGCTGAGGACACCTTCGATGTGGCGGTCACGACGTAACCGTTGATCCCTGCTCCGCCCGTGGACCCGGGAGCAAGCCACGATACGAGTGCGCCGTGATTTCGAGGTGACGCTACCGGCGAACGCGGCGGCGATGGAGCAACGATCGGTGGCGCAGATACTGTCACCGACACCGTTGAATCGACCGTCAGATAGTTCGCCGTATCAGTGGGAGTGAACCGCACCGCTTGCGCCGCCGAACCGACCGCGGGTTTGAGCGACGGATCAACAAACGCCCACGACCCCGGCACCGACATCGCGCCGGCAGAGAGCACCGACGACGACAACGACTGACCGGAGACAATGCCCGACGCCACCAGAGCTGACACCACCGACGGTGACCCCTTGCCCACCGTCACGCTTTGATTCTCACCATCAGCGGCCAACCACATCACCGACGCCGCCACATGAGCCACCAACGTGCAACTGCCCGCTCCCACAAACGACACCACACCGGTGCCACCGTTGACCGAGCACACCGAGGCAGTAGACGACGTTACCGACGTGACTCCATCACTATCGGTGGTAACCACCGGGGTGAATGAACCGCCCATCGCTACCGGGCCTGGCATGTTCGTGATGCTGATCGAAGTGGGGGCGACGGGCGTGTAGAGCCCGGCGTCAGTGATCGTCCACGAGTTGGGGGCATCGGTGAGAGTCGTGCGCGCCGAGGTAGCTTCAGCTGCATAGTGAGACATGGGCGCACCCAATGGGATGGACGGTTGCAGTGTTTGGGTTGACCAGCCCATGAGCGCATTATCGTAGTTGAGAACCGAGAACGCGGTTGCACCATTGAACATCGACGTCATGTCGGCGGACTGGCTAACGTTCCAGTTACCGATCGGCTGGTTGAACGCGCTCGCTCCGTCAAACATTGAACTCATGTCGGTGACCTGGCTGGTGTTCCATGTACTCAGTGATTGGTTGAACACCCCGTCGTGAGAAAACAGGTAACCCATGTCGGTCACGCTCGAGGTGTCCCAGGTGTTCAGCGGCTGATCGAAGGCCAGTGCGCTTTGGAACGTACCCCACATGTTGGTGACCTTGCTGGTGTCCCATGTTCCCAACGGTTGATTGAACGCTCGCGCATCGTGGAACATGACGGAGATGTCGGTTACCTGGCTGGTGTTCCAGGTGTCCAGCGGTTGATTGAACGACCACGATCCCTCGAACATCGAACTCATCGTGGTGGCCTTGCTGGTGTCCCACGATTCCAACGGCTGATCGAAGGCGGGAATGAACGAGAAGACTGAACTCATGTCGGTGACCGCACTGGTGTTCCACAAATCCAGCGGCTGGTTAAACGCAGCGGCCCCTTGGAACATCGCGGCCAGGCTGGTCACACTGCTGGTATCCCATGCGTTCAACGGTTGATTGAACGCGGAGTCGTTAGCGAACATCGCATACATCGTGGTGACCTTGCTCGTATTCCACGAGGCCAGCGGCTGATTGAACGCATTGGCCAGGAAGAACGTCAAGCTCATGTCGGTGACATTGCTGGTGTCCCACGAACCTACCGGTTGGTTGAAGGCAGAGGCCTGGTAGAACATCCCACTCATGTTCGTGACATGGGAGGTATCCCACGAAGCGAGCGACTGGTTGAAGATCGACGTGAGATAGAACAGGCGGCTCAGGTCAGTCACAGTGCTGGGAAGCGTCGCTGGCACCGACGTCAGAGTGCGGGCCCCATGAAGGCCATACGCCAGACTCGTCAGACCCAAGGTCCCAAATGAGGACACTGAGGTGATCTTGTTCTGGTTCGCATAGACCTGCTTCACGCTGCCGAATCCGGTGAGCAGGTCACCGGAGATGGACACGTCATACGCGCCGGTATCGGCATACACATGCGAGTAGTTGCCAGCGCTATTCACCGGCCCTGTGCTGGT
>CAIYMF010000087.1 GCA_903927265.1 uncultured bacterium | reverse complement strand
GGTCTATGTGACGCACGACCAGGTCGAGGCGATGACCTTGGCCGACCGCGTGGTCGTGATGAACCATGGCGTCATCGAGCAAGTGGGAACACCACAAGAGCTCTACCACCATCCGCGGACCAAGTTCGTGGCCGGCTTCATCGGGTCACCCGCGATGAACATGGTGCCGGTCGCGTTGCACGAGGCCGCTGACGGTCTGCACCTAGCCCTCGGTGCCGGCGTGAACCTGCTGGTACCGCCCGACCGCGCGGCGCACTACCGCCAGTTTGCCGGCAGACCAAAGCTGCTGCTCGGACTGCGGCCTGAGCATCTGACCGACACGGTGGCGGCAGGACAGCCAAGCGGACAGACTTTTTCTGTGCCCATCGAGGTCAGCGAGCCCATGGGCATGGAGACGCTGGTCTATTTCCAGTTGCAGGGCATCACCGTCTGCGGCAAAGCGAGCCCGGATGTCAGTTTGTCGCCAGGGCAGTCGATTCAGTTGAATGCCAAGCTGCAAGACATGCACCTGATCGACGACGAAAGCGGGCTGGTTCTATAGCCGGATCCAGGCTGAATCGATCGCGTCGGTGAACCGACGCCTTGTCGTCGCCTCGCCGATGCAGGACCGATCGGGTTGGGCCAATCTCACGCTTCATTGACGCGGGTTAGCGGGCGATTCGGCCGAAAGTGAGCTTCGAGGATCCCTCGACTCGCGCAACCCTCGGCGAACGATCTCAAGCCCCTGCCAGGATTCGAAACTCGGTCGCGGTCACAACCGGCCTGACGTGGGTCTTCTCACGTTGAAGGTCCACCAGCCCGTAGCGTGACATCGTCTTCAAGGTGCGCGACAGATTGCCAGGTTGTCGTCCGGTGGCCCTGGCCAGCACAGCCATGGAATCGGGCTTGGTCTCCCGGATCACCTTCAGCAGCGCGCGGTTCTGATCGCTCAGCACTTCGGCCACCGACTTCATGGAGCTGAACCAGATCTTGGGCTCGCCCGGCTTGGGCTTGTACTCGCCTTTGGCGATAGCGATCGCCCTCGCTCGGATTTGCTCTTGAGGCATCACGCCGACGACGATGGTCTTCATTGCTGTGCTTCCTTGATAGCGCGATCCACCTCTGCGAAGAAGTCCTCCAACAGCCGATACGCCGACTCGAACGCGTAGGGCACGCCTCTGTCACTCGAGGTACGGTGCCGATGGTCGTAGGGCAAGCGCCGCCCAGAAAACTTGAACTTCTTCGGCGGCTTCACTGCATGTGCGTTGTCGTATCCAAGAACTCGGGTGCCGTACTTGTCGTGCAGCGTCAGGCTGTACCTGATGCCATGTAGAGCATGCACTGACATCGGTACCCGTCGCACTTCGATCTTGATCCAGTGGCCGCCCTCTTGCTCCAAGATGCTGCCATCCAGATCAAGAAGCGTGTCGAGGCCGATGTCAGGATCGCTCATCAGTCATAGAATATATCACCTGATGATAACCAATGGGTACCACGCCCCGCGCAGCCCACACTGAATGTCGGCAATGGGCTGTACAGCCATCGACTTCCGCCAGAGGGCCGAAGCGGCCAAAAGCGGATGCAGGCGAACGTCGGCTGTTCGGCGTTCAGTCCGACAAGTGAACCGATGGTCGTTCTCCGACTGAGCACTTGTGTCTATTGATCAT
>CAIYMF010000086.1 GCA_903927265.1 uncultured bacterium | reverse complement strand
GAGACAACCTTGACGCCAACGTGCACATCGCCGATGTCGTGCGCACCTTCGCCGACGAAGCCGGCTGCACGCCCGCGCAACTTGCCCTCGCATGGGTGCTGGCACAGGGCGACGACGTCGTGCCGATTCCTGGAACAAAGCACGCGCAGTACCTCGACGACAACCTGGGTGCGTCCGATGTCGAACTCAGTTCAGACCTGCTCGCACGACTGTCGGAGGCGCTTCCTGCAGGAATGACGCAAGGCGACCGCTACGCCAACATGAGCAGCGTCAATAGGTAGCTGCTTACGGCGTGAGGAAGTCGATGATCATGCCGGCGACTTCGGCGCGATCACCACTCACCGTCAGGAAGTGACCACCCGGAAGTACCTCGACTCGCACTGCGCCTGGGGCCATACTTTCCGCCGTGGGCGTCACGTAGTTCACGGCCGCGAATGGATCCGACTCGGCAACGATAAACAGTGACCGAGTGTTGAGCCCCACCACGTCTTCGACGAATGAGGCGCCGGTCCATACTGCGAAATATTGTGCGAAAGCCTCTTCATTCATCGCGGCGTAGGTAGCGTCGATGAGTTCGCGGTAAGCAACGGGGTCTTCGGCCAACACCGGGTCAAGTCCGGCAATGATCATTCCTGGGCCGTCCGCGGCGTCAGCGCCCTTTGCATACGACGCGAGGTAGAGCGGCCCAGTTTCCGCAGTCGCGCCGCAGTTCGCCACAGCAATGTCATCGAATCCCGAGGGCATCACTGGACAGATTCCGACCAGAGATCCAACTCGCTGCGGCGCCAACGATGCGATGCGCAGGCCCGCTGCTCCCCCGTAACTGTGACCGATGATGTCGAAGGCTTCCCAGCCGAGCTCATCGGCTACGGCCATCTGCTGCTCGGCCAGTTCAGTGATGTCGAGTACTGGTGCCTGACCGCGAGCTGCACCGTACCCGGAGTTGTGCACGATTGCGATATCGAATTGATCGGGGTCGAATGAATCGAAGAACCCGTCGAAGACCGATGGTCCAAACCAACCGTGGAGAACGAGAACCCGCTGGGAACCGTGACCAATGCGCTGTGCGACGACTGCCGACATGGCGAACTCCTTGGTAAGTAGGTGGCCCGACTGTTGAAGTCTACGTCGGCGCAGCAACACGCGACAGGTGTTCTGTCAGTCACTGACCGTTTCTTCGCTGATCGCCACGAGGTGGTCAGCGCGACGTTGCCCGGTGATGGCGGCGATCAGTCCGGCGCCACCAAGCCCCACGAGCAGCAGCGGAAGTACCGCGCGTTCGTCAAGGCGATATCCGCTGTAAGCGCCGATCAGATAGGCAACGGCGAAACCGAGAACAATGAGTCCTGCAAGCAGTGAAAACACGTCGAGTGGGTGCTTACGCACGGGACACCTCCAGATTGCCAACGTCAGTGGTCAGAGTCAGATCAAGAACCGGTCCAGTGGTAGGGCCACCGGGAAGATCGCCTTCGAACGAAACATTGCGAGTCTTATCGGAAAGCACTCCATCGATGGTCAAGTTTCCGGTGTTCACCAGCGCAGTCACATGTACGCGTACATCAGCGGGAACCGTCACCAACAACTCGCCAACAACAACCGACGCAGTCACGGGCACCGTGGTCGCATTCGCTGGAAGGGACAGGTTGCGAAGATTCAGTTCAGCTGAGCCCATCCCGAGGGTGTGCGGAACACTGGCCTGCACGACGTTCGTCGGTGTCCATACCTGCTCACCTACTCCAGCCGACACGACACGCTGAATATTGTTTCCGAAACTGGCTGGGATGAACGACACGAGAACAGTGACAAGCAGCAGCGGAATCGCAAACCACAGCAGCCATCGCGCCCGACCGAACCACGCGCCCACCAGAATTCCGATGCCGAGAATTGCCAGTGCCACCGCAGGAATTACTACCGCGGGAACGGAGATGAGGCCACTTCCCTCAGCCGCGAGCAAGGCGCCGACAGCAACAATCGCGGCGCTCAAGGCGACGAGTCCGAGGTAGGAACGCGGACGCGGAGCGCGTACCGGAACGGGAGTTAGTGGCGGTGCCACGTAACCCGGGTACTGTCCGGCACCGCCATAGGCGTACGGAGTCGTT
>CAIYMF010000085.1 GCA_903927265.1 uncultured bacterium | reverse complement strand
CTCAGTACCGACGGCCCCAATTTCGAACCTGGCCGGTAGAGACCGTTGAGGATTGCGACTCGGACAGCGTTATAGACCTCTTCGCTGCGCGTCTTCGCCTTTTTCCCCACGGTTGGCATCGTAGTCATGAGGCGATCCCTCGGAGAGGCTGAATGTGCTCACGCATGGGCCACCACCTCGGGTACTAGAGGGTCCTGCGGATCAGGACCGCCGGAGTCACGCATCCCACGCACTTTTGCCCACGCGGTGCGGGCAAGGCCGACCACACCGTCAGGCGCCACGGAAATCACGATGATGATCAACACGCCGCTCAAGAGGGCCTGAATCACTGGCTGATCTTACAGTGAGCGATCGACGAGGTAATAGATAATGAACGCGCCGATAACCGGCCCCCACACCGTTCCCATTCCACCGACAATCACCATGACCAAAGCGGTCACGGTCCACTTGAGGCTGAACATCGAGTACGGCTCGATTGAGGCTTGGTTGATGGCGATTGTTGAGCCCATCAGACCGGTGAGGAAGGCGCTGATAATGAACGCCTTGGCCTTCACACCTCGCGGCGAGACACCGAGAGCAGACGCCGCGCCCTCATCGTCGCGAACAGCCATCAGTCGCAGGCCAAACGATGAGCGCAGGATCAGGTACGTCACGACGCAGCACAGCACCGCAAGGAATGCGATGAGTTGGAATTTGAGGTTTCGAGATGGCAACGCGTCGAGTGGGATGTTCAGACCGCGCGCTTCACCGGTCCAGTCCCACGTGACCATCCACCCCAGTGCAATGATCGCGACTGCCGATGTTCCGATCGTGAAGTAGACGCCGGAGAGACGCAGCAGCGGAAGCGCGAGAAACCAGGCAAGTAGTGCCGAGAGAAGCCCTCCACCTAGAACCGCCAGAGGCCAACCCAATCCGGCCTTAATCATCATCATCGCCAGGGTGTAACCACCGGCGCCGACAAACACCGAGTGTCCCAACGACAACTGTCCACCAATGCCGCCGATGATGTTCCACGCCTGAGCAAGGCCGACCCAGATGAGCAAGTTAAGCAAGATCTCCTGGGGACCGCGACCGATGTGGCCCGGCAAGTAGAGCAAGACCCCGAGAATGACCAACCACACAGCCAGGCCTGAGGCGATGCGCTTAGTCGAGCCGATCATGCTGCCACCTCCGCGGGAGTTGCATTGGAAGTGAGAGCGGGGGTCTGAGGTTTGCGCGGCTTCGTGCGAACGAAAAGTCCGCGCGGCCGAACCAAAAGCAAGATGAGCAACAAGACGTTGACCGCGATCGGTGAGTAGACCGGACCAATGAGTCCGCCCACTGCTGCCGCGACGATACCGACGAGTACACCCCCGACGAGAGTGCCGGGAACATTGCCAACCCCGCCCATCACAACGACGGTGAAGCCGAGGACAAGCATCGGCAAAGCATCGTTGGGGTTCACCGACAACCCCGTTCCGTACACAATTCCTGCCAGTGCCGCAATGGCCGCGGCGATTCCGAACGTCAAGGCATGCATCTTGTTGATATTGACGCCCAGCGTGCTGGCCGTCGCCGGATCGGACGCAGAAGCTCTCAACGCTGCGCCGAAGCGCGTGTGCTTGAGAACCAACT
>CAIYMF010000084.1 GCA_903927265.1 uncultured bacterium | reverse complement strand
TAACTGACGTTGATGTGTGCTGCCCTCAGCGCCGCAATGATCTGCAGCGGATCGTGGGCCTCGCGTGTGAACGTGACGATGCCACTGCGCCGTGAGCCTCGATCACGCACGATGACTCCCGGAATCTCAGCGAGCTGGGCGCGGGCATATTCGGCGACGGTGGTGATGCGTGTTTCGATGGCGGGAATCGTGAGGTCAAGCGCGTAGTCGACGGCAGCACCGAGGCCGAGGAAGCCCGCATACGACCGCTCCCACGACTCGAACCGGGTAGCCGTGTCGACCATCGTGAAACGCTCGCCGCCCTCTCCCGTCGCTGACCACGACGCCGAGTTGAGGTCAAGTGGGAATGGTTCAAGAGCGGTGAGTGCGCGCTGCGAGAGTGCCAGAAAGCCGGTGCCGCGTGGGCCGCGCAGAAACTTGCGTCCGGTCGCTGACAGGAAGTCGCAGCCGAGTTCGTTCATGTCGAGGGGAATCTGACCTGCGGTCTGACAGGCGTCAACCAAGAACCACGCGGGGGAGTTGGCATGACG
Organism: uncultured bacterium; assembly: GCA_903927265.1. Lineage (GTDB taxonomy): Bacteria > Actinomycetota > Actinomycetes > S36-B12 > CAIYMF01 > CAIYMF01. Next base: position 2,828 of record CAIYMF010000084.1, on the reverse strand, counting down.
TAGTGCGTTGCCCACGGCTGGCAGGTCGTTAATCAGTCCGTTCTGGCTGGGCGCGTGGGTGAGCGCCACGAGTGCGGTGCGCTCGGTCAACATGTGGGCGAGGGCCTCGACATCGAGGGCGCCGTCGGGTCCGTCGGGCACGAAGCGCAACCCGATTCCGTGACTTCGCTGCAGTTGTATCAATGGCAGGACATTGCTCGCATACTCTGACGAGGCGACGAGTACCTCTTTGCCGTGATGTAGTTGGCCTGAATTCAGCAGCGCCTGCACGGCGCGATCCCACGCAGCAGTGGCCGATTCGGCGAAAGCAATCGAACTGCCACTGGTTCCCAGTAACCGGCCGATGGAATCGCGTGTGGCGCTGATGCGGGCCTCGGCTGCGGCTTGGGCTTCATAGCCACCGATCTGTGACTCAAGCCGTAGGTGCTCAATCACGGTGTCGGTCACGACTGCCGGTGCAAGTCCGGCCCCCGCGTTGTTCAGGTGAGTCACGTGAGCGGTGCCGGGAGTGTCGCCGCGGAGGCGATCAATCTGGTTGGCAAGTGGGTCGGAGGTCATGCTCCCCATCGAACCAGCAAGGGGGTCGGGGTGGGCGCATAGGATCGGCCCATGGCCCGCATTCGCGACGAAGACGTCGTCACCGTGCGCGAACGGGCACGTATTGACGATGTAGTGCGCGAGCATGTGGCCCTCAAGCCCGCCGGCGGGGGCAGCCTCAAGGGGTTGTGCCCGTTCCACGAAGAGCGGTCACCGTCGTTTCACGTCACCCCGTCTAAGGGTTTTTATCACTGCTTTTCCTGCCAAGCCGGCGGCGATGTCATTACTTTCGTCAAGAACATTGAGCACCTGACGTTTGCCGAGGCTGTTGAGAAACTGGCAGCTAAGTACAACGTGCAACTGAGATACGAGGAAGGGTCGGTTGCTCCTGGGCGTCAGCAGGGGCAGCGCACTCGGCTCGTTGAGGCCAACAAGGTTGCCGCTGCGTTCTACGTCGAGCAGTTGGCCAAGCCCGAGGCCGAGATCGGTCGACGATTCCTGACCGAGCGCGGGTTCGACTCGGCAGCGGCCGTCACTTTCGGCGTGGGTTATGCCCCCAAGTCCTGGGATGCACTCACTTCGATGCTGCGCGCCAAGGGGTTCAATGACGACGAACTTCTCGCCGCCGGTTTGGTCAGCCAAGGAAACCGCGGGCCGTACGACCGATTCCGTGGGCGTTTGGTCTGGCCCATTCGCGATCTCGGTGGCGACGTCGTCGGTTTCGGCGCGCGCAAACTGCACGACGACGACGAAGGACCCAAGTACCTCAACACTCCCGAGACGCCTCTGTATAAGAAGTCGCAGGTGCTCTACGGAATCGACCTCGCGCGTAAGGCGATTGCCTCGTCCCAGCGCGCGGTCATCGTTGAGGGCTACACCGACGTTATGGCGTGCCACATTGCCGGTGTTGAGGTCGCGGTTGCCACGTGCGGAACCGCGTTCGGTGCCGACCACATTCGCGTGTTGCGACGCCTGCTGATGGATCAAGACGCATTCAAGGGTGAAGTGGTGTTCACCTTCGATGGCGATGCGGCCGGAAGGCGCGCTGCGCTCAAGGCGTTCGATGACGACCAGAAGTTCGTCTCGCAGACATTTGTGGCCGTTGAACCCAACGGACTTGATCCGTGCGATCTGCGAATTGCACACGGTGATGAAGCAGTGCGCGAACTGATTGCCGCACGCATTCCCTTGTTCGAGTTCGCGATTCGTTCGGCGTTGGCCGATGTTGATCTCAACACCGCTGAAGGACGAGTGACCGGTTTGCGCGAAGCGGCGCCACTCGTTGCGCGCATTCGCGATCACGCACTTCGGCCCGAATACACGCGCATGCTCGCCGGGTGGCTGGGTATGGACGTCGATCCGGTACGGGCAGCGGTGGCGTCGGCGTTGAAAAATCCGCAGCGTCCGGCCCCGGTTGTTGAGTCGAGAGTTCCTGCGGGCGAGGCTCCCGTTGTGGTGGCGCCGGTGCAGTTGCGCCCCGACCCCAACAATCTCAACCACCATGTCGAGCGCGAGGCGCTCAAAGCTGCGCTCCATCGTCCCGGCGTTGTGGGGCCGTGGTTCGACACGCTTGAGTCAGAAGCATTCACGTTCCCTCCGCATGCCGGCGTTCACGCGGCAATCATCACCGCTGGCGGCGCGGTGGCGGGCGCGTCATTGGGCGAGCGCGGCTGGGTCGACGCAGTGTTGACTGCCAGCGACGACGACGTGGCGCGTAGCTTGGTCATGGCGTTGGTGGTCGAGCCGCTGCGTTCTGAACGTGGCGAAACTGATGAGATTGAAGACCGCTATGCCATCGGAATAGTGGCACGACTGCTCGAACTTGACGCCATGCGGCGAGTCGCCGAAGTGAAGGGGAGGCTGCAGAGAGTTGATGCCGCTGCCGAGCCCGACGAATACGAGCGGTTGACCCGCGACCTGTTCGCCCTCGAGGCCTACCGCCGCGACCTGCGCACCCGTTCGACCGGCGAGGAGTAGGGACGAGGCCGTTCCGAGTCACTCGGGTCGGGCTGGTAATCTCAAGGCCGTCGCCTAAGGGCGGCTTGTCATCCCGCGTAGCTCAATTGGCAGAGCTCCCGACTGTTAATCGGGCGGTTATTGGTTCGAGTCCAATCGCGGGAGCAAGTTCCACTTCTCAGGCGCCCCCGTGGGCGCCTTTTTCACGTCCACACATTCCCGCGAGTTCATCAGTTACACGGGTTATCAGGCTCCTTTGAGCCGCGCAGGTGATGAACTCGCGCGCAGCGAGGGTCGCGAGTACTACGTTGAGAATGAAGCATCCGCGATGAGGC
>CAIYMF010000083.1 GCA_903927265.1 uncultured bacterium | reverse complement strand
TGGATGGTGCACACCGCCGAAGGTATGCGGCCCGGTCTCGGTCGCACGATTGTGCACGCGGTCGCCGTTCCGTTCGATGCCGTGGGTTCGGCGTTGGCCCTTGATCGGCCTCGTCAACAACTCGATCTGATGCTGGGGCGCGAACCCGCTACCGCCGGTTCCACCGAGATCGAGGCCGACACTGTCAGCGCTCCGGTGGTCGACTCAGCCACCCTGGCCAAGCCGGGAGTGCCGCCTCCTCCCACCTACCCGCTCCGCGCCGCCCCGGCGAAGGTGGCACACCCCACGGCCGCCAAGCCCTTGTCGGTGCTTGTGATTGGTGACTCGCTGAGTACGTACACGGGCGAACGCCTCGCCGAGTTGTTCGCGCACCAGAAGATTGCCAAGTCGAAGGTGATCTGGCGCGATGGCACCGGATTGGCCACACCCCAGTTTTTCAACTGGGCCACGTGGGCCCTGTCAACGATCGAGAAGGAAAAGCCCGACGCCGTGGTGGTGATTCTGGGCGGAAACGACAACCAGGACATGCAGCGCCAGTCAGCGTATTTTGCTCGCGGAACCGATGCGTGGCAGAAGGAATACGAGCGAAGGGTCTCGGTGGTGACCCAGGCCATGATTAACCGTGGCGTTGACCGCGTGTACTGGAGCGGCCCGCCGACGGCCCGCAACGCGCACGACAACGACCTCTACCACCAGCTCAACGTGGCAGCCTCCAACGCAGTCACGGGCATCAAGGGTGCCCATTTTGTCGATCTGGCCGCATCCACGGCCCAAGACGGCCAGTGGGTCGACACCCTCGTCTTCGGCAACGACGCCTTCCGGGCCCGCATGGGAGATAACTTCCACTGGAGTTGGAAGGCGTGTCAAATCACCGCCAAACTCGTCTCCGACGCCATGGCGCGCGACTACGGGATCCTGTCTTAGGGCCTACCCCGCGTCACTCCGTAGAGCGGCTATGCGGAGGCCGGGTGACCGCCGCGGCCCTACACTGGGGGCGTGGCCTACCTTGACCATGCGGCAACGACCCCGGTACGACCGGAGGCTCTGGCCGCACTCACCGCCGCCTACGAGCAGACCGGCAATGCGTCGAGCCTGCACGGGGCTGGTCGCCATGCCCGCAAGCTGGTTGAAGAGGCGCGCGAATCGGTCGCCGGGTCGCTCGGCTGTCGTCCCGGCGAGGTCGTCTTCACTTCGGGCGGTACTGAGAGTGACAACCTCGCGGTCAAGGGGATGTTCTGGAGCCGGCAGGCAGAGGACGCGAATCGCACGCGGGTTCTGTGCTCGGCTGTTGAGCATCACGCCGTACTCGACCCGGTGCTGTGGCTCGGCGAGCATGAAGGAGCCGCCGTCGATCTCATCGGCGTCGATTCCGTCGGTCGCATCGATCTGACTGCTCTGGCAGGGTTGATCGAGCGCGACCCAGCATCCATTGCACTGATCAGCGTGATGGCAGCCAACAATGAAGTGGGCACCGTCGAGCCGCTTGCTGCCGTGGTCGACTTAGCCCGCGAGGCCTCGATTCCCGTGCACTCGGATGCTGTTCAGGCCGTGGGGTCTATTCCTCTCGATTTTGCCCTGCTCGGACTCGACGCCCTCACTGTGAGCAGCCACAAGGTCGGCGGACCCCATGGTGTGGGTGCCTTGGTGGCTCGGCGCGGCCGCACGCTTGAGCCGGTGTTGCACGGTGGATCGCAGGAGCGCAGTCGTTCCGGCACGCTGGATGCGCCCGGAATTGCCGGGTTTGCTGCTGCACTGGCTGCTGCTGTTGAGGCGAGAGAAGACTCGGCGATCAGAATCGGTGCGTTGCGCGAGAACCTCGTGCGCGGAGTGCTGCAGGCAGTGCCCGACGCGGTACTCACAGGAGATCGCGATCCTGCCGGCCGGTTGCCAGGGCACGCGCACTTCTCGTTCCCGGGCTGCGAAGGCGATGCTCTGCTGATGTTGCTTGACGCTCGCGGGGTTGAGTGCTCGACCGGCTCGGCGTGCACCGCCGGAATACCTGAACCGTCGCACGTCCTGCTGGCGATGGGGGTCGATCCCGAACTGGCACGCGGGTCGTTGCGCTTCTCGCTGGGCTGGACCTCAACGCAAGCTGATGTTGACCAGTTGTTAGAAGCCCTACCACCGGTGGTTGATCGCGCGCGTCGTGCAGGTCGCCCTCGCATCCGGCCGGTGTCACGTTCGGTGGGCGATTCCGGGTGAAGGTTGTCGCCGCGCTTTCCGGTGGCGTCGACTCGGCCGTGGCGGCCGCGCACGCTGTTGAGGCCGGGCACGATGTGGTGGGGGTGCACCTCGCGCTCACTCCCGATCCCCGCGAATTTCGCGAAGGTGCTCGCGGATGCTGTTCATTGGAAGACGCGCGCGATGCACGTCGAGTCGCTGATGTGCTCGGCATTCCCTTCTACGTCTGGGATCTCGCTGATCGATTTAAAGAGGATGTCATCGACGACTTCGTCGCAGAGTATGCGGCGGGACGCACACCCAATCCGTGTTTGCGTTGCAACGAGCGAATCAAGTTCGCGGCCGTACTCGATCGTGCGCTCGACTTAGGCTTCGACGCGGTGGCCACCGGTCACTACGCGACGCTGCATGACAACGGCGATTTCGTCGAGCTTCATCGATCGGCAGATGACGCCAAGGATCAGTCGTATGTGCTCTCAGTGCTGCGCCAAGAACAGTTGGTGCACTCACTGTTCCCGCTCGGGCCTTTGCACAAAGACGACGTGCGAAGAATGGCCCTCGAACGCGGGCTGCTCGTCGCAGACAAGCCCGATAGTCACGACATTTGCTTCATTGCCGACGGTCGCACCAGCGACTTCCTGCGCGAACGCATTGGTGCTGAGCCGGGCGCCATCGTTGATGCTGAAACCGGCGACGAACTTGGCGCCCATGAGGGTGTGCACGCCTTCACGGTGGGGCAGCGCAAGGGTTTGAACCTTGGGCAGCCACGCGAAGATGGTGCGCCACGCTATGTCGTGGGAGTCGACCCGTCGAGCCGCACCGTACTGGTGGGCCCTGAACAGTTGTTGCGCGTTGACTTCATCGTGGGTGAATCGCCGATTTGGTGTGGCCCCGCTCCCGAGCAGGGCGAGTCAGTCGGTGCACAGATGCGTGCGCACGGGCGCGAATTGCCGGCAACGGTGCGCTACGAGAGTGATCGCGTCGAGGTGTCGCTGATCGAGCCCGAGCGAGGTGTGGCCTCGGGTCAGACAGTGGCGTTGTACTCGGGAACGCGCGTTGTCGGCTCGGCCACAATCATGTCGACGGCGCGACAGCCGCAGCCTCAGTAAGGCCCGGAGCCACCGGCGTTTCCCAGCCGAAGAAGGCTGACGCGGCGCGAAGCCCGGTGGCGATCACCATGGTTGCGGTGATGCTTACCCAGGTGGGAGCGCCCAGCAAGGCGCACGCGATGTAGGCGCCCGCGCCTGCGAGTGCGGCAGCGGCGAAGAACGTGCCTGGCTGCAGTACTTCGGGTTTGGTCTTGCAGAGCAGATCGCGCAGCAGACTTCCGCCGCTACACGCGACGACTCCCACGAACATCGCTGCTGTGGGATTGAGTCCAACGAGCAGTGCCTTTTGAACGCCAATCACGACCCACACCCCAATAACCAGCGTGTCGACGATGCTCATGACAGGAGTGAATTGTCGCATCGGTCGTGCGAAGAGTGTGGCGACGGCAGCGGCGAGGATGGCGTTTGCGAGCAACGTGGGGCTGACCAGAAACGTTGGAATTCCGCTGTTGAGCAGAACATCGCGAATGGCGCCGCCGCCGACACCGGTGCAGATCGCCACCACCATGACACCCATCGGATCGAGTTTGCGGTGCGTGGCGTGCAGGGCACCGGTGAGCGCTCCGGTCGTGACAGCAACGATTTCCAGATACGAGGGAAGGTTGAACAAGTTGGCGGGTGGTTGAACATCGACCATGTGCACAGCAGATGCGAACAGAGCGAGGGACGCGCTGACCATTAGGAGTCGCTCGTGGAACTGGGGGTGAGGCGATCCCACAATTGATCACTGAGTTCGCTGGTGGGGCGAGTACGCCAGCCGCGCCAGGCTGCGAGTAAACGCAACGAGAACACGACGATCACGGTGAGCAATTGCTCGATTCCCTGCGGCCAGTTGGCAAAGTGGGCGAGCAGTACGTAGAACACCGATCCCAACAGTGCGGCCACTCCGACCAAAACACCTGGGCGCAGCAGTGAGGGCGCGGTGCCGGCGAGCACGTCACGCAGCACGATGCCGCCGGTTGCCGTCAGGGTGCCGAGGAACATCGCCGAGATCATGGGTAACTGCAAGGTGAGTGCGGCGTCGACGCCCACGCACACCAAGAAGCCCATTGACAGTGCGTCGAGGGTCATGAGTATCCGCCGCGATCGGGTG
>CAIYMF010000082.1 GCA_903927265.1 uncultured bacterium | reverse complement strand
GAACCGAGCAGGTCGGTTGCTTTGCCTTTACCTTCGTCGCCCCACTGGGCCCCTACGAGCACGATTGCAGGCACGCTCGCCTCCTCCTGCGACTCACCCTCGGGAGCGCGATAGCGCTGGCAGCGCAGGGTTCCGGACTCCCCCGAGAGCCTACCCTGAAGTGAGCTCGGAAGCGGCAGTCTGCCCGAGCGATTGCCCAGAAAGCCAGGCGGCCTCGATGCGCGGGCCACCGTGCCACGCATCACCCGCACAGCCGATTCCGAGAGTGGAATCGAGCAGGTGCGGCTCGTCGCGGCCCGAGATAGGGCGGGCCAGACTCCACCGCTGCACATGAACCTGCAGCGGTTCTGCGGTGACTCCCAGGATGCGGTGCATGGCGGCGATCATCGCGGGGGCGGCAGTTTGTGGGTTGTCGAGGTGCTGCGCGGCGAGAGCACTCGAGGAATGTGCCACCAGCACCGGTGCCATGTCACCCCGGCGCGATCCATCGTCTGCGATGAAACCGAGCTCGTCACTGCCATTGACAAACACTCCGGAAATCTCTGGCCACGAACGTTTTTCGTACACAGCGGTCAGCGCGAGCACCGGCTCCCAGTCGACCGAGACCAGAGTGGCGCGGACCTCATCAAGTTCACTCTGTTGCGCAAGGATGCGGGCCATCTGAGGATCAGGGCCGCACAGCAACGCGAGTTTCGCTGACACTTCGTCGACAAGAACACCACCGTTGGACACCCTCACCGAGTGCACTTCGTGATCAGAGCGGAGGTCGGCTGACGGAATCGACTCTGCGAGGTCGTCGACCAACGAACGCAGACCCGCGGGCGCCGACCAACGCATCACGCCCGAGGTGAAGTGGGTGAGCCCTTCGGGCCCGGCGACTCCGAGCGTGTCAGTCCAGGGATAGGCGAGCCCACGCCGTTCCCAGTCGTCGACCTGCGCAGCGAATAGCGGCTCACGCACGGTGAAGAATCCAGCGCCCACATCAACCGGATGACCGTCCCACTTTGTCTCGGTGTCGCGCACTGTGCGAACGGCCATGCGCCCGCCAAGACGTCGTCCGCGATCGAGGACCGCTACTGGAACCCCCGCCCGAGCGAGTTCGACGGCAGCAGCAATTCCGCTGATGCCACCGCCAACGATGACGACGTCGGATGACGTCACGCGCTAAACGCCCAGTGCAGTAGCGGCTGTTGCTGAGGAGTCACGCAGGAAGACCGCGCAGCGCGTTGCCTCGTCGTCTTCGCCGATGGCTTGGGCCGCGCGACTCAATGCGGCCAGGCAGCGAAGGAACCCGCGGTTCGGCTCGTGCTCCCAAGGAACCGGCCCGTAGCCCTTCCAGCCGTTGCGGCGCAGCAGGTCAAGGCCGCGGTGATAGCCAACGCGCGCGTACGCGTACGACTCGATAACGCGCGATTCGGCCCACGTCTGATCGGCCAGCACTGCCCACACCAAACTCGACGCAGGAAACTCGCGCGCCACGAGGTCGGGGTCGGTACCCGCATCCAGCGCAGCGGCGCCAGCATCGGGTGGCAGCAGCGTGGGGTCGGGTCCGCCCAGCAGGTTCGTCTCGATAGTCACAGGGTGTCCGTCACTTCATCCGAGTGCCGACAGAGCGGAGGTCGTTGCAGGCCTCCACGACGCGCGCGGCCATTCCGGCTTCAGCGGCCTTGCCGTAGGCGCGTGGGTCGTACTGCTTTTTGTTGCCGACCTCGCCGTCGATCTTCAACACACCGTCGTAGTTCTTGAACATGTGGTCGACGATCGGACGCGTGAACGCGTACTGCGTGTCGGTGTCGACGTTCATCTTCACAACGCCGTAGTCGAGGGCTTCGCGGATCTCGCTGAGAAGCGACCCTGAACCGCCGTGGAAGACTAAGTCGAACGGCTTGTCCTTGCCGTATTTAGCGCCGACAGCTTTCTGGATTTCGTCGAGGATCTTCGGGGTGAGCACCACGTTGCCAGGCTTGTAAACGCCGTGCACGTTGCCGAACGTTGCGGCGACCATGTAGCGCCCGCGCTCGCCGAGGCCCAACTTCGCCGCGGTCTCAAGACCGTCCTCGGCCGTGGAGTACAACTTCGCGTCGTGCGTCGCTTCGACACCGTCTTCCTCGCCACCGACAACGCCGATTTCAAGTTCCATGATGATGTTGGCACGGTGGCACTTGTCGAGCAGTTCTTCAGCAATATCGAGGTTCTCTTCCAGCGGCACGGCCGAGCCATCCCACATGTGCGACTGGAACAGCGGAAGTTCACCGCGTGCGACGCGCTCGAGGGAGATGTCGATCAACGGGCGCATGTAGCCGTCGAGCTTGTCTTTGGGGCAGTGGTCAGTGTGCAGCGCGATGTTGACGTCGTACGACTTTGCGATCGAGTAGGCGAACTCAGCCAACGCAGTGGCACCAGCGACCATGCTCTTGACGCCCTGCCCCGATGCGAACTCTGCGCCACCCCACGACACCTGGATGATGCCGTCGCTCTCGGCCTCAGCGAAGCCACGCAGCGCAGCCACGATCGTCTGCGACGACGTGCAGTTGATGGCCGGGTAGGCGAAGGCACCAGCCTTCGCACGGTCGAGCATCTGGTTGTAGACCTCAGGCGTGGCGATAGGCATGGCACAGTCTCCCTGCATCGAGCGGATCGGCGAAGCCCCATTCTCGCAGAGTTCCGAGGCGAACGGTCAACCGGTCATCGGTGCCGGGCTACCGGAGCGCAGACCCCGCACTGATTTGGGAATCAGCGCCAGCAGCAGGGCGATGGTGATCACCGCTGCTGAGATGAGGAACGCCTCTTGCAGTCCGATGATCGACACGAGCGGTCCAGCCAGAGCCAATCCGATCGGGCCGAACATCAGCGAGCCCATGAGGTCGTACGCACTCACGCGTGAGAGAGCCTCGCGAGGGACATTCGATTGAAGGGCGGTAAACCACAGCACGCTCATCACTTCGAACGCTATTCCCCAGATGAATGCGAACGCAGCAACGACCGCGAGTGGCAGGGCGAATGCAAGCGTCACCAACCACAGCGGTAGCGCGAGACTGCCGAGGATGGCCACCACCAATGGGCGCTGGGTGCGTATGTGCGAGGAGACCACCGCGCCAACTAGAAGGCCGACCGACATTGATCCGAGTACGACTGCCCATCCCGCGGCGCCTCCGTATTCCTGAGTGGCAAGAACCGGGCCCATCACTTCCTCAGCACCACGCATCACCATGACCACCACGCTGAACGCCGCGACGATGATGACGACCCAGCGCATCGACGTAAATACCCGCCAGCCATGAACAAGGTCACCGACAACCGACTCGCCTGAACTCTGAGGAAGCGACACATGACGGATCGAGAGAACGAGGAGACCCGCAACGAGGAACGACAACCCATCAATCGCAATCGCGATGCCCGCTCCGAATGCCGCCACCAGAATGCCGCCGATGGCGCTTCCTACGATGAGCCCTGCATTCGATGCGACGCTCACGTACGCATTCGCCGACTGCAAATGCTCCTCATTACGCACCACATCGGGAACGAGTCCGGCGAAGGCAGGAAACCAGAATCCGTTGAGAACGCCAGCGAAGAAACTGAGGACCGCGAGCAGCGGAACCGTGGCGTTCCCGGTCAAGAACAGCGCAGCGATCGTCAACACAACGCCGCTCAGAATGATGTCGGTGGTGGCGATCACTCGCGCGCGACCGAGTCGGTCGCCCACCACGCCCCCGAAAGGCAGCATGACGACGAGTGGAAGTGCCTGCGCCGCCAGCACAATGCTCAGTGATGTCGGCGAGCTTCCGGGCAGGGCGAGCACACCGAATGCCAACGCGATTGGCGCAATGCCGTTTCCAACGTTGCTGATGGTGCGAGCAACGAAGAACCGGCGGTACTGACGATTACGCATCAGCGCCCGACGTGCTTCCTTCTCAGGCGACGGTTCAGTACTCACTGCTCTGACCACGGCACATGCTGACGCACCCACGAGTGCATGGCGATCGCGGCCGCTGCGCCGATATTGATCGAGCGAGTCGATCCGAATTGCGTGATGTGCAGAATCGACTCGCACTGCGCTTGGGCCTCCGCAGACAGTCCTGCGCCTTCCTGCCCGAACAGAAGCACGCAGTTGCGCGGAATGACCGCCTCTTCAATCGCTACCGAGCCAGGCACATTGTCGATTCCGATCACCACAACGCCCGCGTCACCCGCCCACTGCAGGAACGTGTCAACGTCTTCGTGGTGGCGCACATGCTGGTAGCGATCGGTCACCATTGCGCCGCGACGATTCCAGCGACGTCGACCGACGATGTGCACCTCGGAGGCAAGGAAGGCATTCGCTGATCGCACGATCGAACCGATGTTCATGTCGCTTTCAACGTTTTCGACTGCGACGTGAAAGGCGTGACGATGTTGGTCAAGATCGGTAGTAATGGCTTCCACGGTCCAGTAGCGATAGTGGTCGGCCACATTGCGGCGATCGCCTTCGGCTAGCAGCGCTGGGTCGAATCGGGGATCGTCAGGCCACGGCGGGGGGTACGGCCCCACGCCTACTTCACGATCGGATGACTCCTCCACGTGCGAAACTCTACGGCCGTCCTAGGGTGGGGCACGTGCCTGTGATCGCCCTCACCCTTCAGCCAGCGATGGATTCGCTGCCGGCATGGGGCGTTTACCTCGTCACCTGGGCCTTCATCTTCGTGGAATCTGGCCTCCTTGTTGGCTTTTTGCTTCCTGGCGACTCAGTCATTTTCGCCGCCGGCCTGATCGCTGGAACCCCCGGAAGTGCGGTCAACATCATCGTGCTGCTGGTCGGTAGCTTCCTTGCGGCATTTGTGGGCGACCAAGTGGGGTACGTGCTGGGCCGCAAGTTGGGTCGTCCGTGGGTTGAGTCGCGCAAGCGCCCCATGTGGAGTTCGGGTCTCACTCGAGCCGAAGCGTTCTACGAACGACTGGGCTATCTCTCGGTGATCGTGGCCCGCTTCATCCCGTGGGTGCGCACCTTCATCCCCTTCGCTGCGGGCGTCGCAAAGATGGACTACTACAAGTTCCTGAGCGCCAACATCATCGGCGCCTTAGTGTGGGCTGTCGGTATTACCGCCATGGGCTACTTCGCAGCCGCCAATCCCGTCGTGCGCACTATTTCCTTCGCGATCGCCGGCTTCTTCATCACCATTTCGCTGATCTACATGGTGTTCGTCGGAATCCGCGCACTCGTCCGCCGCTGGCGAACTTCACGCTCTGGTGGGGCGGACACCGAGGCCGACCCCGACTCGGTCTAACCTCGTTCCGTGACCTCACTCGCGATTATTGCCGGCCTCACCCAGTGGCTGAGCCCCGAATACATCATCACGCAACTCGGCCCGTGGGCTCTGGCTGCGGTGACCGCAATCATCTTCGCCGAGTGCGGTTTGCTGATCGGCTTCTTCTTGCCAGGTGACAGTTTGTTGTTCATGACCGGACTGTCGGTTGGAACTGCAATCATCGCGACTCCCCTGTGGCTCACGTGCCTGATCCTCGCCATTGCGGCCTTCGTCGGAAACCTCGTGGGCTACTGGATCGGCGCCGCGGTCGGACCCAAGCTGTTCAACAAGACCGACTCAAAGTTCTTCCGCAAAGAGTACGTCGACCGAACCCACGAATTCTTCGAGCGTTACGGCGCACCCGCGATCATTCTTGGGCGCTTCGTTCCGATCGTGCGCACCTTCATCACGGCGATCGCCGGTGTAGGCCGTATGGACTTCCGCAAGTACGCCACCTACTCACTGATCGGCGCAGTGCTCTGGGCGTGCGGCGTCACGATTCTGGGGTACTTCTTGGGCAAGAACGACTGGGTGCGCGGCCACATCGACCTCGTGCTGATTCTCGTCGTGCTGGTGAGCCTGATCCCCATCGCGATCGAGTACCTCCGTCACCGCAAGGATGCGCCACTCACTGCATCGAGCGACGAAGGCTGACGCGCGACTCAGAGGCCTAGATCGGCCAACGAGTACGCGGTGAGGTAGTCGAATCCAGCCTCAACAACCGTAGGCCCAGCACCGCGATCGACGATCACGGCAACAGCCACAACCTCGGCGCCGGCTTCCTGCAATGCCTCAACCGCAGTCAGTACCGAACCACCGGTGGTTGAGGTGTCTTCAACCGCAAGTACACGTCGGCCGGCAACGTCCGGGCCTTCGATGCGGCGCTGCAAACCGTGCGCCTTTTCGGCCTTGCGCACGACGAACGAGTCGAGTCGACGACCTTGAGCATGTGCGGCGTGCATCATTGCCGTGGCGACGGGATCGGCACCAAGAGTGAGCCCTCCGACCGCGTCGTACTCAAGGTGCGAGGTCGCTTCGAGCATCACCTCACCCACGAGAGGTGCAGCCACGCTGTCGAGCGTCACGCGACGCAGATCGACGTAGTAGTCGGCCTCGCGACCGCTCGACAGAATCACTTTTCCGTGAACCACGGCCTTGGCGAGAATCTCTTCGCGCAGTGCATTCCAGGCGGGCGTGGGGGCAGATGATTCGCTCATGTGCTGCAGCCTAGGGGGTCCCACCTCGGCGATTCCTACGTGGATGCAGCAAATTCGGCTCCAAATCAAGCTTCTGTGTAGGAATCGCGCGGAAGGGTGCGGGCGAGGGGGCGGTTCGCTAGGCGAGTACGACAGGCTGGGGACGTGACCGTCGTTATCTGCCCATCCGCTGATGGTGAGGCGACTCCAGAATGGGCAGCGTCTCTGGCCGCGAAAAGACGGGACGTGACTCTCGTGCCACCCGCCGTCGGAGTGTTCTGGGTGGCGCATACGGCGATGGCCCTGCGCGAGTTACAACAGCCGATCGTGCTGGTCGCCTACGGTGCCGCAACGGCACTGGTACCCACCGTCGGGTTCGCGGCGCGCGCGTCACGTCGACCTGTGAGCGCCTACGTTCTGGTCGACGGTCCGCTTCCCTCAGCCGAACATCGCACCACCGACTGGCCCGACGCCCCCGTGACGTGCGTGTGCGATGCCGACTCGGACATGGCGCGTCAGGCACAGTTGCGCGGCTGGCAGGTCACAAGCGGCGACATCAGCGACGCAGTGATCGCCGCCGCTGCTACTTAACCCTTGCGACGATTGCGCTCGTTGGGACGCGAACCACTCGCAGCACGCACCAACGGCCGCGGAAGGTACTGCGCGAGCAGCGAGAGAGTCTTGTACTGCGCACTCGGCACACTCACCGCCTGTCCACGACGCACTGCCTTAAGCCCCGCAGCCGCAACGGCATCGGAATCAAGCCACATGAACTCCGGCAATCCCTGCATGTCCATCTCGGCCCGTTGATGGAATTCGGTGTGCGTGAATCCGGGGGCGACAACAGTGACGTGTACGCCGGTTCCTGAAAGTTCGCGGTCGAGTGACTCGCTGAACACGGTGCACCACGCCTTTGCGGCGCTATAGGTGCCGCCCGCGATCCATGCGGCGACACTTCCGACATTGATGATCGAGCCCGAACCACGCTCGACCATGCCAGGAACGGCAGCATGAGTCAGCCGCATCACCGCAGTGACCAGCACGTCGAGCATGCGCTGCTGGTCATCGATCGGGGAGTCCCCGAAGAACGCGTTGATGCCGAAGCCAGCGTTGTTCACGAGCATGTCGATCGGGCGCGAGGCATCGGCGAGGCGCGCTTCGACACGCTCGCTGTCGGCGCGCACCGTGAGATCGGCGGCGATCACCTCAGCCTCAATGCCATACGTTGCGCGCAGGTTGCTCGCCAATTGCTCGAGGCGTTGCGCATCGCGTGCAACGAGCACCACATTGGAACCCTCGGCAGCAAGAAGTCGAGCGAAGGAGAGGCCAATGCCGGCGGTGGGTCCGGTGATGAGTGCTGTCGTCATGGGTCCACCCTCACGGTGTGGCACACCGCGGGTCAAATCGAAGGACCATCGGGGCAGACTGGAAGCGTGAACCGGCGAAAGTGGGGGCTAGCCTCGGCAGCGACCGCGCTGTTGTGTGCCTGCTCAATCTCGACCCCGGCCGCCCCTTCGATCGTTGGCGTGCCCACTACCTCTCCGACTTCCACGTCGCATGTGCCACCGAGCCCTCGGCCAACCCCCACCTCCGCGTCACCCAACGAAGGTGGTCTCGTCAAGGCCGCAGGGGTCACTCAATGGGTTCAGTGCGCAGGAGGTGGTTCCGTCACCTCGCTGATCATTCCGGGACTCGGCAGCTCAACGCGGGATTGGCTACCTCTGCTTTCGCAACTTCAGGGCATCACTCGCACCTGCATCTACGACAGGCCCGGTCTCGGCCACAGCCCGCCCCGCAAGGACGGTCGTGACCCGGTCGACGCGGGGCGCCACGCCGTCGAACTCGAGGCAGCACTCACTGCCAGCGGTGAGCACGGCCCTTATCTCGTCATCGGACACTCCTACGGCGGCCTGATCGCCCGCGCATTCGTCGCGCAGCATCGTCGGGAAATCGCCGGCGTGCTCCTCGCGGAGAGTGTGACACCTTATGACCCAACGCTCGGTGAGGTGTGGGTCGAAGCAACATCCGTGATTGACCTCGCCGCCAGTTCACGGGCCACCCACGGAGGCCCACCGCTGCGGGACTTGCCTCTCATCGTCTTAACCGCCTCGCGCCCTGAGGCCAATCGCCTCGACGGCCCTGACTACGGACAACCAGCTGATGTCACGGATGAGTGGCTGCGTGGGCAACGCGCAAACCTCACACTGTCATCCGATTCGATTCACGTGACTGCCCACTCGGGTCACGAACTTCAGAAAGACGCACCCGACGCCGTTGTCGAAGCGGTGCGCCAGCTCGTCAGTGCCATCGAGACCACGAAGCCACTAGCCTGCACTCCCGTGTGGAAGGAATTGCAGGCGACCTGTCGGGCTTAGGCAGTGAGTTCCTTACGCACAATCGCCGCGCCATTGGCCAGCGCACGCAACTTTCCTTGACCGATCATGCGAGGAAGGTTGATCAGACCGCAGTCAGTGGTGAGGCCCAACTTCTCGGCCGGCACATACTTGAGCACGGTGCGAATACGATCGGCCACTTCGTCGGCCGTCTCAGTCACGGTGCTCTTCACGTCGATGACGCCGGCGACGAAGTCCTTGTTCCAGCCGTTCTCGCGCAATGGTTCGAGGTCGTCTTCACCGGTACGACCCACCTCGTAGTTCAGCGCGTCCATATTCGCGCCAAGCACGTGCGGGAAGATCGCGCGCGCACGCTCGGGCGCAGGCGCATCGCCGGGACGCTGGTCGAGTACCCACGCGCCGAATTCGGTTTCGGCATCATCGGGGAAATAGCCTGGCGTGCCTGAGTAGTTGCCCCAACACGTGTGCGTCCAGATCTGACAGCCGACACCTTCGACGGCCGTGTTGAAGACCTCGATCTCCCAGTCACCCATCCCATACGGCCACACGAATTCGTCGATCTGAATGATGTCGCACCCGTTGTCGGCAAGCTCCTTGAAGTCTTCGTTGAACGCCTTGGCGATCGCCATCGCAAGGTCGCGCACCTCGGGGTAGTACTCGTTGGTACTCGCAGCTGCCAACACCTGCATGCCCACATACGAGACCTTCACCGGCTTTTTCGTAGCCTTGCGCACAGCCCGGAGGTTGGCCATGTGGAACGAGTACTCACGCCGCACTTCACCGACAACAGTCGGGCTGTAGAGCGTGGAGTAAATGGGCAAACCGATGGGCGGTCCGGAGGTCTTGTAGCCGGTCATCCGCTCGACGTAGTGGTACAGAATGGTTCCGTAGGGCGAATCGCCGCCGTAAACCTTGCCGTCGCTGATGATGTCGAGACCGGCATACTCCTGGTCGCGCACGATCGAGCCCACCGCGTCGTCGAACGCCTCGCGGCTGATGGCGTCGTAAATGAATTCGCCCTTGGGAAACTGTGCAAACGAGTGGCCGTCGTACCAACGCGGATTGGGGTAGTTTCCGACCATCGTGGTGGGAAGCAGGATGTCCTGAGTGCCGATCTTCATGAAGCCTCCTGGGCCCACTGGGGAACGTACTTCGAACCTAGGCTCTCGCGAAGTGCACTCGCTTCACCCGATCAAGCCCAATCGTGGTGCAACCTTGACCCCCATGGGGCGAAATTCGCCCGAATTCCTTCGTCCTCTTAGGGCGAGTTACCGCCGAATGAGTCGCGCGTCGACAGCGACGCAACCATTCGCGTCGGCCATCACCGGGTTGAGATCAAGTTCAGCGATGTCGGGGTAGGTGGCGAGGAGGTCGCCAACCGCTCGCACCAACGCCTCGACCGCCGCGCGATCTACGGGCCGCGATCCGCGCACGCCGTCAAGAACGACAGAGCCTCGAGGGGCAGAGATGAGCATCTGCGCGTCGCGCGCACTCAAGGGTGCTCCCGCGAATGACACGTCATCGAGGACCTCCACCAGAACTCCCCCGAGGCCAAACGCCACCACGGGTCCGAATGTGGGCTCGTCGATTCCGCCGACCACGAGTTCGAGCCCGGTGCGCTGCGGTTGCACCAACACTCGTGCTCCGTCAGCAAGCGCGAGCAGTTCGTCTGTCGCGGCACGTACGGCAGCTTCGTTGGCGAGTCCGACTCGAACACCACCCACATCGCTCTTGTGGAGCAGTGATGGGTGGTCGACCTTGGCGACGACCGGAAAGCCGAATGTTGTTGCTGCCACGACCGCCTCGTCCGATGTCGCACATGCGATGGTGTCGACCACCGGAATGGAATTCGCCACAAGAAAGTCACGCGTGACGATCGCGTCAACACCGACGCCCACCGGAAGTTCGCGTGGCTCTCGAGGCACGTCGTGAACATCTCCAGCAACCGAGCGACGGAACTGCGCGTACCGCGCTGCATGGCCCACTGCTTTCGCAGTGCGAGCGGGCCACTCGAAACACGGGATGTCCGCTTCATGCAGCACCGCCGTGACCGGCCAGGCTGAACGACGAGCCACCCAACACACGAACACGGGTACGTCGCAACCCTCGGCACGCAATCCTGTAACCGACTCGACAATCGCGCGCGCTACCTCGGGATTCTCGGCCGATCGGTGCAACAACACCGGAATCACGATGTCGACCTCGCCACTGTGTGCCAGTGCCTCAAGCACCGCCGGATACAGCTCAGCAAATCGCGGCCAAATCGGTGTGATATCAACGGGATTCGCTGCGCTCGCGTAGGCCGGAAGGAGTTCGGCGAGTTCGGCTTGCAGGTGAGCGGAAAGCTCCGGAACTTCAATTCCTTCATCGGCCAGCAGATCAGACAACTCGGTTCCCGTGCCGCCGGAGTTGGTAATGATCGCTGCGCGCATGCCCGCAGCAAGCGGTTGCCCTCGCAGCGCTCGCGCCGCGTCAAGCATTTCCAAACCTGATCGCGTCACCGTGACGCCCGCGCCCGACAGCACGTCATCCCAGGTGCGGCGATTCGAAGCGAGTGCCGCGGTATGCGAGGCCGCCGCACGCGATCCCGCTTCCGATCGTCCGACCGCGGTGAGCACGATCGGCTTCACCCGAGTCGTTCGTCGAGCAACGTCAAGGAAGAGCCGGCCGTCGCCGAGTGATTCGAGAAAGGCGCAGATCACCTGAGTGCGCTCATCAGCGCGCAAATGATCGATAACTTCGGCATCGTCGACATCGCAGCGATTGCCCGATGAATACGCGACTGCGAATCCCACGCCTTCGTCGGCCGACAACGCATGCAGCGCCATTGCGTACGACCCTGACTGTGTGATGACGCTGATACCGCCGCCACCCACCGCAGTGCCCGCCGCCAACGACGCATTGAGGGGGACATCGCAGTTCTGCACCCCGAGGCAATTCGGGCCAACGAGGAGAACGCCGCCATCGCGCGCCACCCGAACGAGTTCGTTCTGAAGTTCTGCACCCTCCGGCCCCGTCTCGGCAAAACCCGCGCTCACGATGACGCACGCGCCGACACCGGCGGCCGCAGCATCGCGCACGACATCGAGCGTGGATGCGGCTGGCACCGCGACCACCGCCAGATCGATCGTGCCCGGCACATCGCACAGACTCGGGTAGGCCGTCACCCCATCAATCTCCGAGGCGCGGCGGCTCACCGGCACCACCTCACCGGGGAAAGACCGCAGATTGCGCCACAGTACAAATCCCGGACTGCCTTCAGTGGCGGAGGCACCCACTACCGCAACCCGCGCAGGATCGAGCACCTGCCGCAGCGACCGGCTCATGTCAGCAACTGCACCCCGGGTCATGTACGTGATCGTAGGTGCGGGCCAGTTCGGCCGGGTCGAACTCCGACTTTCGAACCCCGAGCGGGTCGATACCACGCACGATCGCGAGCTCGGCACACGTAGGCGGCGCGACGGTCTTCACCTCGTCGGCCGTAGTGAACTCGAACCCGGTTGCCGTGCGCACCGTCTCGACATCGACATCCGAGAAAACCTCAACCAGTCGCGCGCGACCTTCGTCGTCATAGTCAAAGACGGCGAGTTCGGTCACCATCCACTGCGGGCCGCCACCGGTGTATCCGAGTTCTGCTCGGTTACCGGCCGGGGTGCGATGCCCAATGTCGGTGATGAAGTCGCACTTGTCGACCAACGTGCGACCTGAGCGGTGCCGCGTCGTCCACAGAGTGAGTTGACCGATGGTGGCCGAGATGTTGCACCCGCCACCGCCACCGCCCAACTTGACCTTGGGCTTCTCCAACGGACCCACCGCGGT
>CAIYMF010000081.1 GCA_903927265.1 uncultured bacterium | reverse complement strand
GAGCAGGTCTTCATCGCTCACGTCACTCACGTCGCCCAAAGTGACTGCGCCACCGGCGATTTCAGAGATGCTGGGCAGCACGCGCAGCCTGGCGCCGGCTTGCTTGCACACGGTGTTGAACTTAAGAAGTTGTGATGCCTCGATGCGTGCGATGGCGACCACCACGATCTTGGCGCCGGTGCGGTTGAGCACCGCGGCCAGATCGCTGGTGCGACCCAGCATGGGTACTCCGTGCATGTGCAGTCGGCGCTTGTCGGGGTCGTCATCGAGGAAGCCGATGGCGCGGTAGTCGGCGCCGTCGTCGCGGGTCATTCCGCGTGCCAGCCGCTCACCATTTTGACCGGCGCCAATGATGATGGTTGCTTGGGTGTGCTGTGACTGCAGGCGGTGCGTGCGCCACCAGCGCACCAGGAAGCGGGAAGCCAGCATGCCGATGAGAGCGACGACTCCGGTGGCGAACGCAGTGGAGCGCGGCACGAACGAAATGTGAGCCAGCAAGACGAAGATCCAAGTGGCGGTGGCAACGACCACCGCTGTGCTTAATACACCGAATACCTCGTCGAATGAGCCGTAGCGGTAACGACCGCGGTAGAGCCCCAGCGTGGTGCCGACGATGATCTGCCCCATCGCCATGACCGATCCGATGAGCAGCGCGCCCCAGATCTCCTCAACGGTTGGCGAAAAGTCGAGCCGTAGCCAGACCGCAAGAACAGCCGCAACGAGGTAGGAGACACAGTCGATGCCCATCTGGGCAACCCGCAATGTGGACGGGGCCAAGCGACGAGCGGACGTATGCAGCACTTCGCGTGCGGTGTCAGACATTGAGGCAGGAGCCTCTTCGACAGTGCTTGTATGAGGATCGGCCTCGGCCGCTGCTGCGAGCAAATCTCCCATGACATGTTCCCCCGAACATGATGTGTGTTAGCGCACTCACTCTTCGGATTTCACTGTATCCCGCCGGTAACCGCCTTTGAAGGTGTTTCCGCATAGTTTAGGAACGCTTCATGTTAGGTAAGGCTTGCTTTATTAAGAGTATAGGAACTGCTTAATGCGAATAAGAATACGAACGGGTTGAAAAGGCGGGCGAGCTCGGAGAAGGCATGTTGATGTCACGACCCAAAATCGTTGCTGTCATTGCTCTCTGTGGCCATCAGGCGTACGGTGAGCGTGACAAGGGGGTCACTATGAAACATTCATCCCGAATGATTTCGATCGGTATTTCCGTTGGTATTTTCGCGGCATCATTAGCCGTAATTCCCGTAGCCCAGGCGTATCCGCCGGGCACCAATATGGCGATGTCGGCATCGTCGTCGTCGCGTACCACCGGCCAAAGCGTGTCGTTTAGCGTGAGCCGGGTGAAGCCAGGCTGTGTAGTGACCTTCCGCGTTCCGGGCGTTGTGGTGAAGACGTCGACGGCGAACGCGAGTGGATGGGCCTATGCCTCTGTCGAATTTTCAACGGCCGGTTTTTACCACGCCAACGCATCTACTGCCTCCGGCGCGTGTGAAGGTCAGTCGGCCAGTGTCACCGTGCAGGTGGTTGCTCGGGCGCCTAGCGCACCAATGAGCTTCCGTGCGTCGTCGCCGGGCTCTGGGCGCATCACCTTGAGCTGGTCATCAAACTGCGATTGCGGTGGCTCGCCATTCGCATACTGGACCGCCTACGTGACCAAGAGCGGGAACCAAAGGGTGCGCTCGCTTGAGACCACCCGCAATGGCGCCAATTTTGTGGGTCTCGCTCGTGGCTATTACTACGTGAGTGTGCGCGTGACCAATGCCGCGGGCAAGTTGTCGCCCACTACGTCGGTGGTTGGAATCTCGGTTCGCTAGTTACGCCGCACAGTCTGTGCTGGGAGTCACCGACACGGTTGCAGGTACCACCATTGACGGAACCTGCAGCGTGGCGGTGGCTCCCTTCACCGTGGGCTCACTGAACTTCAGCGCCAGGGTGCGCGAGGCGTCGCGGTCGACGTGCAACTCGAAGCGCCACACGGGGTGGCCGCGATCGGTGCCGTTTCCGATGGGTTCGGGCTTGCCGTTGACGGTGGCCTCGAGCAGGAACGAGTCGACCGGAGCGTAGATCTCGACCAACATGCGTGAGACGGCGCGCCCGACGTGTGCCCTGATGTCGGGGTTCAGCATGTATTCGGGTCCGTCAGTCGGAGCCTGATTGGCCAGAGTGAGACTGAGGTTGCTGAATTGGTACGCCCGTCCGGGGCACTTTCCATATTCGTATGTGGCGCTGGTGTGAATGAACGCGTCGATCTTGTTGCCGGCACCGTTATTGAGTGCGATCACCACATGCGGACCGGGCTCGCTGCTGATGACTCCGCCCACGGGAGTGCTCTCAAGCCACGTCTGCTCGGCCTTGTCGGTGCTGTAGGCCTGCAGGTGATGGCCGTCGACGCTCTGCGCCAAACCGCGCATGAGAACGGGCAAATCGACCGAGCCGTTCGTGAGTCGTTGCAACGTTTGGGTAAAGAGTGAGAGCAGCGCTTGGTCCTTCTTCACCCCGTCACCTTGATCGACATAAACCTGCCGTGTGACGTAATCCACAGCGGTGTCGGCGGTAATTGTGCGGCCGCCGACGGTCGCGGGGCCGGTGGCGGCGAGCAACACCGACACCACTTGCGGGTCGACTGCGATCACTCCGTCGATGGGGGTGCCGATCTGCTTCATGCCCTGCACCGCGAGCTGCCCGGTGTAGGGGAAGTGGGGCGAGAGGTTGATTGACTGCCATTCGGCGAGGTCGCGACCCCACAGCGAGCGGGTGTCGGCGGGCAGTGCGGAGTAGTCGATGGGTTGGTGTGCGACAAGTTCGTCGTTGGCGCCCACTTTGTCGATGGTGATCTTGCCGTGGTCGGCGGTGACGAGAGCGTAGCCGCCGATGAAGCCGCCGGTGCCACGCGCTTCACCGGGGTTCTGCAGCAGTACGAGCCATGTGCGCGGACCGTCGGCTCCGAGTAGCGGAGGTACGCGTTCGGCAGCATCAGCGAGAGAGTTGGCGAGCGGTACGAAGGTGGGTAGTTGCGTGCGCAGTTGCTTGATGGGCTTACCGAGTCGGGCCGGCAGTACCTTGGTGTTGATGGCCGATAGGCGTTGCTGTGCTTGGGTTACAGCGGTTGCGGTTTCTCGCAGGGCCGGTATCGATTGCTGTAAGAGTTCAAGGTTCAGGGCGCCATCGGGAGTGCGCAGATTGCCGGCCGCGACCGATTGCAATGGCTCTTGCAAGGGTGCGGCGGCGGTGAAGAGATCGTCGCCTACTGAGGCGAGTTCGCGCACGGCGCTTGCGCTCGGACCCACATACGGCACGAGGGGTACGTGAGCGGCCGCCCACCACACCGGACCCGACGTCAGCAGTTGCAGGCGGTGCGCTGAGTCGCGTGCTTCCGGCAGTGAGTCGGCAAGTGCCGACAGGTTCGCTTCGCGCGCGGCCGTTTCAGCAGCACGCAGATTGTCGGTGAGTTTCTGCGATTCGCGGTAGGCCAAGAACCCCGTGACTGCCAGCCAGACGCCGCTGAGCAGTACGAGGGCGACCGCGATCCACGCCGTGCGTCGCAGCCAGCGGCGGCGCGGTTTTGCCTGCACCGGTGGCGACTCGTGCGCCTCAGTTTCTTGTTGATCCCCCATGCGTCCATCGTCACACGCCAGGGCTACTGAGCATGCGGGGATGCGCCGGAATGGCAGGTAGAATGGAGGCAATTCCCCGACCGCTTAGAACGAGGTGTG
>CAIYMF010000080.1 GCA_903927265.1 uncultured bacterium | reverse complement strand
GGGAGGGGAAGGGGAAGGGGGAGGGGGGATGAAACCGTTAGCTGCCGGCCATGGTGTTACCCGACTCACGGACGACGCAGGACGTTGAAAGCAAAGCGGTCGCCTCGGTGGTAATCCAAGGCGTGCATGACCCGCTCACCACGATCGGTAACCACCGTTTCCTCGATCAGCAGCCACAGCGGCCATTCACCTAGTGAATAGGCCTCACTGACCTCGGCGTCGAGCGTCGTTGCGGTCATCCGGGCAATGGATGAGGCAGGTGCAAGTCCTTGCGCTGCAAGGAGATCGTTGAGCGACCCGGCCCAATTCACGTGCTTGATGGGGCCTTCAATACACCAGCGCGGAATGTGGCACACGGTGTAGATCAGCGGCTCACCTTTCGATGAACGCAGCCGCTCTATGCGGATAACCGTCGACGCCGGCTCCAACCCCAACTCGGCCTTCACCAACTTTGAGGCCGGCACTTCCTTCACCGACAACGTCACCGTCTCGAAACTGACTCCGAGATTTCCGAGCAAGTCGGTTTGAGATTCGTAACGCGTGATCGGCCGCTCGACTCGCAATGTCCCAAGCGACGAGAGGAACCGACCCTTGCCTTGATGCGAGGTGACCAGTCCTTCTTGCTCAAGTAACTTCAGCGCCTCGCGAGTGGTGGAGCGACCTACGCCACCAATGGCCGCGAGTTTCTCTTCACTGGGAAGTCGATCACCCGCGGCGAAACCTTCGGCCGCAAAGTACTCAACCAAAATCGCGCGCATGTGCTCGACCCGCGATGACTGTCGCGTCTCCGGCACCGTCGGCTCAGGACGAGCCGGCTCACGCCGATCAGTTCCCTTCCGCGCGGCCATCACAGGTTCCCAGGATTCACAGTTGCCCACGCACCCCAGTGCGAACACGTCGCGGCAGCAGCGATGCTGGCCGCCCTCATCGCCGTCTCGATGTCGACGATGTTGCAGCGTTGAGCGATGAACTCAGCAATGTAACTGTCTCCCGCTCCCGTAGTGTCGACGACGATCGTAGGGGCGGCAGCGCACTCGTACCAATCGGCTGCGTCGTATACCGCACTTCCCGCAGACCCGAGGGTGACAACCGCGAGTGCGGCACCCTGAGCGACCGCGCTTTCGGCTAACGAGCGCGCCACCTGCGAGTCTCCGTCGCCTCCAGAAATGAACGCGATGCCCAGCGCACCTCGTTGAGGAGTGACCGCGCAGTCTTGACTGACCAGGGCATTGGTCGTCGCTAACGCCGGGTAGAGAAGTTCCACATCAGCTAGATAGCCAAGATGAATCGCGTCGACCGGACCCACGCTCGCGAGCAATCGGCCATCAGGCCGGTACTCGCCCGTGGCGCCGTAGTGCTCAGCTTCGAACACGCGCTCGCCTGACTCGAGGACGCGCACATCGGTCGATGCTGTCGGCAGATGCGAACGAACCACATGGCTCGTGTCGATTCCGACGGACCGGAGAACATCGACCACGTGATCGCCCGCATCGTCACTGCCCACGGCCCCCGCGTAGACAACGGAATACCCCGCCAACGCGAGGTTCATGGCCACATTGAGGGCATTGCCTCCCACACGTTCACCCGTCATCGCTCCTCGATAGCGATCGATCGTGTTGTCACCGATCGTCAGCAAGCGCATGGGCAACTCCGTCCATCGACGGCCCTGCGTGAGGCCTAGTAAGCGATCTGGCGATAGTAACGACGAGTTGTTAGCGGGTGATCACGGATTACTTCAAGGTGTGCGTTGACTCGTTCGAGCAAGGTAGCAAAGACAGCGGGCGCCACCAATGCGCGTACCTCGGCGCTGATTCCGGCCAACTCAACATCCGCCGAATCGATTACTTGCACGCGATCGGTAAGAGTGCGCGCAAACGTTTCTACACGATCAACAAGCGGTCTCGTGTGGTCTTCGCCCTTCAGCAGCAGCAGTGATGTATCTGCCTCAACCAATTCCAGTGTTCCGTGGAAGAAGTCACTTGCGTGAACAGGGCGAGTACGAATCCACTGCATCTCTTCGAGAATGCACATTGAGTAGTAGTACGCCTCCGGCCAGACATTTCCTGACCCAGAAATGATGTGGTAATCAGAGTCGGTGATGAACTGCGCTAGCACTGCGGCTCGTTCTTCGAATGCCTCTTTCGCATTCACGAGAGCCTGCGGAAGCAGTGCGAGCTGCCCGACGATCTCGTCTCGGTTGGTGATGTCGCCTCGCATCTGCATGACCGACAAGGTAACGAGAAGTGACTGCAGGTAGAACGATTCCGACGAGGTGTCATCTGCCGCGAAGTTGACGAACGAGAATTCGGAAGCCTCGGTGACCGGCGTATCGCCGTGTGCAACAAGCGCGATGGTGGCCGCTCCGAGTGAACGCGCATGATTCATCACGGTTACCGTTTCGGCCGTCGTTCCTGATCTCGACGGTGCGATCACCAGGCTGTTGGGGCCCAGATGCACATCAGGCTGCAGCACCACTTCGGCCGCGAACGGTGCGAAGGAACGAATGCTTGACGATCGAGCGAGTAGATGTGCCGCGGGATACATCAGAATTCCCGCGCCGCCCGACCCGACGAAATACACCGAGTCAACCGGGCGCCTCTGCATGCACTCACGCACACAGGCGTCGAGCGAGTCGGCCAGACCTACGGCACCGCCTTGGATCGAAAGGAAGCGATCCACGTCGAAGTTCAGCACCTTCGCCTCCTCCACAGTGCCCACGTTTCGGGGCCACTGCATTAGTGATCTGAATGTTGTCTGAGGTCTTGACCCCACTTGTCAGACAGCCTAGGGTTCGGAACGAGGGCGCGCAAGAGTCCCACCGACGCTCTCTCGCCGACACCGCGGCGCTGACGCACGGAGACGCCAGTGACACTGAGCCGAGTTGAACAGCCCCACCAGGGGGTGACGTCGTGACCGAGCAACACGATGACGTCCTGGTGGCTACGGGAATCACCAAGTCCTTCGCCCATGTTCGCGCATTGCGCGGCGTCGACCTCACATTGCGTCGAGGCAAGGTGCACGCACTGGTCGGCGACAACGGGGCCGGCAAATCCACTCTCATCAAGATTCTCTCCGGAGCGCTGCAACCAGACTCCGGTGAGATTCTGATGGAGGGCGAGCCCGTTGACATCGCGTCGCCTGAAACCGCGCAACACCTTGGAATCGAGACGGTGTATCAGGATCTCGCTGTCGCCGAAGCACTCGACCTCGGCGAAAACATCTTTCTTGGCCGCGAGCTGCTACGCCGTGGACTCCTCGGTCACTTCGGTTTCGTCGACCGCCCCGCAATGCGCGAACGCGGCATGGAACAAATGCAGCGCCTCGGTACCAAGGTGCCCAGCCCGAGCCTTCCCCTCGAGTCAATGTCGGGTGGTCAGAAGCAGGCGGTCGCAGTAGCGCGTGCGGCGATGTGGGGTGGCCGCGTGCTGATTCTTGATGAGCCAGCAGCAGCACTCGGTGTTCGTCAAACAGCGCAGGTGCTCAACCTCGTTCGTCGTTCTGCTGAGGAATCGAACCAGGCCGTGGTGTTCATCTCGCACAACGTTCCGCAGATTCTCGAGATCGCCGATGACATCACCGTGCTGCATCAAGGGCGAGTGTGCCTGCGCTGTGCGAAGGCCGATGCCTCCGTTGATCTCCTCGTACGCGCAATGAGCGGCGCACTCGATTCGCCCGCTGATCGAGAAGGGACTGAGTGATGTCGTCAGAGTTGGCGGTCGCGAAGCCACGCCACCGGAAGTTCGCCGACATGTTGACCGGCAGCACCGGCAACGGCCTGATTCTCACTGTGCTGATCGCGATGATTTTGGTCTTCACCATCACGTCGCCCGCGCATCGCTTCCTGTCTGCCGGAAACTTCACTTCGATCTTGGCCGACACTTCACAGATTCTGCTTTTGGCAGCGGGTGAAACGTTCATCATGATCGCTGGCGGAATCGATCTGTCATGCGGTGCGTTCGTCGTGTTCTCGTCAGTGATTTGCGCCAAGCTCGTTGCCAGCTTGTCGGCAACCCCGGAACAGGCGAGCAACCTCGAGTTTCCACATCTGGCACTCGGGTTAGCCGCCGGCATCGTCGGTGGTGTCGCGGCGGGTGCCGCGTGGGGTTGGCTGAACGGCTGGATCACAGTGCGTTGGCAGGTGCCACCGTTCATCGTCACTCTCGGAACGTTGGGAATGTCGCTCGGCGCCGCGCAAATCATTACCGGCGGTTTGAACGTCCCGGGCATTCCTCCAGCGTTTCAAGAGACGCTCGGCATTGGCAAGATCTTCGGCATTCCGTGGATCGCGGTCGTGGCCGCAATCATCGTGGGAATTCTGTGGCTATTGCTCGCGCAAACACGCTTCGGAATGCGCACGTACGCCATCGGCTCGAACTCCGAAGCTGCACGCCGCGCAGGTGTCAACGTGCCGCGACAAACCATTCAGTTGTACTGCTTGATGGGCTTTCTCGCAGGAATCGTGGGTGTGCTTGACGTTGCGCGGTTCAACACCGCCTCAATCGCCGCACATACCACCGACAATCTTCAGGCCATCGCTGCCGCTGCCATCGGCGGCGTGAGTCTGTATGGGGGAAAGGGGCGGATGAGCGGCACCATTATTGGCGCCTTCATTCCGGCCGTACTGCACAACGGATTCATCCTCCTGGGCTTCGAGCCCTATTGGCAGGAGGTAGCGGTCGGGGCGGTGCTCATCATTGCCGTCTACTTCGACCAGGTGCGCCGGAGAAGTACCGGCTCCCGTGTTCAGGCTCCGGATGATGATGCCGGCGCCGCCACCCCGAATGGAAATGAGGTCACGCATGGGTCACATGCTACGTAAGGCGCCACGGGCGAGGGCTGGTCGAGCAGTCATTGCTGGCGTGGCCATCGCCCTGGTCGCCACGGTCAGTGGTTGTTCCAGTAGTTCATCGGGCGGCTCCAGCAGTTCGGCTTCCGCCTCCACCAGTGCATCGACAAGCGCCAGTGAATCAGCCTCGCCCACCAGCAAGGACTATCACATGACGCTGATCACCGGAGATAACCACGATCCGTTCTTCGTGAGTATGAATGCGGGTGCACAGGCCGCAGCACAGGAGCTCGGCGTGACGGTCGACTGGCAGGGTCCGCAGCAGTACGACTCAACACTGCAGATTCCGATCGTGTCAGCCGTGGCAGCAGCCCAGCCTGATTTCGTGTTCATCTCTCCCACTGACGGTCAAGCGCTGATTGCACCGCTGAAGGCGCTAGGCGAAGCAGGCATTCCGGTGATGACTCTCGACAGCGACGTCAATGACACGTCGGCACGCTTGGGTAACATCACGTCTGACAACTTGCTCGGAGGTAAGCAGGCGGCAGATGCGCTGGCCAAACTTCTCGGCGAGAAGGGCGAAGTTGCCGTTCTCAATGAGCAGCCCGGCGTGACCACCACCGACTTGCGTCAGCAGGGATTCGAGCAGCAGATTGCTACCTACCCCGGTATCAAGTACCTGGGCGTGGGCCGCGACAAGGACGATGTCAACGGTGCAGCAGCCACGGCATCGGCGTTGCTTGCGAAGAATCCCGACCTCAATGGTTTCTTCGCGACTGACACCGCGAACGGTGCTGGCGCAGCCAACGCGGTGCAGACGTCTGGCCGCGATGTGAAGGTTGTGGCATTCGATGCTGAACCTGAAGAGGTCACAGCACTCAAGCTCGGCCACATCCAAACGCTCATCGTGCAAAAGGCCTACGACTTCGGTCAACTCGCCGTTAGGAACGCCGTCGCCTACCTCAATGGCGACAAGCTTGCGATTCCGCCGGAGATTCTCGAGTCGTACGTCATCGCGACCAAGGAGAATGTTGATTCTCCTGAGGTCAAGCAGTACCTCTACCAAGCGCAGTAATCGCGAAGGGTGGTGGCGGCGCAGATCGCGTCCGCCACCACCGTTCGAGAGGAGAAGCAGATGAGATACGTCCCGCTCGGTAACTCCGGCCTCACCGTCTCGGTTCTGTCATTTGGAACCATGACCTTCGGTGGCACGGGGTGGGCAGCCGATATCGGCCGCACTGGGGTCGACGATGCACGTCGTCAGCTCGACATATGCATCGAGGCCGGCGTCAACCTCATCGATACAGCGGACATCTATTCCGATGGTTGGTCCGAGGAAATCCTGGGCGAGGCCATCGAGCCGCGGCGCAACGAAGTACTCATCGCAACCAAGGCACGCTTTCCGATGGGCGAAGGACCCAACGACGGGGGCCTGTCTCGACACCACCTGATTCGCGCCTGCGAAGCGAGCTTACGCCGGCTACGCACCGACCACATCGACCTTTATCAAGCACACGAGTGGGACGGCCAGACACCGATCGACGAGACGCTCGCCGCCTTCGACCACCTCGTCACTCAAGGCAAGGTGCGCTACATCGGATTGTCGAACTTCACCGGCTGGCAATTCATGAAGGTGATGGGCCGCGCCCAGGCGTTTCCGAATCTCACCGTCGCCAGCCATCAGGTGTACTACTCGCTGCAAGCACGCGAGTCCGAGTACGAAATCGCACCCGCGGCCATCGATCAGGGCGTGGGACTCATGGTGTGGAGCCCGCTCGCGGGTGGACTGCTCAGCGGTAAATTCCGTCGCCAGCAGAACCTTCCCGAGGGAGCGCGCCTGACCGCGAACTGGGGTGATCCGCCTATCTTCGATGAAGATCGAATGTTCGACATGATCGAGGTGTTGGTCGAGGTTGCGCAGTCGCACTCCGTTTCGGCAGCTCAAGTCGCGTTGGCATGGCTACTCACTCGTCCCGCCGTCGCCACCGTCATCATTGGCGCACGACACGAAGAACAGTTACGCGACAACTTGGCGGCCGTCGATCTTGTGCTCACACCCAATGACCTTGCGCGCCTGGATAAGGCCAGCGTTCCCAATCTGATTTACCCCTATTGGCACCAAGCAGAAACGGCGAATGACCGACTCAGCGCTGCAGACCTTTCTTTGCTCGGGCCCTATATTCCGTGGACCGGCGTGCGCGGGCCTTACGCCGATCAAGACCCGGCGCTCTGAATGGACCTCGAACTCAACGATCGCGTCGTCATTGTCACCGGCGGCGCTTCAGGCATCGGCGCTGCGACTGCAACGCTACTCATTGAGGAAGGTGCGCGGGTTGCAGTATTCGACCTGCACACGACTACCGTGTCGGAGTCCGACCGTCTGATCGGCGTGCCCTGCGACGTACGCGACGAATCGTCAGTGAGCGCAGCGATCGACGCAGTCGTTGCGCGATGGGGTCGTATCGACTCCGTCGTTTCATGCGCCGGAATATCGACCCTCTTCGGCCGGAGCGTCGAATCCGTCACCACTGTTGAGTGGGACGAAATGATGCAGGTCAATGTGCGGGGGCAGTGGCTTCCGATCAAGCACGCACTTCCCCACTTGCGGCAGCAGGCCAGTGCGGCAATCGTGATCGTGGCATCGGATTCAGCCATGGTCGCTGCTCCCGGTGACGTTGTCTACTGCACCTCGAAGGGTGCTGCGCTCACGTTCGCTCGCGCGCTCTCTGTTGATTTGCAAGTCGACGGAATCAGGGTGAACTGCGTGTGCCCGAGCATTGTCGATACCCCGCAATCGCGGAGAGCCATGGACAAAGCTGAGGGATTTGCTGACGCTGACTACCCGGTGAACGATCCGCTCGACATCGCTCGCGCGCTGGCGCTGTTGATCTCTCCCGTCACGCGATCGGTGAACGGTCAGGCAATACTCGCTGACTGGGGTTACACCGCAATGTCGTCGTACCCGGCCTAGTTCGGGGGCGCTCAATACGAGTTGCGGTACCGCTCAGCCGTCTGCTCGTCAGTTTCGCCCTCGGTGAGTTCCTGCTCCATGCGCTTGACCGCCACGTACGACTCGGCCATCACCGGCGACATCCACGACATCACCACGTCATCGGCCAGCATGAGCTCGAGTGCCTCGGGCAAACTCGACGGAAGCGGAAGGATGCCCATCTCGGCGCGCTGCTCGTCGGTGAGGTCTGACGGATCGACATCGCACGCCGGCGGCAATTCAAGGCCGGCGCGAATTCCTTCGAG
>CAIYMF010000079.1 GCA_903927265.1 uncultured bacterium | reverse complement strand
TTCTCGTTCATCACTGGAGCTGCTGGCGAATACGTCTGGAACTGCGAATTCCCCTGCGGCAACGGATACGTCGAATTCGGAGGACCTATGAGTCAGCGTGGGTTCATGAGTGGAACGGTCACGGTGGTCTGACATGTCGACCGTCGACGAGCGAACGCCCGAAGCCGAAGAGCCCGAGAGCCCCACCAACCGCCCTCCGGGTATGCACCTAGCCACCCGTTGGATGGAACGACCGTACGCGCGCCGCATCATCTTGCTGACCGTCATTATCTCGGCGGTCATCATCGCGCTGACGTTCGTGATGGTCGCCTTCATGAACCTCAGTGGTGGTCCTGCCTCCGATATTCAAGGCGAGATCGAAAAGACCATGTACGTGCTCACGTTCACGAGTGCGCCGCTCATGGGCTTCACGCTCGCGATCCTCACGTACAGCTGGTGGGGTGGCTGGGGCAAGGTCAAGGGCCCGGAAGAGCCCACCGAAGAGGGGCCCGCGATTCGCACCAATGGTGTGGCGGTCGTCGCGTGGATTACCGTCTGCAGCCTGCTTGCCGCCTTCCTCGTCATTTGGGGGTTGGTCGAACTCGCCACCATCACGGCCTCGTCGTACGGGTCGGTTCCCGCCAACCAGCAGCCCAACGCGGCCAAGGCCATTGACATCAACGTCACGGGTCAGCAGTGGGTGTGGAGCTTCCAGTACCCCGATCAGGGAAAGATCACCTCCTCTGAACTCGTGGTGCCGATTAACGTGCCGCTGTACTTCAACGTCACGTCACTCGACGTCGTGCACAGCTTCTGGGTTGTTGAAGCCGGCGTGAAGATCGACGCTAACCCTGGCGCTATCACCAATACCGGTTTCACGCCCAACAAGCTCGGAACGTTCAACATTCGTTGCGCTGAACTGTGCGGTTTGCATCACGCGTATATGGAAACCAACCTTCGGGTGGTGACCCAAGAGCAGTTCGACTCGTGGGTTCGTGAGATGGGAGGGGCGAAGACATCATGAGTGCCACTGCAGTGATTCACGAGCAGAAGCATGTGCCGCAGCCTCGTCAGGTCGGTAAGCCCGGCGGCTTCCTGCACCGCACAAATTTCACCACCGCAGTGATCAGCGGAATCGTGTTGGCTGCGATTTTCTACTTCATCACCGGCGCGATTGTTCAGAAGGTCACCGGCGGTGGGCAGCAAAACAACCTCTCGCTTCCCGACGGTCTTCAGCAGCAGATCACCATGATGTACATCGGCTGGATCATCGGATTCATGGCCGGTATCGGCGCCTTCGCCGGACCAATTCGTTGGATGCTGGGCCACGACCTCACTCACGCTGACGCCGAGTACATGGCCGGCAAGGACATGGGGCGCAAGAAGTTCTGGAAGTACACGACCGACCACAAGGTCGTCGGTATTCAGTACCTGATCGTGGCGCTGATTCTTTTTGGACTCGGTGGCCTCTTGGCCATGCTCATTCGCACCGAGCTGGGCGTCACGTGGGCCGAGGTGTTCAACCCCAACTTCTACAACTCACTCATCGGTACGCACGGCATCGTCATGATCATCGCCATGATCATCGCGGTGACCGGCCCGCTCGGTAACTTCATCGTGCCGATCATGTGTGGCGCGCGCGACATGGCGTTCCCGCGCTTGAACGCACTGAGTCTGTGGCTGCTGGTCGCGGCCATTCCGCCTCTGGTGAGCAACCTGCTCATGGGCGGAATCCGCGACGGCTGGACTGTGTATCAACCCCTCGCCGACCAGGCGCCGGTTGGCATGATCGGCTACCAGATCACCATCATTGTCTTCGCGTTCTCTACCGGCATCGCCAGCGTCAACCTCATCACCACGGTTGTCACGATGCGTGCTCGCGGAATGACCTGGAGCCGAGTGCCGATCTTCGTCTACGGCGTCGTCGGTTCGTCGATCATGGGACTCATCTGGTTCCCGATGTTCCAGTACTCGCAGATTCTCGCGCTCAGCGATCGAGTGCTGCAGACCTCCTTCTATACGCCCGCAAGCGGCGGAAGTGTCTGGCTGTACGAGAACCTCTTCTGGCTGCTTGGTCACCCTGAGGTCTACGTCATCGTGATTCCGGCGACGGCGGCCCTGCTCGAGATCATGCCCGTGTTCCTGCGCAAGCCTTTGTTCTCATATAAGTTGGCTATCGCCGGCATCTTCGGAATCGTCGGCCTCAGCGCGGTCGTGTGGGTGCACCACATGTACATGACCGGTTGGGCGCCCTCGTCGAACTACCCGTTCATGATGTCGACCGAGATGATTTCGATTCCGTTCAGCTTCCTTCTGCTGGTGATGCTCGGAACGATGTGGCGCGGCAAGCCGTGGATGAAGCTGCCGATGATGGCGGTGTACGCAGTCATCTGGAACAAGGTCATTGGCGGCATCACCGGTGTTTACCTCTCCGATACTCCGGTTGACCAGTACATGCACGGCAGCATGTTCGTCGTCGCTCACTTCCACTTCATGCTGATGGGTGCGGGCCTGTTCGGAGCGATGGGTGCGATCGCCTACTGGTTCCCGAAGATGACCAACCGCTACCTTGACGAACTCGTCGCTTCCATCGGATTCTGGACAGCCTTCGTCGGCTTCCAGATCACCTTCTTCGCGATGTTCGTGGCTGGCCTTCAAGGAATGCCTCGCCGGGTGCTCCAGTTCGATCAGGCCTTCAACATGGCGAACTGGATTTCGACCGTGGGTGCGTACGTCATCGGAATCGGCATGCTGATCTTCCTCTACGCGATGATCACGTCGTGGCGCAGCGGAAAGTTGGCACCAGGAAACCCCTGGGGTGCCCACACGCTCGAGGCGCAGACCGAAACTCCTGTGCCGCACGAGAACTTCCCGGTGTTGCCGGTGGTCACCTCCGACCCCTATGACTTCGGTGTTCCCGATCCGTACGAGATGCTCGATGACGCCGAACTTGAAGCCAATGAAGGAGTGTCGAAGGTGGGTGCGTCATGAGTGCAACAACCACAGGCACCACGTCACCGGAGCCTCTGTCACCGACGACAGGTGAGCCCGTTTCCGAGGTGGCGCGGCGCAATCGCCTCGGCATCTGGCTGATCATCGTTTCGTGCACGACCGGCACTGTGGCGCTGCTGGTGGCCTACGCATACCTGTGGTCACTCAACGTGAGTGGCGGCTGGGCACCCACAGCGGGCCAAGCGAACTGGGCCGACGACTGGCCGTTCTGGGCAATTGCCTTGGGCATGGTGGTGGCGACACTGCTGTTGTGGCGTAGCTGGCGTGTGATGCAGTCGGGTAAGTCGGGGGCAAGTGTTGCGCTCGCGGGTCTTGCTTCCCTCATCTTCCTGGTGTGCTTCATCGGTCAGATCATGCAGATTGCGACGTTCCCGTTTGGCCCTCAGGATGGTGCCTACGCATCGGCCACGCTGTGGTTGGCATTGGCGAACTGCATCTGGCTGAGTCTGGCTATGTTCTTGGCTACGGCCGTGATGAACCGTGCGCGCGTTGGACGTATCGCGCCTGACAACGCATCGCAGATCCAGTTCATTGCGATGTTCGCCACGTACCTGTGTATCGCCGCGCTTCTCGGCGCGGTGTTCACCCTCACAATGAAGGCCAGCCCCAACCAGAGTTCACCCGCTTTCGGCACCTTCCAGAGTTGAAGCTGACGTTTGCCGCTAGTCGACGGCTGTGGTGGGGGATCCCCCTGCTTGTAGTACTCCTTGCCTGTCTAGGAGCGCTGCTTCCCCGGTGGGGGTCTGAACTGCCTCAACCCCCTGCGTTCACCACCATCGCGCTGCCGATCATTCGCTTCATTCGCGATATCGCGGCGGCGATCACGGTCGGAGCCCTGGTCGTCGGTGGGTTGTTGCTGAAACGACAGTCCGGGCGAGTGATCGGCTGGGCCACCTGGTGGGCGCTGGTGTGGTTGGTGTCGCTTGTAGCAGAGGTGCTCCTGACGTTCTCTGACATCCTGGCCGTCGCTCCGGGTCTGGATGGTGCGGCGCTTGGTTCGTTCCTCACTGATGTTTCTATTGGTCGGGTCTTCATGTGGCAGGGCATCGCAGTGGTGGTGGTGCTGGCAATGTCGCGCGCGGTGTTGTCGCGACCCACTGCCTGGGTGGTGTTTGTCTGCGCACTCGGTGGTGCAATGGCGCCTGCTTTCCTTGGCCACGGGGGTCTTTCCGCAGGACACGCGGCCGCCACGATCAGCCTTGCGTTGCACCTGGCGGCGGTGTCGCTGTGGATGGGCGGACTCGTCGTCGTGGTGGCGTGGCTGCGCGTTGACCCCGCATGCGCGCGAACTGTTCTGCCGCGATTCAGTACCCTCGCGCTTGTCTGCGTGGTGGTCGTCGCCGAGAGCGGACTGCTGAATTCGTCGCTTCGTTCATCAACGCCCGCGCAATTCCTGACATCGGATTATGGAGCACTTCTCGTTGCGAAGGCCACCATCATCGTGTGGTTGGTGTCGTTCGGCTGGCAACAGCGTAAGCGGGTGATGCCGCACGTTGAGCTAGCCGAGTCAGCGCAGTCGCTGTCTGTCGTGATGCTCGCACGCATCGCAGGCTGGGAGTTCGTTGCGATGGGTGCTGCCGTGGCCGTCGGAGTCACGATGGCGCGTGTGGGGCCAGAGTCGGCTGCGGCGTCTACGCTTCCGGTGAACCCCTTGATGTTGGCGCTGTTGGCAGGTGCCCTGCCGGCAGCCTTCGGTCAGCTCCTTCGTCCTTCGTCCGATCGGGCGCTCGTACGGCGGGCCCAGCAATTCCCCGAAATCGTGGCGATTGTGCTCGCCGTTATCGTGAGTGAGGTGGGCGGAGTCGGAGTCGTGAGTTCACTGCTGGGGCCAGACCTCGGTGCCGTCGTGGGCGCAGTGGTGCTCATCGCGGTTGGGTGGATGGGCGTGGTGGCGCTGCAGGGGCAACGATCGAATCTGGCGCGCGGCGTCTTCATCGCGGCCTGGGTGGTCTCACTCGGAGTCGTTCTTGGATTCGAACGTGCGCAGTTTCCGCA
Source organism: uncultured bacterium (assembly GCA_903927265.1). Taxonomy (GTDB): domain Bacteria; phylum Actinomycetota; class Actinomycetes; order S36-B12; family CAIYMF01; genus CAIYMF01. Next base: position 3,490 of record CAIYMF010000079.1, on the reverse strand, counting down.
GTCGTTCGACGTACGGTTGAGTGTGCTTGCGTTGTTGGTGGCGGTCGCGTCGGTGTTGCTCGTCGGTGTGGGATCGGTGCGCAACGTCGAGAAGGAACCGTCGCTGGAGTCGGCTCATGGCTGACCCGTCGCGTGGAGGTCGCCGAGATTTCTGGCAGTTGCACGTTCCGTTGGCTCTGGTGTTGTTGCTGTGCACTGCGCTGACCGTCATCGAGGTGCGGCGAGCTGGCGAGGGTGTGTGGCGAGCCTGGATCTACATGGTCGAGTGGCCGCTGATCGCGGTGGTGTCGATTTGGATTTGGCATCGCTACCGCACTGAGGGCAGCGTGACCAAGGGACTCGTTGAGCGCTGGAAGGCTCGGGTGGCGGAGTATTCCGCTGCTGGCAGCGATGAGTCGGTGGCCGAAGCCGCACCGCCGGACACGCAGTTGCAGGCGTGGGAGGACTACGTACAGGACCTCAACCGACGACAGCCACCGGGTGGTCCGTCGGGAGACGGCGCGTGAGTTCGCCGGCCAAGGCGCCTAGCCCGAACTTGGGTTCGCTCCCTGACGTAGTTGAGGGCCTCGCCAGGAGACTTCGCATCGGCAGCCTTGAGGGCCGCTACAACAGCCGATTGATCGTCGGCCTCTACGTCATGATCAACTCGGCACTCACCGTTGGTCTGCTTGCTGTGGTGGCGGTCTTGACGCAGGAGCCCTTCCTCTTCCCGTCGCTCGGTCCGACGGCGTTCATCCTGTTCTTCTCGGCACTCAGTGTGCAGGCCTGCCCTCGCAATGTCTTCTGCGGGCAACTCATCGCGGTGGTCGCGGGGCTCATCGCGCTCGCACTGTTCGGACTGTTGACAGTGCCCGCGGATATCGACTCCCTCAGCTGGAACAGAGTCGGAGCGATTCTGGTGTCGATGTGTCTGACGTTCCCCGTGATGATCTGGTGGGGAGTGCCGCACGCTCCCGCGGGTGCAACGACTCTCATCGTTGCGTGCGGTGTCATGAATACTCCGCGGCAAGGCGTGATCTTGATGGTGGCGGTCGTCGTCCTGCTTGCTGAGGCCTTGATCATCAACCGACTGGCTGGCCTTCCTTACCCGTGGTGGTCGCCGGTGAAGAACGCTCCCCCGCCGGTCCGTGAGTAGGTCACCCCGCAGATTTGCATCAGGCGGTGGCTGAGAGGGTATGCAGATGGAACAGTTCATCCTCACGCTGCGGTGCGCCGATAGGCCCGGAATTGTGCGTGCTCTCGCCGATGGAATCGTGGCGGCTGAGGGCAACATTCTTGAGAGTGCGCAGTATGCCGATGAGGTAACGGGGCAGTTCACGATTCGCATTCGATTTGAAGCGCCTGAGGGCTCAGTAGAGGTTGCTCGAGTCGCTATCGCCGAACGCGTTTCGGGCTTCGACTGTGTCTTGACGCTTCGTCCGATCTCGCAGCGTCCGCGCGCGCTGATCATGGTCTCGAAGTTCGATCACTGTCTGGTCGACTTGCTCTATCGCTGGCAGCGGGACGAATTACCGATCGAGATTCCGCTGGTGGTGTCAAACCACAACGATCTTCGTGAAATAGTTGAACGGGCTGGCATCTCGTTCGTGCACGTGCCGGTGACCGCTGACACCAAGCCCGCCGCTGAGGCACAGCTTCTCGAACTCGTCGATGCGAACCAGATCGACTTTGTTGTTCTCGCCCGCTACATGCAGGTGTTGTCGGACGATCTGTGCCGCACACTGTCGGGTCGCGTGATCAACATTCACCACTCGTTCCTGCCGGGCTTCAAGGGAGCTAAGCCCTACCACCAGGCATACGAGCGCGGGGTCAAACTCATCGGCGCCACGGCTCACTACGTCACGGCCGATCTCGATGAAGGCCCCATCATTGAGCAGGATGTAGTGCGCGTGACACATGCGCAAACTGCTGAAGAACTGGCCACCATGGGACGCGATGTCGAGCGAGTGGTTCTTTCACGTGCGGTGAAACTACATGCCGAAGACCGCGCGATTCTGGTGGGACACCGCACTGTGGTGTTCGGCTAGTCGTTCGGAAGCTTCTCCGTGGTGCCGGAACGCAACTCTTCGAGGTCGCCGATCCAGCCAGTGCCAGCGACAGCCTCAATTAGTTCCACGACGTTCGCGTTCTCGTTGGGGTCCGTGGAAATAGGCTACGTCAACCCGAAGACATCACATGTGTATGACTACACCGTGAGCAGTTCCGGTTCCTCGTCTGGTGCCTCGGGTTCGGGTACCTTCGCGAGGGAACTTGGCCACCAGATCTTGCTGCCAATGTCGTAAGCAAGAGCCGGTACCAGCGTCGACCGCACGATGAAGGTGTCGAGCAGCACGCCGATTGCCACCGCGACTCCGAGTTCACGCAGGAACACCAAGGGCAGCACGCCCAACACAAGGAAGGTTGCGGCCAGCACGATTCCGGCAGAGGTGATGACGCCACCGGTGACCGTGAGTCCCTTGAGAATGCCTGGACGAGTTCCGATCTTCTTCGACTCCTCTCGAACTCGAGTCATCAAGAAGATGTTGTAGTCAACGCCCAGTGCCACCAGGAAGACGAAGGCGAACAGTGGGAACGAGGTGTCGGCTCCAGCGAAGCCGAACACGTGGTTGAACAGCAGGGCGCACACACCCAACGTCGCAAAGTACGACAGCACCACCGTGACGATGAGGAGCACGGGTGCCACGATGGCTCGCAAGAGAAGCACCAAGATCAGGAAGATCACGGCAAGCACAATCGGAATGATCAGATTGCGATCGTGTCGCGAGGCCTCATTCACATCGACCTGCGCTGCGGTCTGGCCTCCAACCAGTGCATTCGCACCAGGAACGGCATGCACTCCATCGCGCAACGCCACCACAGCGTCGCCAGCAGCCGAGCTATCGGCGGCAACATCGAGAGTGACGAGCAATTGAGCTCGCCCGTCGATGATGACCGGCTTGGCAGCAGGGTCTCCCGGTTGCCCACCTGTGTAGGGGAATACGGAGGCGACCCCGGGCGTCGCCTGGGCGACCTTGAGTACTTCAGCGAGCTGAGCCTCGTTGGTCATGATGATGGTGGGCGTACCGAGGCCGCCGGGGAAGTGATCGGCGAGCACTTCTTGGCCGATCACTGAGTCGGTGCGGTTGACGAAGGCCTGCGTGGTGGTGATTCCGTCAGCCTTGAGGGTGCTGGTGAATCCGGCGAGGATCAACAAAACCAAGCCGGTGGCGATCCACGTCAGACGCGGTCGGCGGCCGACATTGGCGGCGAGCTTCGACCAGAAGCCACTGAGCTTCTCGTCGGGCTCACCGAAACGCGGAATGCGTGGCCAGAAGACGCGGCGTCCGACGATGACGAGCAGTGCAGGCAGCAACGTGAGCATGACGAGCAATGCGGCCAGGATTCCTGCTGCCCCGACCGGACCGATGGAACGGTTGGAGTTCAACTCGCTCAGCAGCAGACACATCAGGCCGATGCACACAGTCGCGGCACTGGCGATGATCGGCTCGGA
>CAIYMF010000078.1 GCA_903927265.1 uncultured bacterium | reverse complement strand
GCCTCCTCAAGCGGCATGCCAGTTGCATGGCGGTAGAACTCACGTCGTTCCGCCGGCAGCGCTACGCGTCCGACAATGAGGTCGGCGGCCTTCTCTGCCACCATCATTGTCGGCGCATACAGATTCGCGTTCGTGATGTAGGGGAACACCGATGCATCCACCACTCGGATTCCGTCGAGACCATGCACGCGCATCGTCGCAGGGTCGATGACCGACATATCGTCGGTACCCATGCGACACGTACACGACGGGTGGTACGCCGTCTCACCCTCGCGCCGAACCCAGTCAAGAACTTGCTCGTCGGTGCTGACCTCAGATCCGGGTGAGATCTCACCACCGCTGAATTCGGCAAACGCTGGCTGACTGAGAATGTCGCGAGCAACCTTCACTGCTTCAACCCACTCGCGCCGATCTTGGTCGGTGCTCAGGTAGTTGAAGGCAATGCTTGGGGCGGTCGTCGGATCAGGCGAGGTGATGCGCACCTGTCCGCGAGCATCGGAATACATCGGACCAATGTGCACCTGATAGCCGTGACCGCCTGCTGGGGCTGTTCCGTCGTAGCGCACTGCGATCGGCAGGAAGTGGAACATCAGGTTGGGGTAGGCAACCTCGTCGTTGCTGCGTGCGAATCCCCCACCCTCAAAGTGGTTCGACGCACCAGGGCCCGAGCGAAGGAACAACCACTGCGCACCAATGATTGGCCGCTTCCACATCTTCAAGTTCGGATTGAGTGACACCGGCTGTGTGCACGCATGCTGCACGTACACCTCAAGGTGATCTTGTAGGTTCGCTCCCACACCTGGCAGGTGGTGTATCGGTTTCACGCCAACTGATTCGAGGTGCGCGGAGTCGCCGACGCCTGAGAGTTGAAGCAACGCCGGCGAGTTGAAGGCACCACCGCTGAGAATCACTTCACCGGCAGTGATGCGCTCAAGCGAGCCACCACGGCCGAGTACCTCAACACCCACAGCGCGAGTTCCGTCGAACACCACGCGCGCCACTTGGGTACTGGTGCGCACGGTGAGATTGCGTCGGTGCATAACTGGATGCAAGTAGGCACGTGCCGCTGATAGTCGGCGTCCGTTGCGAAGGTTCTGATCGAATGCGGCAAAGCCTTCCTGGCGGTAACCGTTCACGTCATGCGTCAGCGGATACCCCGCTTGCTGCACGGCATTGAAGAAGGCACCGAACAACGGGTTGCGTACCGGCCCGCGTTCGACTTCGAGCGGTCCACTGCCACCACGCCACGGATCTTCCCCGGCGAGGCAGTTTTCCATCTTCTTGAAGTACGGCAAACAGTGTGCGTAGTCCCACGACTGCATGCCAGGGTCGGCCGCCCAACGTTCGTAATCAAGCGGGTTGCCGCGCTGGAAGATCATTCCGTTGATGCTGCTCGAGCCACCGAGAATCTTGCCGCGACCAGCGGTGACGCGGCGGTCATTCATGAAGGGCTCGGGATCGCTGGAGTACATCCAGTCGTACAAGGGGTTGCCGATCGGAAAGGTCAGGGCCGCTGGCATGTGCACGTAGACGTCGGCCTTCCAGTCTTTGCGACCGGCCTCAATCACTAGCACGGAGGTCGTCGGATCAGCCGAAAGGCGGTTCGCGAGAGCGCACCCCGCCGAGCCACCTCCGACGATGATCACGTCGTACGAATCCGTCATGCGTGCCCTTCCTCCGGTCGTCGCCCGTCCCCATCCTGAGGCACGCGACGGTCTCGACGCGCGGGATTCACGCTATCGACCGATCTAGTCGCCGAGTTCAGCCCGACGGCGAATCACGAAGTCCTCGAGTTCCTCGCGAATGGTCTCGTCAATCGAGGGTGCTTCGTACTCCTCGAGCTTCTTGTCGACGATCTCGCCCGCCCGAGTTGCGGTATCCCGCGCACCGAGGCGAGTCCACCGCTCGTAGTTATCCGAGCTCGACAGGAATGGACGGTAGAAGCAGGTGCGGAAGCGCTCCATCGTGTGAGCAGCGCCGAGGAAGTGACCGCCGTGGCCAACCTCTTCGTGTGCTCCGAATGCGAGCGACTCCTCGGTGATCTCGAGCGGGGTGAACTCGCGGATCAAACTTTCGAGTACCTGAACGTCGATGGCGTACTTCTCATACCCCGCGACGAGGCCGCCCTCGAGCCAGCCGGCCGAGTGCATCACGAAGTTCGTTCCGGCAAGGAAGGTCGGCAGCATGGTCATCAACGACTCGTAGGCCGACTGCGCATCGGGGCTTTGTGATGAATTGAGGCCGCCACCCGTGCGGAACGGAAGGCCGAAGCGTCGCGCGATCTGGCCGGTGCACAACAGCCCGATGGCTGACTCGGGAGTTCCGAACTGCGGCGAGCCCGACTGCATGTCGATGTTCGACAGGAATGATCCGAAGACGACGGGTGCACCGGGGCGAATGAGCTGTGACAGCGCGATTCCACTGAGCGCCTCGGCCATCTGTTGAACGAGGGCCGCGGGAATCGACACCGGCGACATGGCGCCCATCAGCAGGAACGGCGTGAGGATGACCGGCTGGTTGGCGGCGGTGTACTCGAACTGCGAGTCGAGCATGCGGTCGTCCCAGCGCAGCGGCGAGTTGCAGTTAATCAGCGAGATGCTCGCGGGTTTGGCCTCAATCGATTCGCGGCCGCCGAAGACAATCTCGCTCATCGCGATGGTGTCGCGGGCGTTGCCACCGGTGACGACATTGCCCTGGAAGATCTTGTCGGTGAGCGTGAGCGTTGCGTAGAGCATGTCGAGGTGCCGTGAATCGAGGGGCGAGTCGTTGGGCTCGCACACGACGCCACCCACGCTGTCGATCGCGTCGAAAGACTGCGCGAGCATCGCAAAGTTGCGGTAGTCGGCCAGAGTTGCCTCGCGGCGCACACCATTGCGCAGAACGAATGGCGGGCCATAGACACTCGAGAACACCATGTGGTCGCCACCGATGTGCACGTCATTCGCGTGGTTGCGGGCCTGCATGTCGAACTCGCGCGGCGCCTTGGCAACCTGTTCAAGGATGAAGTCGGGATCGAGGAAGACGTTGTCGCCTTCGACCTTCATTCCAGCGGCACGGAAGAGATCGAGCGCTTCAGGCTTGAGGAACTCAATGCCGATCTCGCTGACCAGTCGCCGCCAGCCCTTCTCCAACACCGCCATCGCGTCTTCGGAGAGGATTTCGTACCGAGGCATGGTGTTGACGAACACGGGAGACGTCCCTTCGCTTGACCGCTGGTGAGAGGGATCCTACACTCAACTGTGGAACAGTGGTTCCATATGGTGAAACAGTTCAAACCAAGCGCAGACCGCATGTCTGCCCTCCCCTCGGAGGTTCGGTGACCGCCTCGAGCACAGCGACCGGAGCGCGTGCCGTTGACCGCGCTGCCGATCTGTTGGTGCGCGTCGTCAGTTCCGAATCGCCCGTTCCTTTCACCGACCTCGTTCTCGACACCGGCTTACCGAAGAGCACCGTGTCTCGCCTGCTGGCCAGTCTCGAGCGTGGCGGCCTCATCAGCCGCACCGACGACGGAGCGGCGCAACCAGGCCCGGTGCTGACGAAGTTCGCGCGTGCACATTCCGACGATGACCGTCTGCGTTTGCTGGCGCGGCCCGCGCTTGAGCGCCTAGGTGCGGCTACTGGCGAAACCATCAACGTGGCCGTGATGTCGCCTCACGGAATGGTGCAAATTGATCAGGTCGATCCGCGCTTCATGCTCGGGGCCATCAACTGGGTCGACCGCGAGGTTCCCTTTCACTGCTCTGCTCTGGGCAAAGCAGTGCTCGCTTTCGGCCACCCACTTCCGACGGGGCGCCTGAGCAAGCTCACGGCGCGCACCATCACGACCCGCGACGAACTCGAAGTTGACCTGCGCCTGACGCGTGAACGCGGCTACGCCATTGCCGACGGTGAACTTGAAGAAGGTCTCATCGCAATCGCGGCGCCGGTACTCGTTGATGGTCGCGCCGTCGCCGCACTCTCAGTTTCAGGACCAGATACTCGCATCACGTCTGCGCAAATACATCGCATCGGCACGTCGCTTGTCGCCGAGGCACATAGCCTGTCAGCTCAACTCACGTCCACCGCCGGCTCGACCACCGACCGGCTTTCTTCCCCCAGAAAGGCCGGCGCAGCATGACGCACGACGAGATTCTCAAAGCCCTGTACGACGAGACGATGGTTGGAAACGCTCCGGCGGTGCTGGAGTTGACCAATCAGGGACTCGAAGACGGACTCACTCCGAGCCAACTGCTCTTCGACGCTCTCATTCCTTCGCTGGAAGAGGTCGGCGCCCGCTTCGAGCGCGGCGACTGGTTCGTGCCCGAGATGCTGATCGCCGGACGTGCAATGGCTGGCGCACTTGAGGTGCTACGGCCCCTGCTCGCCGCGACTGGTGCCGAGAGTGTGGGCACTTTCCTCATGGGCACCGTCAAGGGCGATGTGCACGACATCGGCAAGAACCTCGTCAACATCATGCTTGAGGGCGCGGGCTTCACGGTGATCGACCTAGGCGTGCAAGTGCCGCCTGAGAAGTTCATCGCAGCGATTGAAGAACACAAGCCCGACATCGTGGGTATGTCTGCCTTCCTCACCACCACGATGCCGATGTTCAAGGCCAACATCAACGCCATCGAGAAGGCTGGCCTTCGCGACAAGGTCATCATCATGGTCGGCGGTGCACCAGTCACTCAGGAGTACGCCGACGTGTGTGGTGCTGACGGCTACGCGGCCGATGCAGCAACAGCGGTGCGTCGCGCCAAGGATCTCTTGGCAGCCAAGCGCGCAAGCGCCTCCGTCTGACCATGCGTTTGCTTCCGGTCGTCGAGCACGCGGTCAAGGGCCGCGTGTGGGACTGCCGCATGTGTGGGCAGTGTGTACTGCATGCCACCGGAATGACGTGCCCCATGACCTGCCCGAAGACGTTGCGTAACGGGCCGTGCGGTGGTGTACGCGAAGACGGTCACTGCGAAGTGAAGCCCGAGATGGAGTGTGTCTGGACTGTTGCCGAACGACGTTCACGTTCGGCTTTCAACCCGACCTCATGGGAGCGCGAGTTCGACCACTTACGTCCGCCGGTCGACAACCAACTGCGCGGATCGGCGTCGTGGACCAATCTCTTCACGGGTCGCGACCGACAGACGCCGCTCGGCTGGAACGGGGCTACCTACGCGCCCGACATCGAGGTCGAGTCGTCGCTCGGTGAAGTCGACGACATTGACTCTCTCGATACCGGATTCCATGAGCGGAATCCGCTGCCATGAGTCGCCTCTCGGAATTGGTCGATTCACGTGAACGGCACATCGTCACGGCAGAGTTTCCGTCGATTGATGGCGGCGGGCTTGATGCGGTGCGTTCGAAACTCGACCCGCTTCTTCCGTATGTCGACGCCATCAACGCCACCGACAATCCCGCAGCCCATGCGCACGCCTCCAATGTGTCGATCGCCATCGCATTGGCAACGCTCGGCGCGGAGCCGATCTTGCAAGTGGTGTGCCGCGACCGCAATCGCATTGCACAGCAAGCCGACATAATCGGTGCGGCTCTGTTTGGCGTCGAGAATATCTGCGCACTCACCGGTGACGATGTCACCGCGGGAGACGAGCCCGAGGCGAGGCGTGTCTTCGATCTCGACAGCCCGCAGTTGATTCGGGTGGCCAGCGGTTTGGCTGAAGGGCGTTATCTTTCCGGTCGTCCCATTGCTGATCCGCCCCGCCTGTTCATCGGTGCAGTCGAGAATCCCAGTGCACCGCCGTTTGACTATCGGGTGAAGCGGGCGGCTCTCAAGAGCGGTGAGGGGGCTCGCTTCCTGCAACTTCAGATTTGCTATCACCCCGACCGACTCGAGTCGTTCATCCACGGCTGCGTTGCTGAAGGCATCGACGTGCCGACCGCACTACTTCCCACCGTGTGCCTCACCAAGTCAGCGCGCGCACTGACATTTATGCACGACAACGTGCCGGGCATCGACGTCCCTGACGACCTTCGCAGTCGCGTTGCTTCAGCCGCTAACCCCGCTGAGGAGTCGTACCAAGTAACTCGCGAACTTGCGCAGCATGCGCTGTCGCTGCGCGGAGTCGCCGGTCTGCACATCACCGACTTCCGACACGACGGATCACTTGCCCGCCTCGTCGGCGATCTTGGTTTGCGTCCCTAGTCCACGCACCACCCGCTGTTACGAGGAGAACCATGCACACCGTTGTCCGTTCCGCGACCCGCACGGTGACCATTGGTCACGACCAGCCGTTCTGCATCATCGGTGAGCGCATCAACCCCACCGGTCGCAAGAAGTTTCAAGACGAGCTTCGCGCCGGTGACCTCAGCTCCGTTGAGGCCGACGTACTGAGCCAGGTTGCTGGTGGCGCGACGATGCTCGACATCAACATGGGCGCGCCGCTTGTTGATGAAGCCGACATGCTGGCGAAGTCGGTGATTCTTGCGCAGAGTCTGACTGACCTTCCGCTGTGCATCGATTCGTCAGTGGTGGAAGCCCTCGAGGCCGGACTGTCGGTGTATCAGGGCAAGGCGTTGGTCAACTCAATTACCGCCGAAGACGAACGCATGGAGCAGATTCTGCCGCTGGTGAAGCGTTACGGTGCAGCCGTGGTTGCGTTGCCCAACGACGAAGAAGAGATTCCCGACGACCCGCACGCGCGGCTCGAACTCGTGCGCAAGATCGTGACCGTCGCCACGCAGGAATACGGCATCGCGATCGAAGACATCGTGATCGACCCGCTGGCGATGCCGATCGGCGCCGACTCAACGCTCGTGTTCAAGACACTCGAAACCATTCGCCTCATCCGCGATGAGTTCGGTCTGAACATGACCCTCGGCGCTTCGAACGTCTCATTCGGAATGCCCGATCGACACACCATCGGTTCGGTGTTCTTGCCGATGGCGATGACCGTCGGTCTGACCAGCGCGATCATGGATTGCCGCACCGAGCAGATGGTGCGCGCGGTGCGAGGTGGCGACCTCATGCTCGGCAACGACGAGTGGGGCGCCAACTGGATCGCCGCACACCGCGCACGTCTCGCCGCGGGCACCGCATGACCGACTTACCTGCCGACGACACAGCGGCTCCGACGCGAGTGACGCTCGCGTTCGAACCCGCGGCCAAGTCGGTACGCGTTCCAACCGGAGTGTCGGTTTTTGACGCTGCCAGTTGGAATGGCATTGCGATTGATTCAACGTGTGGTGGTCACGGCACGTGTAAGAAGTGTGGAATTCGTGTGCTCGATGGGACGATTCCGGTGTCGCGTCTTGACGTGCGTGCCCTTGGAGAGGAGCGCGTGCGTGATGGCTGGAGGCTTGCGTGCTTGGCCACGGCTTCCGGCGATCTGCGCATTGAGGTGCCACCTCTCACGACACGCCCCAAGGCCGCGACAGTCGGTGTCGGCCGACAGGTGATTTTGCGTCCCGCCGTGCAGAAGCGGTACATCGAGCTTGAAGAGCCGACGCTCACTGATCAGCGCACTGACGTCGTGCGAGTTCTCGATGCCGTTGATGATCTTGAATTGCGCGTCGAACCGCGCGTGCTCGCCACTCTCGGTCGTGAACTGCGCGCGGCACAGTGGAAGGTCACCGTCGTTGTCGTTGATGAGGACCTGATCGGAATTGAAGCCGGCGACACCACGTCAACGGCGCACGGAATCGCGATCGACCTCGGAACCACCACCGTCGTTGCCACGCTCATGGACATCACGACCGGTACTCCGGTTGCGGTTCGCTCAATGCTCAACAAGCAGCAGCCTTTCGGTGCCGACGTCATTAGTCGAATCAGCGCGACGATGCTCGATCCCGAGGCGCTGCCTCGTCTTCAATCGTTAGCCCACGAGACTCTTGCCGAACTCGCGGCCGAGGTGTGTGAGGAAGGTGGCGTAGATCCGGCGGTGGTGTACGAAGTGACACTCGCCGGTAACGCCACGATGGTGCAGTTGGTGCTGGGTATCGACCCCGAACCGCTGGGTGTCGCGCCGTTCATCATGGCGAGCGCCAGCTACTGCGGGCTGCGGGCCACCGACCTTGGGCTGCACCTGCACCCGAGCGCACGCGCTGCCGTTCTTCCGGCTCTCGGCGCGTATGTCGGCGGTGACATCATCGCGGGTGCGCTGGCGTCGGGTATGGATCGGGACAAGCGGCTACGGCTGTTCATCGACGTCGGCACCAACTGCGAAATCGTCGTGGGCGACGGCGAGCGCATCATGGCGACAGCGGCACCTGCCGGCCCCGCGTTCGAAGCCGCATCGATTCGCAATGGAATGCGCGCGGCGCCTGGTGCTATCGAAACGGTCGTCATCACCGACGATGGCATTGAGTGCGGAGTGATTGGCGAGGTTGCGCCGGTGGGTTTGTGTGGTTCGGGTTTGGTCGACGCCGTGGCCGAGTTGGTGCGCGTCGGGCTAATCGATGCGTCAGGGCGGTTCCTCACACCCGAGTTGATCGTTGATGCGCGACCCGATCTGGCGGCGCGCTTCACCGAAGTCGACGGTGAACGCCGCTTTGAATTGGCGACCGCCAGCGAATCGGGCGGTGACCCGGTTGTACTGACGCAGCGCGATGTGCGCGAGTTGCAGTTCGCCAAGGCAGCTATCAGCACGGGTTGGCGCCTGCTACTTGAAGAATTCGGCGCCAAAGAGTCTGACGTGCAGCAGGTACTACTCGCCGGTTCGTTCGGAACGTACTTGTCGGCGCGCAGTGCCATTCGCATCGGACTCGTTCCAGCACTTCCGGTACTGCGCATTGTGAGCGCCGGCAACGTTGCCGGCGAAGGCGCGAAGATGGTGCTGCTGAGTCTTCCTGAACGTCATGGGGCGAATGCGCTGCTCGAGGAGATCGAGTACATGGAACTCAGCGACCGTACCGACTTCAACGATCGGTTCGTGGATGAACTCGCCTTCCCCCCTTCCTAGCGTCGGCGTTGTTGCGTGCGGTGCGTTGAGCATCGACATCGCACGCGTTGTTGAGACGCGCGGGTGGAACGTGTCGGTGCATCCACTTCCGCCGCTGCTGCACAACCACCCCGGGCGCATTGCCGGCGAAGTCGATCGACTACTGACTGAGCTCGCGCCCCGTTACGGCACGCTCGCTGTTGCGTATTCCGACTGCGGTTCGCGCGGTGCGATTGATGAGGTGTGTGAGAATCACGGGGTGCGGCGGCTCGGAGGAGACCACTGTTACGACGTGTACGCGGGGGTGGAGCGACTGCGTGCGGTATTCGAATCCGAGCCAGGAACGTACATACTCACCGACTTCCTCGCATCGTCGTTCACGCGCACAGTGATCGCCGAACTCGGACTTGACCGCTACCCCGATTTGCGCGATGACTACTTCGCGCACTACACGCGTGTGGTGTGGCTCGCCGGGCATCGCACTCCCGCAGTGCAAGCGGCGGCGCAGGCCGCGGCCGATCGCATTGGTCTTCCGTTGGAGATCATCGATGTCGGCCTCACCGGCCTCGAAGCCGAACTCGCCTCCCTCATTTCCCCCCTCCCCCTGCCCCCTCTTAACCTTCCCCCCTCTTAACATCGGGGGCACCCCAGCGCGCACCTAGCGCGTTCCGGCGCCCCACCTCAGCACTCAATGACATTGACGGCGAGTCCTCCGAGTGAGGTTTCCTTGTAGATGCTCATCATGTCGGCGCCCGTTTGCCTCATCGTACGGATGACCTGATCAAGCGATACCACGTGAACTCCGTCACCATTGAGCGCAGTGCGGGATGCCGCAATCGCTTTCACCGCGGCCACGGCATTCCGCTCAATACACGGAATCTGCACCAGCCCGCCAATCGGATCGCAGGTAAGTCCGAGGTTGTGTTCCATCGCAATCTCGGCAGCGTTTTCGACCTGCTCGGGACTTCCACCCATCACCTCGGTCAAGCCAGCTGCAGCCATGGCACACGCCGAACCGACTTCACCCTGACATCCCACCTCGGCACCGGAGATTGATGCGTTCTCCTTCACGATCAAACCGATGGCGCCCGCGGCAAGAAGGAAGCGCACCACTCCCTCATCCGTCGCTTCCGGAACCCAGTCGCGGTAATAGTGCAGCACCGCAGGAATGATGCCTGCGGCTCCGTTGGTTGGTGCAGTGACCACACGCCCACCCGCTGCATTTTCCTCATTTACAGCGAGCGCATAGAGCGATACCCAATCGAGTACATGCAGTGGATCGTCGGAACCCTTTTCGAGTTGCGTGCGAAGTTCGGAAGCTCGACGTCTGACCGACAACCCGCCCGGCAACGTTCCAGGAGTCTCGCATCCCGCACGCACACATGACTGCATCACCCGCCAGATCGCGAGCAGTCCCGATTCGATTTCCTCGGGCGTTCGCAGCACTTCCTCATTTGCACGCATGACGCCACTGACACCGCGACCTGACTCACTGCACCGCGCCAAGAGTTCAGCCCCGGTAGTGAAAGGAAGTGGCAGCGGCTCGACATGCTCGGCCGGCACCACTTCATGGTCGGCATCGTCAAGCACGAAACCACCACCCACGGAGTAGTACGTGCCCTTGTGCAGCAACGTCCCCCCACCATCAAAAGCCCTGAACACCATGGCATTGGGATGCCTGGGTAGCACCACCGCTCCGATCAACGAGAGGTCATCGTGTTCATCGAATTCGATCGGCCACTGACCGATCAGATCAAGTCGATGCGACTGACGAACGCGTTCCAGCAGGGAATCCACCGCACGAGGGTCAACCGTCTCGGGCGCAAGTCCCATCAGCCCCAGCATCACCGCGCGATCGGAATGGTGTCCACGTCCGGTAGCTCCGAGTGATCCAAGAAGTTCGACGCACACACGCCGGGTAGCGGCGATAGTGCCTTCGGCCTCAAGAGCGTGCGCGAATGCATTCGCCGCACGCATCGGACCCACGGTATGCGAACTCGAAGGTCCGATTCCAATCGAGAACAACTCGAAGACGCTGACGGCCATGTCAGACCTCGCCGGTTGGCGACTGCGCTGTGAGACGCGTGAGTGTTCCGTCGGCGAACGCGATTTCGACAGAAAGCAGCGCGGCGTCACCCGTAGTGACGTCGAATTCAGTAGCACCCAATGGCAGGTGTTCCGCCCGACGATTGGACGCCGGACTCGAGGCGATGAGTCGCGCGACTCCCGTCGGCTGCACTCGATGATCAGCGTTACGCGATTGCGGGCTCACCTGGCCTTCGGCGCGCTGCAACAAGAACGGCAGCGACGGATTGACGGTTGCTTCCGCAATGCCCGTCAAGCGCACACTGACCCCCGCTCTCGACAGCGCCATCACCTCACCGCCAGTCGCTTCGGCAGCGCGCTCTACCGAGGGCACGCAGGCACTCCACGCAGCGAGATGCTCGACCTGGCCCGAATCCCGCGCCGTAGCCGCCCCCGCGAGGGCCAGTTGCCCGAAAGGGTTAAGTGCGGCGAGGGTCGCGTCGTCGACGGCCAGAATCTCGAGGTAGCCGGTTCCGAGGGGAACAATGCGGTTCGCGGTACCAAGTCCTTCGTGAACACCACCAGCAATGCTCGCCAATCCCGTCGCGTCGTACAGCCGTTGACAGGTGTCGTCGACATTGAGGCTCACAATCACGACGTGATCCACGAGCACGGGCTGTGCGGCCATGAGACACCCATCTGGGAGGTAACAACAGCTTGCTGGGGCAGGAAAACTGCGTCTATGCGTGCTGAGTGTCCCCCCATGCGGAATTGTGTGCAACTGGTGTGCAGACTGATATATCTGTTGTATCGTGGGCGGGTGGTCGCCGTCCCTTCCGAATCTGAGCCCCTGCTGCTCAGCGAACAAGCCCGCCTTGAAATCCGCGATCTCATCGTCACCCTCGAGCTACCCCCCGGCGCGGTGATCAGCGAAGCCGACCTGATGAAGCGCCTGCATATGGGCCGCACCCCCGTTCGGGAAGCCCTGCGCGCCCTGGCCCACGAACGCCTCGTCGACGTCTACCCCCGCCGCGGAATGTTCGTCGCCGGAATCGACGCCCGCGACCTCGCCTCCCTTTCCGAAGCCCGCGAGATGCTTGAACCCGCGGCGGCCCGCCTCGCCGCCCAACGCCTCGCCGACGACGACCGCCTCGAACTCGACCACCTGCTGCACGCGCTCGACACGATCGCTGGTCAACCTCAAGGTCGCGATCTGATGGCACTCGACCAGCGCCTGCACCGCTTCATCTATCGCTGCGCGCGCAACCCATTCCTCGAAGGTGTACTCGACGACTATTACACGCACGCATTGCGCATCTGGTTCCTCGCGCTCGATCGCCTCGAACACCTTGATGATGCGGTACTCGAACACCGCGCGATTCTCGAAGCAGTGCGCGACGGCGATGAACAACGCGCCGCCGACACCATGGCCGCTCACATTGGCGGCTTTGAGACAGCAATCCGCAGAGCCCTGTAACTCGCCCACACAACCCGCAGCAACCGAAAGGGAACCACCATGAGCAACCTCCCCAGCAAGGCCACCTGCGTTGTCATCGGCGCGGGGATTGTGGGCAACAGCATCGCGTATCACCTTGCGCGCCTCGGCATGCGCGACATCGTGCAGGTCGACAAAGGGCCGCTACCCAACCCTGGTGGTTCAACGGGTCACGCGTCGAACTTCATCTTCCCAGTCGACCACACCAAGGAAATGACTGAGCTCACGCACGAGAGCATGCGCCAGTACAAGGAAATGGGCGTGTTCACCGAGTGCGGCGGAATCGAAGTCGCCCGCACGCCCGAGCGCATGCAGGAACTGCACCGCCGCATGTCATCGGCCAAGTCGTTCGACATTGACCACACGCGCATCCTCACGCCTGATGAGGTTGAAGAACTCGTCCCGTTCCTCGACAAGGACGTCATTCTCGGTGGCTTCTACACACCGAGCGTGGGCGTCGTCGACTCACTGCGCGCTGGCACCATCATGCGCGAGCGGGCACAGGAACTTGACGCGCTCACCGTGTCGGCGAACACCGAGGTACTCGACATCGAGGTCGTGAACAGCCGCGTCACCGCCGTCATCACCGACAAGGGACGCATTGAGGCAGACCTCGTCGTCATCGCGTGCGGCTGCTGGAGCCCAAAGATCGCGAAGATGGCCGGCGCCAACATTCCGTTGACCCCCGCCGTGCACCAGATGAAGGACATTGGCCCAGTGCCGCGCTTCGCTGACGCCAAGGGTGACATCGAGTGGCCCATCGTGCGCGACATGGACACCAACATGTACGAGCGCCAGCACGGAAGTGGCCTCGAGGTTGGTTCGTATGCGCACCGCCCGATCCTGCACGAGGTCGACGAAATTCCGTCGAACGCTCAGGCCGCACTGAGCCCCACCGAATTCCCGTTCACGCAGGTCGACTTCGATCTGCAAGACGAGCACGCACTCGAACTCATGCCCGAGATTGTGGGCGACGAAAGTGTTGGCGAGAAGTACGCCATCAACGGTCTGCTCTCGCTCACTCCCGACGGCATGCCGATTCTTGGCGAGACTCCCGAGGTTCGCGGTCTGTGGTCAGTGGCGGCAGTGTGGATCAAAGAAGGCCCCGGAACCGGTAAATCGGTGGCCGAATGGATCGTCTTAGGTGAGAGCGAAATCGACCTGCACGCAAGCGATATCGCGCGCTTCCACGACCACCACAAGACCCGCGAACACATCACCGCGCGTACCAGCGAGGGCTTCAACAAGACGTACGGCATCGTGCACCCCGCCGAACAGTGGAGCAGCAACCGCAACGTGCGCCTGTCGCCCTACTACGAGCGCGAGAAGGAACTCGGCGCCGTGTTCTACGAAACCGTTGGCTGGGAACGCCCCTGGTGGTACGCCAGCAACGAAGGTCTCGTCGAAAAGTTCGGCGACGCCGTGATGCCACGCACCGCTGAATGGGAATCGCGCTGGTGGTCGCCGATCATCAACGCCGAACACCTGCAGATGCGTGAGACCGCAGGCATGGTTGACCTCACCGCCTTCGCCATCTTCGATGTCACCGGACCGTCGGCACTCGATGTCGTGCAGCGCACCGCGATGCGCCAGATGGACGTTGCCACAGGCAAGGTCGTCTACACCCCTGTGCTCAGCCCCAAGGGGGGCTTCAAGAGCGACCTCACCATCATGCGTCTGGGTGACGAGCACTTCCGCGTTGTCACTGGTGGTGCACACGGAATGGGCGACCTCAAGTGGTTCCGCGACCAGTGCCCCGAAGACGGTTCAGCACAGGTCACTGATCTCACGTCGTCGATGACCACGCTCGGAATCTGGGGACCGAAGGCACGCGACATCATGCAGTCACTCACCAAGGCGGACATGAGCAACGAGGCGTTCCCGTTCGGTACCTGCCGCGTGATCGAGATGGGTCCGTTGCGCGTACTCGCATCACGCATCTCCTACGTCGGTGATCTCGGATGGGAACTCTACGTTCCGTTCGAGCAGGGCGCTCGCCTGTGGGACATGGTGTTTGAAGCCGGTCAGCCCAGCGGCCTCATTCCCGTTGGCATCGGTGTGTACGGAACAACCGGTCGCCTCGAGAAGTCGTACCGCGCGTTTGGCACCGAACTCGAAACTGAATATTCAGTGATGGAAGCCGGTATGCAGACCAACAAGGTGAAGGCTGCCGACTTCATTGGTAAGGAAGCGCACTTGCAGCACCGCGATGACGTTCTCATCACCACGCTGTGTTCGCTCACCGTCGACGACCACACGTCAAGCACCGGTGAGAATCGCTACATGCTCGGCCGCGAGCCCATCCTGACGCTCGATGGCCAGACGATCGCCGACGCCAAGGGCCGCCGCTCGTACGTCACCAGCGCGGGTTCGGCACCCAGCATCGGTAAGCACGTGCTGATGGCCTACCTGCCGCCCGAGCACGCTGTTGCGGGAACGAAGTTGCTCGTTGAATACCTCGGAGAGCAGTACCCGGTCACCGTCGCGGTCGTCGGAAACACGGCGTTGTTCGACCCGGCCAACGAACGGATCATGGGATGAACATCGCTGTGTGTGTGAAGCGCGTGCCGCTCAGCGGCGGGCGTTGGGTTCTCAATGCCGACAGCACCGATATCGATACTGAGAGCAGCTTCCTCGGCTTCACGCTCTCGCCCCATGAAGAGTGCGCGGCCGAAGCAGCGGTGCAACTGGTCGAAGCGAACGGTGGCAGCAGCACCGTGATCTCACTCGGTGTTGCCGAATCCGCCGAACAGATTCGCGACTTGCTAGCCGTCGGAATTGACCGCGGCGTGGTGGTCGAAACCGATGGCACCGAATGGGATCCGCAAGCGACTGCCGCTGCGCTCACCGAGCAGGTGCGCGCTGGTGTTCCCGATGCCGGTGCCTTCGATCTCGTGCTGCTGGGTACTGAGGCCGCTGACACTGCCGACTACCAGGTCGGCATTCGCATGGCACACGCACTCGGTTGGCCCGTCGTCACCAACGTCAAGGGCCTCACCATTTCCGATGGTGTCGCGCGTTGTGAACGAGCTGTCGGATCACACCGTGAGGTGTACGAAGTGGCGTTGCCCGCGGTGATCACGGTGAAGGACGGCATCAACATTCCGCGCTACCCGTCGGTGCCAGGTCGCATCAAGGCACGTAAGAAGCCCATCGACACCGTTGCAGGCGAACACCCCGCGCCGCGTCTCGAGAAGGTGCGACTTGAACTTCCCGAAGTCGAAGAGCGCAGTGCGACGGTGCTCGGAACAGGTGCCGATGCGGTTCCTGCATTGGTCGACGTGTTCCGACAGATCGGAGTGATCTGATGATTGTCGTTTATGCCGATCACGATCTCGGAATTCTCGATCCGCTGTCGCTGCAAGCCGTCACAGCTGCGAAGGCGCTCGATGCCGATGTGCAGGTGTTGGTTGTGGGTGCTGACGGTCGAAGCACTGCCGATGAACTAGGCGCGCATGGCGCGACAGTCGTGCACCTTGCCGTGCACGACGCGCTTACCGACTACACGCCGTTGGCCGCGGCGCGTGCAGCGCAGCAGTTGGTGACGGAATTGTCGCCGCAGGCAGTGATTTCCGCCGGAACACCGCGCGGCAACGAGGTGCTCGCGCATCTCGGCGCATTGCTCGACGCTCCGATGTCGGCTGACACGGTGTCGATCACGCTGTCGGCTTCGGGCGATCACGAAGTGGTGCGCAACCGATGGGGTGGCAACCTGCTCGAGACTGCCATTGTTCACGCACCCGTGCTGCTCGCAACCATCGCGCCGCACACCGTGACGGCGGTCGAGTCACCCGAGTCGGTCACCATGCGCGAGTTCACGCCGGCCCTCGACCCCATCGATACGGCCGTGCGCGTGATTGATCGCACGGGTGGTGGCGGTGGCGGAATCGGTCTTGCCGACGCGCGCGTGATCGTTTCCGGTGGACGTGGTGTTGGTAGCGCCGAGGGATTCGAATCGCTCGATCAGTTGGCCGAGCTTCTCGGTGGAGCCGTCGGGTGCTCGCGCGTGGTGACCAGCGCAGGTTGGCGCCCCCACAGCGAGCAAGTTGGACAAACCGGCACCAAGGTCGCTCCTGACCTCTACATTGCTTGTGGGATCAGTGGCGCGACTCAGCACATTGCCGGCTGCCGCAGCGCCAAGACGATCATCGCAATCAACACCGATAAGGATGCCCCGATCATGGGGTTTGCGCACTACGCCGTGATCGGTGATCTGCACTCCGTTATGCCCGCACTTGTCGAAGCAACCCGAGCAGCAAAGGGATAAACCGTGCCTAGTGACATCGATATTGCCCAGGCCGCAACACTGCAGCGCATTGGGAAGATCGCCGAAACCATCGCCATTCCGGACGAAGCGCTTGAGCCCTACGGCCACTACAAGGCAAAGGTGTCACTGGACTTCCTGAGCACGCTTCCGCCGCGCGAGGGTGGGCACCTCGTGCTCGTCACCGCGATCAGTCCCACGCCCGCGGGCGAAGGTAAGACCACGACAACAGTCGGTCTCGGCGACGGACTGCGTCGCATCGGTAAGCACGCGATGATCTGCTTGCGCGAGCCCTCACTCGGCCCAGTCTTCGGCATCAAGGGTGGCGCCGCAGGCGGCGGGTACGCGCAGGTTGTTCCGATGGAAGACATCAACCTGCACTTCACTGGCGACTTCAGCGCAATCGGCCTGGCGAACAACCTGCTCGCGGCTTTGCTCGACAACCACATTCATCACGGCAATGAACTCGGCATCGATGTGCGCCGCATCACGTGGAAGCGCGTTGTCGACATGAATGACCGCGCATTGCGCGACATCGTGGTGTCACTTGGTGGGCCAGCTAACGGATACCCGCGCGAAGACGGCTTCGACATTGTCGTGGCCAGTGAAGTGATGGCGATCTTCTGCCTCGCCACGTCACTCGATGACCTCAAGCGTCGCCTCGGCAACATCGTTGTCGGGTACACGCGCGACAAGGTGGCAGTGACTGCGCGCGATCTGAAGGCTGACGGCGCCATGACGGCACTGTTGCGTGATGCATTCGCCCCCAACCTCGTGCAGACACTCGAAGGAACACCCGCGTTCGTTCACGGCGGACCATTCGCGAACATCGCACACGGGTGCAACTCCGTCATCGCCACGACGTCGGCGATGAAGTTGGCCGATTACGTCGTCACTGAGGCCGGCTTCGGCGCTGATCTTGGTGCCGAGAAGTTCGTCGATATTAAGTGCCGCAAGTCGGGGTTGCGTCCGTCGGCTGCCGTCATCGTCTCGACCGTGCGAGCGTTGAAGTACCACGGTGGCGTTGCGCTTGCTGAACTTGGTACTGAGAACCTCGACGCGGTGCGCGCCGGATTCGTGAACCTCGAGCGACACATCCACAATGTCAGCGAGGTCTACGGAATTCGCACGGTTGTTGGAATTAACAAGTTCGGCGCCGACACCGACGCTGAACTTGAACTCGTTCGCACCTTGGTCGAAGAAACCGGGGCGCGCGCAGTCATTGCATCGCACTGGGGCGATGGTGGGGCCGGGGCAGTGACACTGGCGGAGGCGATTGTCGAAGTATGCGAGGCGCCTTCCGAGGTGCAGTTCGTATACCCCGACGAGATGGGCCTGCTCGACAAGGTGCGTGCGATTGCAACCCGGGTTTACGGAGCGGCCGATGTTTCCGCGTCGTCCGCGATTCTCACGCGTATCGCCGAACTCGAAGCCTCGGGCTACGGGTCGTTCCCGGTATGCATTGCCAAGACGCAGTCGTCATTCTCGACCGACGCGACCCTTCGTGGCGCGCCGAGTGGTCACACGATCGCGATTCGCGAGGTGCGGCTCTCGGCTGGGGCCGAGTTCATCGTGATGGTGTGCGGCGACATCATGACGATGCCCGGGCTTCCCGCGAAACCTGCGTCACTCACGATCGATGTGATCGACGGACGCATTGTGGGCCTCGCCTAACCAACAGCCTTCCGCATGGGGGGACACTCAGCACGCATAGAGGCAGTTTTTCTACCCCAAGGAGTTGCCAATTGCGGGGTTGTCGTGGCGTATTCAACGTGCGCGCTTGTCTGACTCCCCTTCGTTAACAGGAGACACAAGCCCAACCCAATTCAATGGGTGTACTGAAAACTGCGCCTATGCGTGCTGAGTGTCCCCCCATGCGGAAATAGAGCGGAAAAGAGAGAGGGGGTCAGGGGTCAGGGGTAAGTGGGTTAGTGGTCGGAGCCGGGGATCTGTTCAAGTGCGTGCTTAAGGATCGGCCCCAACGTCGCGAGTCCGTCGCGCACACCGCCCGGCGAACCCGGCAGATTCACGATCAACGTCTGCCCAGCAGTTCCGGCAATACCGCGCGAAAGGATCGCCGTCGGAACCCCTGCCGCCACTCCACCTGAACGCAACGCTTCGGCGATCCCCGGAATCGCGCGATCGACCACGCGCGCAGTCATTTCCGGAGTCAGATCCGTAGGCGTGAGCCCTGTGCCACCCGTCGTCACAATCGCGTGGAAGCCCGCAGCCACGCCTTCACGCAACGCCACTTCCACTGCGTCACCGTCGGCCACCACGACCGGGCCCTCAACCTCAAGACCGAGCGCCACCAATCCCTCGCGCAGAATCGGCCCCGAACGGTCGTCCCACACGCCCGCTGCAGCACGCGTCGACACCGTGATCACTAACGCGCGGAAATCGGCCATCTCAACGATCCGCGGGTCGAGTCCAGTGACCGGTCTTGCCACCGGTCTTCTCCAACACCTTCACGTCAGTAATCACTGCCGACGGATCAACGGCCTTCACCATGTCGATCAGCGCAAGCCCGGCGACCGCAACCACAGTGAGCGCTTCCATCTCAACACCGGTGCGATCTGCAGTGCGCACCACAGCCAGGATCGACACATGATCATCGTGAACGACCAACTCGATCTCAACACCATGAATCGCAATGGGATGACAGAGCGGAACGAGATCGGGCGTGCGCTTGGCCGCCTGAATTCCAGCAATGCGTGCAACGGCCAGCGCATCACCCTTCGGAACACCGGCCCCGCGCAACAGCGCCACCACCTCGGCCGATACCTCAACGCGACCTGATGCCGTTGCTGTGCGCACGGAAATTTCCTTGCCGCTCACGTCAACCATGCGCGCTGCACCCGACTCATCGACATGCGTGAACTGCTTCTCGCTCATGGAGTCTCCCGATTCAGATCGATCACGGTGACAGTCTGCCCGGCCTCAACGCGATCGGCACCAACGGGCACAACCACCAACGCAGTCGCTTCAGCGAGTCCCGCCATCATGTGCGAGCCCTGACCACCCACCGGTCGCACGCGACGAACCCCGTCATCACCTACCTCAAGCACCGCGCGCGCATACTGCGCCTTCGCCACGCTGGAATGCCACTCCTCAAGCGCTACCGCCGGCTCAGTGGCACGGAACAACGACTCGAAACCAAGCATGCGCCGAATCACCGGCCGCACGAACAACTCAAAAGAAATGAAGGAGCTGACCGGATTTCCGGGAAGTGTGATGATCGGAACCCGCCGCTCGCCCACGTGCCCGCTGCCCTGCGGCATGCCAGGGTGCATCGCTACCTTCGCGAATTCGACCTCACCACTCGCGCGCAACACCGCCTTCACCGTGTCGTACTCGCCCATACTCACCCCGCCGCTTGTGACGATGATGTCGGCCTCCGCAGCCGCCGCATCCAACGCCGCACGGAAAGCCTCGGCATCATCGCGCACACGCGGCGCGCGCACCGCATCGGCACCGGCCGCAGTGGCGCACGCTGTGAGCATGTATCCGTTGGAATCGCTGATGAGTCCGTGTGTGAGTGGCGTACCCGGCTCAACCAACTCGTCACCGGTCGAAATCACAATCACCCGAGGGCGACGGCGCACCGGGAGCACGCCGAGTCCCACTGATGCGAGCACCGGAATCGTGCGCTCACTCACCACATCGCCCGCACGCGCCACCGTCTCGCCTGCCACGACGTCTTCACCGGCCCGCCGAATGCACGCGCCTTCCGACACTGGCGCGGTAAAGGTCACACGCTCAGCACCACCATCGGTCGCCTCGACCGGCACCACCGCATCGGCTCCTGCCGGCATCGGGGCACCGGTCATGATGCGCACGGCAGTACCGGCAGCGATCACGGCCGACGAGTCACCACCCGCAGCGATATCGCCCAACACGTTCAACACCACCGGCACATCAACAGAGGCACCGGCAAGATCGGCGGCCACTACCGCGTAACCATCCATCGAGCTGTTGTCGAATGACGGAAGTGGCCACGGCGCTACCACGTCGCGCGCGAGAACCTGCCCCACGGCCTCGAGTAGCGGTACCTCGATGACCTCAAGCGGCTCTACTCCCGCAAGCACGATTGCCTGGTGCTCTTCGACCGTTCTCATGTCATGACCCTAGAGCCCTAGTCCCCAGAAGGCAGGCTTCGGTTCCTCGGCGCCGACCGGAACCGCCTCAGCAACCGCCTGCGGCAGATGCAACGGGCGCGTCTCGGCACGTCGTCGACCACCTTCAGCAACTGAATGAATCGCGCGCATTACTTCTTCCAACGACCGCAGTGAGTGCCCGCTCACGAACGTGTCGACGTAGGGCATTGCCGCCGCCATGCCACCGACGACGGGTCGGTAGTCACGAGCCGCCTTGCGCGGATTGACCCACACGATATGAAAGGCCAAGCGCGACAACTGCTGCATCATGTCGCCCACCAATGTCGGGTCGTCGATCTCCCAACCATCTGACACGATCACCACCACCGCTCCACGCGCCATGCCTCGGCGCCCGTAGTCGTCGATGAATGATTTGAGCGCCGAACCAATGCGCGTGCCGCCCGACCAGTCGGGTGCCGCCTCAGCGGCCTTGCGATAGGCAACGTCGGGGTGTGTGTGACTCAACTGTCGCGTCAGACGCGTCAATCGCGTGGCAAACACAAACGCCTCGGAATGCAACGCGCGCACCGCGCCGCGCATGAGGTGCAAATACACGCGCGCATACGGTTCCATCGAACCTGACACATCAGCGATCAACACCACGCGTCGCGGGCGCTCCATCGACTTGCGGTAAATGCGGTTCACCGGATCGCCCTGCGTGCGGTGCGATTCGCGCAATGTCGCTCGCACATCAAGCGCAGTGCCGCGGTGATGACGGCGCATACGCCTTCCCTTACGCGGAGGCGGAACGAAAGCGAGTCGTTCAACAAGTGCATTCAACAGCGCTAATTCATCGGGCGTACAAGCCGCAAAGTCCTTGTGCCCCAAACGTTCTTCGGCACTGACGGCGGCGAGCACCGACTCCTGCTCGACTTCATCATCACCCTCACCATCACCTTCGCCGGGAAGCCCACTCGTTCCGCGCGGTTGTTCGGCTTCCTTGCCTTCGCGCTCACCTTCGCCCTCGGACTTTTCCTCCGACGGCAGCACCGACGCGGGTGCTGGGTTATTGGAATCACCGCGCGAGTCGGTGATGTCGACCAAACCGCGGAACACCTCGCCAAAGACTCGATCGAAGATCTCAATCTGATCGTGAGTGCTCAACAGAGTTACTCGCCCCAGAGCAGCGAGTTCGGTGAGAGACTGTGGCTGCGCGAGCATGACCACTTCAGCGAAGCGCCCACTGCGTTCGGGAGTCACGGGAACACCGGCGGCATGCAGCAGGTGACCGAAGGCGGCGATGACCTCCGAGAGCCGGATGTCCGGCGCGGCAGATACCTCAGCCATTAGCGACCCAGGCGAATCCCTTCGCCCGAGCAACGTCGTGGTCTTCGCGGTACTTCAGCACCGAACCGAGCGTCGACTCGACACCCGACTCATCCAGTCGCGCGAGCCCCATCAATTTCGCGGCGTGTACCCAGTCGATTGCCTCAGCGACACCCGGCGGCTTCTGCACATCAAGTGAACGCAATCGCTGCACTGCCACCGCGATCTGATTGACCAGCACCGCGTCAGCTTCCGGAACGCGCGCCGCGACGATGGCGGTTGCCTGCGCAAGGGGCGGGTAGTCAATCCAGTGGTACAGGCAACGACGCTTGAGCGCATCGTGCAAATCGCGTGTGCGGTTCGAGGTGAGAATCACGATCGGCGGGTATTCGGCGTGCAGTGTTCCGATCTCAGGAATCGTGACCGACGACTCAGCGAGTAACTCAAACAAGAACGCCTCGAACTCTTCGTCGGCGCGATCGACTTCATCGATGAGCAGCACGGCAGGCCGCGGGCCTGGGTGTTCAAGAGCCGCAAGCAATGGACGACGAATCAAGTAGCCGGGGCCGAAGAGCGATTCTTCAGCGAGGTCAGAACCACGTGCTTCGGCCAAACGAATACCGAGCAACTGCCGCGGATAGTTCCACTCATACAGCGCTTCGGCGGCATCAATGCCTTCGAAGCACTGCAGGCGAATCAACGGAGTGTCGAGCAGCGTCGCAAGCGACTTGGCAGCCTGCGTCTTTCCGACGCCCGCTTCACCTTCGAGCAATAGCGGCTGCGGAAGTCGAACCGCGCAGAAGAGCGCCGTAGCCAAACCTGGGTCAGCGAGATAGCCCGCCTCAGCAAGTCGCTCGGTGAGCGCGGCGGTATCAGGAATGAGGTCGGCGACGCTCACGACCGCGGGTACTTCCCGGGATTCTTCAAGAACTCGCGCCGGCAACCCGGGCAGCAGAACCACACGCGCTCACCATCAACGTCGGCGAACAATCCATCGGCTGCTTCGAAGACCGTCATACCGCATACAGGGTCAATGGAAGTGGGCACGACGGACGCAGCGACTTCAAAAGTAACTGAGGTTGAAACGGGCTCGGCGGATGTGAAGGGAACGTCAGCGAATGCAGTGACCGAAGCATCTGCCGTGCCCGTTGATTCAGCTGAACCCATTGACCGCGAACGAGTCGACGACGTCCGCTTCTCAATCACCTGCGCGAACACCGACAGCGCAATCTCATTCGGCGTTCGTGCGCCAATGTTCAAACCAGCGGGCGTGTGAATCTGCGACTTCTCATCTTCGCTGAGTTCGAGGAATCCCAGAACCGCGCTTCCGCGCTTGGGACTCGCGATCAGGCCAATGTACGGAACCCCAGCGCGAACGGCGGCGGTGAGAGTTTCTTCCTCACGCTTGCCATGCGTCGCAACAATCACGACATCGGCAACCGTCACATCGATGTCGTCGAAAGCTCGCACTTCGTAGCCGAGCGCAGAGCCGATGCGAATCATTGCTTGTGCCATCGGCGTATCGCCGAGCACTCCGACAAGCGGGGAAGGCAACACCGGCTCAAGGAAGATTTCTAGGGTGCCTCCCGACAGGCACGGGTTGTGCACCACAGTCTTGCCGGGTTGGTCACTTTCGGGATTGGGTGCGATGCGCAACAGCATGGAATCACCTGATGCGAGCAGCGACAACCCTTGCAACCGAACAGTTGATTCGGCGCACGTTCCGCCAACGAAACCCTCGATGCTTCCGTCGGGAAGTACGAGCGCCTCATCGCCAGGCTTTGCTGACGTGGGGCGTTCGGCGAGCACCACCCGGGCGTGCACGAACGGAACTCGACGCGTCTTCAACGCCTCGGCCCGTTCGTGCAGCGCCATAGTGGTCATCGTTTTACTCTACGGCCATATCCGTACGCATCGGCCGGCCCTGAACCGCACGCCACACGTTTGCCGGGGTAAGCGGCATGTCGGCGTGACGCACTCCAAACGGGCTGATCGCGTCGATCACAGCGTTGACCACAGCCGCGGGGGAACCCACGGTTGCCGACTCGCCGACACCCTTGGCACCAATCGGGTGGTGAGGTGACGGCGTGACGGTCTCGCCGAGTTCGTAGTCAGGGCATTCCATTGCCGTGGGCAACAGGTAGTCCATGAACGAACCGCCGAGGCAGTTTCCGTCTTCATCGAACGCGATGAGTTCCATCAGCGCCATACCGATTCCGTCAGCAAGGCCACCGTGAACCTGGCCCTCGACGATCATCGGGTTGATGCGCACACCGCAGTCGTCGACGGCGATGAAACGACGCACCTTGACCTGGCCGGTCAACACATCAACGTCAACGACGCAGATGTAGCAGCCGTAGGGGTAGGTGAGGTTCGGCGGGTTGTAGACGGCCGTGGCGTCGAGGTGACCCTCGATACCTTCGGGCAGTTCGAGTGCACTGTGCGAGAGAAGAGCGATTTCCTGAATCGTCTTGCCGCGCTCCTTGTCACCCTTCACGTACCAGCGGCCTAGTTCCCACTCGAGGTCATCGGGCGAGCACTCAAGCGCTGCCGCAGCAACGATCTTGGCCCGCTCGCGCACCTTGCGTGCGACGACAGAAGCGGCAGCACCCGACACCGGAGTCGACCGTGAACCGTAGGTTCCGAGGCCGAACGGAGTCTGGTCGGTGTCACCGTGCACGACGTCGATGTCCTCGGGCGGAATGCCGAGCTCGTGGCTCACAATCTGCGCGAAGGTCGTCTCATGTGCCTGACCCTGAGACTGCACCGACAGACGCAGCACTGCCTTGCCCGTGGGGTGCACGCGCAGTTCAATACCGTCGGCCATACCAAGGCCGAGAATGTCCATCGTCTTGCGCGGTCCGGCGCCCACACCTTCGGTGAAGAACGAGATGCCGATACCCATGTACTCGCCCTTGGCACGCTTCTCTGCCTGCTCGCGGCGCAGTTCGTCGTACCCAGCGATTTCCATGGCGAGTCGCATCGTCTTCTCGTACTCGCCCGAGTCGTACTCCCAGCCAGTGGGCGACATGTAGGGGAACTTGTCAGAAGCGATGAGGTTCTTCAACCGCAACTCCGCCGGGTCCATCTGCAGTTCGGCCGCGAGGCAGTCGACGACGCGCTCAATCACGTACGCGGCTTCGGTGATGCGGAACGAACATGCGTATGCAACGCCGCCGGGTGCCTTGTTGGTGTACACCGGCGTGACCTTGCAATGCGCGTTCGGGTAGTCGTACGAACCCGAGAAGATGTGGAAGAAACCGGCCGGGTAGTTGGTCGGCTGTGCCACACCGTTGAACGCACCGTGGTCGGCGAGAACGTCAACGTCAACCGCGAGGATCTTGCCTT
The DNA here is from genome assembly GCA_903927265.1 of uncultured bacterium. GTDB lineage: Bacteria > Actinomycetota > Actinomycetes > S36-B12 > CAIYMF01 > CAIYMF01. The sequence continues at coordinate 20,570 of CAIYMF010000078.1, read as the reverse complement.
CCTTGGTCGCCGCGATGGTTGCCTTCATGTGGTAGTCGCGAGCGAACGACGTCGACATCAAGTTCTCGCTGCGGTCTTCCATCCACTTCACCGGCTTGCCGGTCAGCAGACTTCCGACGATCGAGAGAACGTAGCCGGGGTACACGCCGACCTTGTTGCCGAAACCGCCACCGATATCGGGGCTGATGACGCGGATCTTCTGCTCGGGCAGACCGGCGACCATCGCGTACACCGTGCGGTGTGCATGCGGTGCCTGGCTGGTCGTGTAGAGCGTGAGCTGACCGGTGACCGGGTTGAGTTCGGCAACCGAACCACACGTCTCCATGGGCGCCGGGTGCACGCGCGGGTAGAGAATCTGCTCGGTCACGACGACACAGTTGGGGTCGGCCTCAGCAGCGGCAATCGCAGCAGCAGTCGCTTCCGCGTTGCCCGACTCCCACGACTGGTTACCGTGAACGTCAGTGATGCTGTTGTCGGTCTGACCCTTGTCGTCACGGATGACGGGAGCGTCGGGGTCCATGGCCTTCTTGGCGTCCATGACGGCGTCGAGAACGTCGTATTCAACGTCGATGAGTTCGAGTGCATCGCGAGCGATGTACTTGCTCTCGGCGATAACGAACGCGACTTCCTGACCCTGGAAACGCACCTTGTCGGTGGCCAGCACTGCCTGCGTGTCGTAGGACAGCGTGGGCATCCAGGCGAAGTTGTCACCCAACAGCGACGGACGCGGAACACCGGCGAGCATTTCGCCGGTGATCACGAGCACGACACCGGGAAGTGCTTCGGCGGCCGACTTGTCGATCGACACAATGCGCGCGTGCGCGTGCGGGCTGCGCAGAATCGCACTGTGCAGCATTCCGGGCAGGTTCACGTCGTCAACGTAGTTACCTTGACCGCGAACGAAACGCGCATCTTCCACGCGCTTCATCGAGCCAAAGCCGATGGGGTTACCCGCTGGGCTCAGCGGCACCTCTTCAACGGCGGTCATGAAGTCACCTCACTGGTCGCAGGGTGCTCAGCGGCCCACTGGATCGCTGAGACGATGTTCTTGTATCCGGTGCAACGGCAGATCTGACCCGAGATGCATTCGCGAATTTCCCCTTCTGAGGGATTCGGGTTGTTGTCGAGCAACCAACGGCCGGTCATCATCATGCCGGGGGTGCAGAAGCCGCACTGCAATCCGTGGCATTCGATGAAGCCCTGCTGGATGGGGTCGAGTTCGGCGCCATTGGCCAGGCCTTCGACGGTGCGAATTGCGCGACCATCAGCCATCACCGCAAGCATCGTGCAGCTCTTCACGGGCTCACCATCAACCCAGAGCGTGCACGTTCCACAGTTGGACGTGTCACATCCCCAGTGCGTGCCGCGCAGCAGAAGTTCATCGCGAATAAAGTGCACGAGCAGCATGCGCGGCTCAACATCGCGGGTGTATTCGGTTCCGTTAACCGTCAGCGTGATCTGCATTGTCAGGCTCCCTGGCTTGCGGCAGCGGAACGGCGAAGCGCCCGCAACGTGAGTTCGTGGGCAAGGTGCTTCTTGTAATCCGCCGGACCTCGCTGGTCGGAGAACGGGTTGCAGGCGTCAGCTGCAAGCTGCGCCGCGGCCGAAAGGTTTTCTTCCGTCGGCTCTTTACCGATGAGGAAGGCTTCGGCCTCGGGTGCACAGAAGTGCTCGGCGCCAACAGCGGTCAGTCCAATGCCGCAGTCAGCAACAACGCCGTTGCTGACCACCACGTACGTACCAGCCGACGCGACGGGCCAGTCGCCAACGCGGCGCTCAACCTTCTCGTATGCGCTACCTGCTCCGGGGCGAATCGGGAAGCGTACCTGGGTGAGGATTTCGGTCTGCGCGACCTTGGTCATGTACGGGCCCTCGTGGAAGTCCCGGAGGGCGACAGTGCGAGATCCGGAGGCGCTTTGAATCACCACGGAACCCTTGAGCGCCGCGCCCACTGCGGAGAGATCCTCCGATGGGTCGGCCTGGCACATGGATCCGCCGATTGTGCCGCGGTTGCGGACGATCGGGTCGGCGATGAGCTTCTCAGCCTCACGGAAGATCGCGTAGTGCTCGGCGAGGATCGGCGAGGACAGCACCTCGGCATGGCGCACCATGGCGCCGATGACGATCTCGTTGCCTTCGATGGAGATTCCCTTGAGCTCGGCGACATCATTGATGTCGATCAGTGCCTCGGGGGCGGCGATGCGCAAGCGCATCATGGGGATCAGGCTGTGTCCGCCCGCAACGATGCGGGAGTCCTCGCCGTGCTTCTTGAGTAGGGCAAGGGCGTCGGAAACCGACGTTGCCTTGGCATACCCGACCGGTGCGGGAGTCTGCATGCCCTCACCTTCCATGTGAGTGGGGATGGGGTTGGGGTGAAATGTGCGGATTGTTCAGAACAGGACCTAGGTCCTTGACGCTAGCGACAATGTGCGGCCAAAGGTAGGGGTTTGACGTAAGGGTTTTGTCGGCCCTACTCGCCTCGGTGAGTGGCCCACCAGATGACTCCGGCGATGATCACAACGCCGATAACGATCGGGATGGCACGCTTGAGAAGAGGAGCGGTGGCTACCGCCCCGAGGTCGATCGCTTCGGCGGCCTGAACCGGACGCGGAGCTGCCGGTGCGCCATCGGCGGTTGCTCCGGCGGCAGTTGCGGCTGCGATCGGGGCAGTCATGGATGCGGCGAGGTTGGCGGCGAACTGGTCGATGATGCGGCCGGCAACATCCTGCATCACGCCGCGGCCGAACTGAGCGGCCTTTCCAGTGATGGTGAGGTCGGTGGTGACGTCGACGCGGGTGCGGTCGGGGGCCTCGGCAACGAGTGTGGTGGTCACGAGCACCTTCGCGGTGCCGCCACCCTTGGCTTCCTTGCCGGAGCCTTCGAGCACCGCTGTGTGGGTTTCCTCATCCTTCTTGATGAAGGTGGCCTTGCCCGCGTACGACATGCTCACCGGGCCGAGCTTGACCTTGACGTTGCCGGTGACGTCGTCGCCGTCGACCGATTCCAAGGTGGCACCGGGCATGCAGGGTGCGACGCTCTCGACGTCGAGCAACTGCTGCCACGCAGTGTCAATGTCGGCGGGCACGGTGAAGGAGTTCTGCAGTTCCATGGATTCTCCGAATCGAGGCGTAGCGGGAAGGGCATCGTGAGGCGTACGTCACGTGTGGGCAAAGACTAGACCCCTCTACGACCTCGCGCATCTTGACCGTACATTTGCGCATGGGGGGACACTCAGCACGCATAGGCGCAGTTTTTCTCCCCCATCAAGGGGGCGTTTAGGCTGGCCCCATGACTGGAACCGTCGAAGTGCACCTTTTTGCCGCCGCCCGGGCCGCGGCAGGTTGCTCGGACTGGGTGACCGAACCTGGCACGCTCGGTGAGGTACTTGAACGGTTAGTCGCGGAGTTTCCAGCCCTCAGCGACGTACTTCCCCGCTGCTCGTATTTGGTCGACGAAGTGTCGGTGAAGGCTGGCGATCTCAGCGCGCCGCTCGTGGCAGCAAGTCGACTCGACGTCCTGCCACCCTTCGCCGGCGGCTAACGTCGCGCCGCCCCGCGCCGCCCCGCCCCTTTTCTGCATGGGGGGACATGAGGCACGCATAGACGCAGTTTTTCTACCCCATCATCCGGCCCAGGACACAGGAGTAACCCGCCCCTCGGCTCGGGTTTGCCCGACAACGGCCCGCACGAGCGGACGAGGTCTCGCCAATGCCGTTGCATAGGCTTCCTCTATCGAGAGCAAGGTCCGCTCGGGTTGCTCGCGAATCTGACGAGGCGTGACCGGAATACACAGCACCCCAGCCGCTGCATAACGTGCTTGCCGCGACAGTGTTCTTTCCCAACCGTCGCCCGAACTGTGGTGCTCGCGGCTGTCTACCTCGACAGCAAGCGCCACCTCATCGAACCAAGCGTCGGGAATGGCAATGAACTCGCCGCGCGGTCCAACCAAACGCGGATTCCACATCGGTTCGGGAAGCTGAGATCCGGTGAAGAGATCACGCAAATCGCCTTCCGACGGAGACCACACTCCTACTTCTGCGTGTTCAATAGCCGAACGCAGGAAGGCACGTCCTCGAATCGGACCGAGTTTCAATTCCTGAGTCAGATCAGACGCGTTGGCGAGCCCCAACCGCAGAGAAGCGATGACCAATTCACGGACATCCGATTCCGACCGCATGCGCCTTGCGGCATCGCTGACTGCTCGCGCGGGTGGCGCGAGAACCAAACCGTCACGGAATTCGGTGACCGAACGCTCAGGGAGTCTCCGTGTTCGCTCGATTTCCACGAAGGCGACCGAGGCGCGGCGACACGAGTGATCAACGAGTACGTGAACTGATTCCACGACATAGCGATCGTCGGGAAGCCAGAGTGTGCGGGCCAGTCTGGGCTCGTAATGGCGGAGCGCCGTAATTCCAGTGAGAACCGACGAGGCGCCCGCGTACAACTGTGCCGCGAATTCACGTTGAAGACGGTCTGGCTGCCCACCTGTCACGAGGTGCACGCTCGGAAGAACCCGATTCCACATTCCGCCCATCCTCGATCGGCGCGAGACAGTGGAAGTGCGCACGCCGATTTCCGCCAATTGCGCGGATGTGACAAGGCCGGCTTGGGCAGATGCGACCTGATTCAAGAGGTCGTGACTTCGAGATCGAGTGGGCATGGCCACACTCTGACGCAATTCCGGGAACGGCCGCGAGCAGCATGTGGACAACTGCGAATGCTGGGGTAACAAAACTGCGCCTATGCGTGCTGAGTGTCCCCCCATGCGGAAAAAGGGGGGAGGGAGGTGGCTAGCCGCCGATGGCGGACATCGGCCGAGCCGGCTGGATGAAGCTCGGGTCGTTAATGCCGTGACCGGGCAACTTATCGGCCACCACCAAACGCAGCCGACGCTCAACCTCGGCCCGACGTTCGTCTTCCGACAGCGACTCATCGCGCAACGCCACCCGAAGATCAAGTTCGTCACGAGCAAACAAGCAGTTGCGCAGTTGGCCATCAGCCGTCAGTCGAAGCCGGTCGCACGCCGCACAGAACGGCTTGCTCACGCTGGCGATGATGCCGACGGTGACATCACTGCCATCGATCGAAAACTCTTCGGCCGGCGCCGACCCGCGCGAAGCAACCGGCGTGAGCGTCCACTTCTCACTGAGCATCGTGAAGATCTCGTCGGCCTTGATCATTTCGCCGCGCGACCATTGACCACCGGCATCAAGAGGCATCTGCTCGATGAAGCGCAAACGCCAGCCCTCGTCAATGGCCCGCTGCACGAGCGTGATCGCTTCGTCATCGTTCACGCCGCGCATCAGCACCGCGTTGACCTTGACTGGCGTCAGGCCCGCGGCAACCGCCGCGCGCAACCCCGCGATCACATCGTCGAACCGATCGCGATACGTCAGCGCCTTGAACCGATCACGATCGAGAGTGTCGAGACTGACATTCACCCGCTTGAGCCCGGCATCGCGCAGCGGCTGCGCCAGATCGACCAGGCGAATGCCGTTGGTGGTCACACTAATTTCAGGCCGCGCCGGCAACTCGTTGATGCGTCGTACGATGTCGACGATGTCGGGTCGAAGCGTGGGCTCGCCACCCGTCAATCGCACGCCCGTGATTCCGAGCGACGTCGCTACCTCAATCACAAGCATGAGTTCGTCGGTCGTCAACAACGTCTCGGAAGGAAGCCAGTCGGCGAAGTCAGAAGGCATGCAATACGTGCAGCGCAGATTGCAGCGATCGGTGAGTGATACGCGTAGGTCGCGGTGCACGCGGCCGTAGGTGTCAGCAAGCGGCAAGAACGTACTCACGCGCAGTTCACCCACTCATCGGTGCCATCCGTGAACACCTGGTGCTTCCACACCGGAAGTCGATGCTTGGTCTCATCGACGAGCGCCGCGCATGCCGCGAAGGCTTCCGAACGATGCACCGCACTCACCGCCGCAACCAACGCTGAGTCGCCGACCTCCAAGGGCCCCACCCGGTGCATGACGGCAATCGCTACAACCTCGTGGCGCGACGCAATGTCGGCCGCGACATCGGCCATGACCTGGGCAGCGGTGGGATGCCCCTCGTACTCGAGGCGGTCGACCGGTCGATCGTGATCGTGGTCGCGCACATCGCCAGAGAAACTCACCACAGCACCCGCCGAGCGATCGGCCACCAACCGCTCCATCTCCGCAACGGAGACAGGCGCGTCGGTCACCGAGGCACAGCGAATGGCGGTCATCAGGCAATTATGTGGGTCTCGCCGCCCCACTGCACCCCGCGGGGCATGCGCAACCCCCCGCTCCGGCCCTACTCTGTGGGAATGCGCGAAGTCCTTCCCGCCCTCATGGCCGCCCACGAACGAGGCGAAGCCGTGGCGATGGCCACCGTTGTCCGCACCTGGCGATCGGCTCCTCGACCTGCCGGAGCGTCGATGCTCGTCACCGAAAGTGGTGAGGCGGTCGGCTCGGTCAGTGGCGGCTGCGTCGAGGGCGCGCTCTACGAATTGGGGTCGGAAGTTCTCGCCAGCGGCGAGCCCGCCTTCGAAACCTACGGAGTCAGCGACGACGATGCCTTCGCCGTTGGTCTCACCTGCGGCGGCATTCTGGAAATCTTTGTCGAACGCGTCGATGCAGAGCGTTGGCCCGAACTCGAAGGAATCTCCACGAGCATCGCGGCGGAAGAGCCGGTCGCCGTGGCCACGATCGTGCGCGGTCCAGCCCACGTCGGGCGACACCTTGTCGTGCGCGAAAGCGGTGTCGAAGGATCACTCGGAACCGACCGGCTCGATGCCACGGTCAGCGCCGACGTTCTCGGGCTCTTGGAATCGGGAACCACCGGCTTCCTGCACTACGGACCCGACGGCGAGCGACTCGGAACAGAACTTGAAGTGTTCGTCGCATCGTTCGCACCCGCGCCACGCATGTACATCTTCGGCGCGATCGACTTTTCTGCAGCTCTTTGCCGAGTAGGTAAAACCTTGGGCTTCCACGTCACTGTGGTCGACGCCCGCGAAATCTTCGCCACGCGTAAGCGCTTCCCCGACGCCGACGAAGTGGTGGTCGACTGGCCACACCGCTGGCTCGGATCACAGCAAGTCGACGCGCGCACCGTCATTTGTGTCCTGACGCATGATCCGAAGTTCGATGTGCCTGCATTGGAAACCGCGGTACGCACCAAGGCTGCCTACATCGGCGCCATGGGCTCACGTCGCACACACGAGGACCGTCTCGTGCGATTGAAGGAAGCGGGCCTCACCGACGAGGAAATCGCGCGCATTCATTCACCCATCGGACTTGACCTCGGTGCACGCACGCCGGAGGAAACGGCGATCTCGATTGCTGCGGAGATCGTGCAAGCCCGCTGGGGTGGAACGGGACAAGCGCTGACCAACGGCAGCGGTCCCATCCACACCGGCGCACCCAGGTGACTCCGGCCGCAGGGCTGGTCCTCGCGGCTGGCCAAGGCCGCCGATTCGGTCAACCGAAAGCACCCGTGGTCATCGACGGTGAACGACTGGTCGATCGAGCAGTACGCGTTCTACGGGAAGGCGGCTGTGATCCGATCGTCGTCGTCTTAGGCGCGTGGGTGGGTGACGTTCCAGAGGCAGACGATCTCGTGAGCAACGAGATGTGGAACGAGGGCATGGGCTCGTCGCTGTGCGCGGGCCTACGACACCTGCTCGACTCCACCACTGCAACGCGTGTTGTCGTGACGCTCGTCGACCTACCTGGTCTCACTGGCGAGGCCGTTGCCCGCCTCGTGGCCAGTCCCGCGGAACTCGCTGCTGCTTCGTACGACGGTGTGCGCGGGCATCCGGTGATGATCAACCGCAATCACTGGGACGCGCTCATGCTCACCGTCAGCGGAGACAGTGGCGCACGCCGCTATCTCGACCAACACGATGTGACACTCGTTGAGGTGGGCGACGTTGCCTCAGGCGACGACCTCGACGAGCCGCTCGCTGACTAACCGCGATCAATTCGGCCCGTGAGGCGCTGCACCAGCGAACGTTTCTTAGTTGGCGTGGCCCGCTGTGCTCCGTCGGCCAGCAGTGGCGGGACTCCAGGGATTCCGTCGCCGAATCGCTGACGCAACACTTCGTCAAGGCTGCGCAGCACCAACTGCTCTCGATACGCGGGATCAATGTCCATCGCCATCAGATCGGCGCGTGTCATGGTCGCGCGTCCCTCCTGCTCCTGCCGAAATGCTGAGGCCCGCTGCTCGAATCGCTCGGCATCCGATGCAGACAACAACGACATCAAGGCCCGATTGTCGTCGGCGTACGCATTCTCGGTCACCTCGACAAGGTCCTCACCCATCAGAGGGGGAACATCGCGATGCGGCAATTCCCACTCGCCCGCCACCCGCTCGAGCAGAAACTCCACGTGCGGACTGTGCGGGCCGGGCCGCAGTCGCGGATCGGCTAATGCCATGAGTAGGAAGTCGAGATCAACGCGAGGGTTTGCGGCGGTGCGACCGATCAGCCGAGGGTCGCTGGCGGGCAATGCCAGCACATATCCCATGAAGTCAGCCACGACATCATCGACGTGCCGCACCGTCACTCGCGTGAAGCCGAGTTCCTGCAACGCCGCCACACGCTTGGCCCAAAAGCCATCGCCCGCGAGTCGCACTGCGTGCGCGTACCACTCGATATCGAAGCCTTCCCAGATACCGAACTGCAAATAGAAACTCTCGAGCCACGGTGCCTGCGGCCGCACATAGAGAACGGCTTCGGACTCAACACCCGACGTGGCCAAAATCCGCTTCAGATTCGCACTAGCCTTCGGCGACATCTCGGCGGCGTCACCTGCCCAGCCTTCACTGCTCAACACCAGGGTCGACGATCGCGTGAGTTGAGCGATTCGTTGCGCCACTGTGGCAATGAGGGAGTCATCCCAATCGCCCAACTCGATCAAGCGAAGCGGCGACGACGCGTACCCCGTGAGTCCGTGCTGCGCACCTCGCGCGTCAGTGAACGAACCGTCACTCTGCCAACAGCGATACACGAAGAGATCGGAACTGCCTGCGTCGCGCGACAACACTCGCTGCAGCGACGTCGATCCAGTCTTGGCAGCACCTACATGCATCACGAGTCGTTGCGTCATTGGTTGTGTTCCGTTCACCGCAGTCGATCGACAGCGCGTGCCGCCCACATCGCCCGCGTCGATCCCTGCGGAAGTAGGCGGCTCACCAGCGGATGGTGACGTAGAGCTTCGCTCCAGTGGTCATCGGCCGTCGGAAGTCCGTAGCCATAGCGCTCGCGCATCACGTTATCGAGCGCGCCGGCCGACAACTTGGCCATGTATTCGTGATCGAGGGGAAGGGCCGCCAACTGCGCACGAGACATCGTCTCAGTGCCGACGCGCGACTCAACGAATGCGTTGAGGTCTCGGCTAAACGCCTCCCCTTGCTCGGGCGGGAGCAGTGTCATCAACCGCGCATTGTCATCGGAATACGCCGCGACAACGTCATCAACAACCTGCTCGCCCAGCAAGGGAGGAATGGGCCGTTCTGGCAGATCCCATTCGGACCCCATCCGTTCAATCAGGAACTCCACATGAGGCGAATGCATATCGGGACGAAGTCGCGAGTCGCTGAGCATCAGTAGCAAGAGATCCAAACTCACGCGACGGTTGGCGACCGAGAGTGCGCCGACGCTGCCAGTTGGAAGTGACAGCACGCCGTACATGAAGTCGTCGACGACGTCGGGCACGTAGCGCACAGACACCGTGTCGAAACCAATGTCGTGCAATGCGTCAACGCGCTCGGCCCACATTCCCTCATGGCCGTTTTGCATATTGCGAGCAAAGATGTCTGGCTCGCGCCCCGCCCAAATCCCAAACTGAAGATAGAAACTCTCGAGCCATGCCGCTTGTGGCCGCACGTAGAGCACGGCCTCCCACCGTGCGCCGCGGGTTCCAAAGATCGACCGACACCGACTCAACGCGTGAGGTTCGCGCAGCAGTAACGCCTCGGAATTCCAACCCTCATTGCTCAGGACTACTGGCGTTGATCCGGCACGAGAGACGATCGCGTCCGCGGCCGCGGCAATGCGCCGCAAATCCCACGCGGCGAGTTCGCTGATTTGGAAAGGCGAGAATGCGTAGCCCCCGAGTGAGTCAGCGGCCGAAGGAGGGGCATCGCCCACGGATCCGTCGGCGCGCCACTGCGCGTATCGGAACGGCCCCGATTTACTGCGACTGCCGCGCGCTGTGAGCGCTCGTTGAAGCGCGGTCGACCCCACTTTCGATCCACCCACGTGAAAGACAACGCGGGGTTGCGAGTGTGACGGCACGCCTCTGAGCATGCCATTGCGGCAAGGAGGTGCGTCCGATGCCTGCTCTCTCCCACGCCACAACTCCGCAATTGAGGACTATCGATTGCGATTATGGTGCATATGCGGCACGCTACCCATATGACTCAGTTTCGGATCAGCGAAGCCGCAGCGCTCTTGCAGGTGAGTGACGACACCGTGCGTCGCTGGATCGACTCCGGTCGCCTCACTGCGGCAACCGACGACGCGGGACGGGCAGTGATCGAAGGAGCTGACCTCGCGAGCTACATGACTGAGAACGCCGCAGGAGACCCCGCACTTGAATCACCCGTGGTCGGCGCCAGCGCACGCAATCGACTCGCCGGCATCGTCACGCGCGTGGTTCGTGACACCGTGATGGCCCAAGTCGAGATGCAGGTGGGACCCCATCGCATCGTCTCGCTCATGAGCCGCGAGGCGGCCGATGAACTCGGTCTCGAACCTGGCGTACTCGCTGTCGCCTCAGTGAAGTCGACGAACGTCGTGATCGAAATCCCCACCCACCGTTAACGACAAGGATCCTCATGCGCATCCGTTCAGCTTTGCCTCTGCTGGCATTGGTGGGACTCGTGGCTGCATGCGGTCAAAACACGAATGCCACGCCTGAGACAACACAACCAACCACGACTGCGGCAGCCAACGGTGCCATCACGGTGTTCGCTGCAGCTTCGCTCAAGGACGCCTTCACCACCATCGGTTCACAGTTCGAAGCAGCGAACCCCGGCGCCACGGTCACGTTCAACTTCGGCGGCAGCAGCTCGCTGGCAACGCAGATCACACAGGGTGCACCCGCCGATGTGTTCGCATCAGCGAGCAACAAGACGATGGAAACAGTCACCGCTGCGAAGCTGGCCGCCGATCCCGCAGTTTTCGCCGTCAATAGTCTCGAGATCGTTACGCCGACGACCCAATCCATTCCGGTGACCTCATTGGCAGATCTGGCCACACCCGGAATCAAAGTTGCCGTGTGCCAAAAGGATGTTCCGTGTGGAGCGACGGCACTAGCACTGTTTGAGAAGAACAAAGTGACGGTCACTCCCACGTCGCAGGAACCCGACGTCAAGGCCGTGATGTCGAAGGTGACACTGGGCGAAGTTGATGCAGGAATCGTGTACGTCACTGACGTTCAGGCAGCGAAAGGCTCTGTCACCGGAATCGAAATCCCGGCCGATCAGAACGTGACAACGAAGTACCCCATAGCGACCGTGCTCACAACGAAGCAGCCAGCAACGGCAACCGCATTCGTGCAGTACCTTCTCTCAGCGACTGGACAGAAGGTCATGCACGAAGCAGGATTCGCTGCTCCATGAGTCGACGACATCGCACCACGACACAACCGCCATGGCCCGTAGCCGTACCGGCTGCACTTGCGCTGCTCTTTCTTGGGCTTCCGCTGCTCGCACTGTTGATTCGAGCGCAGTGGGGTCAACTCCTGTCAGTGCTCACGTCACCGACCAGTCTTGACGCCCTGAGGCTTTCCATCATCACCGCAACGGCCGCCACAGCGATCTCTGTTGTTGTCGGAGTTCCACTCGCGTGGTTGCTCGCGCGTGCAGTCTTTCCCGGCCGACGATTTGCTCGCGCTCTCGTCACCGTGCCACTCGTGCTGCCCCCCGTCGTCGGAGGTATCGCCCTGCTACTCGCATTCGGGCGACGCGGAATCGTCGGTCAGTACCTTGACCAGTGGTTCGGAATTACGCTGCCCTTCACTACCCCTGGCGTTGTGATTGCCGAGGCCTTTGTCGCAATGCCTTTTCTCATCATCACTGTCGAAGGGGCACTACGTGGACTCGACGGCCGCTTTGAAGATGCCGCTGCAACTCTCGGTGCGAGCAGGCTCACGGTGTTTCGACGCGTCACCCTGCCACTGATCGCTCCCTCATTAGTCGCGGGTGCCGTACTCACGTTCGCCCGAGCGCTCGGTGAATTCGGGGCAACGATCACCTTCGCTGGCAACCTTCCGGGAGTCACGCAAACACTTCCGCTCGCTGTCTACATCGGTCTTGAAGGCGACCCTTCAGAAGCCATCGCTCTGAGCCTGGTGTTGCTCGCCTTCTCGATTGCCGTGCTTGTACTCCTGCGTGATCGTTGGCTACGTACTGGAACTGCGGCATGAACTCGAAAGCACTGCGCTTCAACGCACGCATCGAACGTGCTGCTTTCACGCTCGAAGCAGCGATCATTGTTGAGCCCGGTGAAGTCGTTGCCGTCATCGGTCCCAATGGTGCAGGTAAATCAACGTTGCTGAGGTCCATCAGCGGACTCGTACCTCTCACCAGTGGATCGATTGAAATCGGCGGCGTCACTGTCGACGATCCTGCTCGCGACATTCTCACCGCACCCGAGTCGCGACGCGTTGGTGTCGTCTTTCAGGACTACCTGCTCTTCCCACACATGTCAGTGGCCGACAACATCGCATTTGGTCCCCGCGCTGCCGGAGTAGGACGGCGACAGGCACGGGAACTGGCAGGTGACTGGATCACGCGCTTGTCTCTCACCGGCCTTGCCGACCGCAAACCCTCGGAACTCTCCGGCGGGCAGTCACAACGCGTCGCACTCGCACGCGCACTTGCCTGCGATCCGGCCGTGCTCCTTCTCGACGAGCCACTGGCGGCCCTCGACGCCGGAACTCGCATCGATGTGCGTGCCGAATTGCGCGAACATCTCGCATTCGTTGGTATTCCGACTCTGCTCGTCACCCACGATCCACTCGATGCGTTGGTTCTGGCCGAACGAATCGTGGTGCTTGAGCAGGGGCGTATTACCCAGGAAGGTCTGGCGCTCGATGTGGCGCGGCGACCCGCGACGACCTACGTCGCCCGTCTACTCGGACTCAATCTGCTTCCTGGCCAGGCCGACGATGGACGTGTCACGCTGACCTCTGGAGGAGAGTTTCACACCGCGCAGCGCAACGTGAGCGGCGCTGTACTGGTGGCCGTGCGCCCCGATGCGATCAGCATCCACACCAGTCCTCCCAGTGGCAGTGCGCGCAACGTGTGGCGCGGCACGGTTGAAGGAGTCGAACCCATCGGTGACCGAGTGCGCGTGACCGCCGCGGGCCCACCCACCGTGATGGCCGACGTGACGGCGGCATCGGTGGTTGAACTACAACTGACGCGAGGAACTCCGGTGTGGCTCTCGACTAAGGCCACCGAGTTGGAGGTCTATCCCGCAGGTGGCACCGCGCCACAGTGAGCGCAATCACCGCAGGAGACCCCTCCTGCGGCAGACTGATGGCGTGGCAGACACCTACCCTCGCCGGTACCTCGCGCTGCGAACCGGCGTGGCAGCAGCAGCAGCGAGCATCTCTGGGTCCTTCGCGCGCGGGCTCCTACCGCGATCAGCGACCGATCAGGCGATTGCAACCGGTGCTGCCGCAGCCGTGCGACTAGCCACCGGAACCGTCGCAGTGGCCGCGACGGAGGCACTGATCGAGATCGCCGTGGCGCGCAGCGGTCGAGGCAATGTCGAAAACACCACGATGCTCACCGGCTTGGCACTCGCCGCAGGAAGTTTCGCCGTCGTCCGCAGCATTCCTGACTCACATGACGTCCCACTTCCGGTCGCGAGCGCACGCAGCGCCGCCTACCTCATCGGAGCCGGTGCCGGGTGCGCCGCATTGGTCGTGGCCGCCGACAAGGTCACCCGCCGCACCATGGGTGACCGCAATCCCCTCGAAGGTATCCTCGTCGCCACGGCCTTGGGCGCAGTCGTCTCGACGATCAATGTGTGGCGACGCGATCGCCGGGCCCAGGCGTACGGCGTCACCGACCGTCACCAAATCGAACGTCCCGACGGAGCAATCGACGCTGCCCGTGCTGTCGGCATGGGAATCATGGGCGGCGCCTCACTTTTGGCTATCGCAGGCGCCGAGTTCGCGATTGCCGAAGGAACCACACGCGCCGCCACATGGGCACTGCATCGCCCCACCCCCGTTACTCCCCTCGTGGGGCACGCCGTGGCAGTCGGCGCTCTGGGCGCAGCAGGGGCTTACGGACTCAACCTCGTGCGCCGACGTGTTCAGCATGCAGACGACATTGTTGAGCCCGCGTATCCCGCACCGCCCACCAGCCCGCACGTCACCGCAGGTCCCGCCAGCGGCATCGATTTCGACACCATCGGCAAAGAGGGCCGGCGCTTCGTCATCATGACCCTCACCCCGCAAGAGATCGAAGCAGTGATGGGTCAGCCGGCGCAGATGCCCGTGCGCATCGTCGCCGGATACGAAGCCGCCGACACCGTGGAAGAACGAGCAGCCCTTGCACTCAAGGAGTTGCAGTCGTTGGGTGCCTACGAGCGCTCGATCATCGTGGTCGCCTCACCCACGGGTGTTGGCTACGTGAACTACTCGTTCGCGGAGGCACTTGAGTACCTCACGCTCGGGTCCTGCGCCACCGTGGTCACTCAGTACGCCCTCGTTCCAAGCGCGCTCGCTCTCAATCAGACGCGCGACGGTGTGCATCTACAACGACTGGTACTCGAAGGAATCCGCGACCACCTCGCCACCCTGCCTGAGTCATCGCGGCCCCGCGTCATGCAGTTCGGTGAGAGTCTCGGGGCCGAGGTTGCCCTCGATGTTGCGACCAGCACCACCGCCGATTTCGACCGGCTCGGAATCGAACGAGGCCTCTACCTCGGAACACCCTTCCGCACCCAACTCTGGCAGCGCTGGGCCGACGATCCCCAGGCGGTCGATCCGGGCAGCATCCTCGCTCAGGTGTCACAGGCTGATGAAATCGGACTTGAGACAGCACCGTCGGCGCGGCATTTCCAGATCGTGCACCACGACGACCCGATCAATAAGTTCTCGTACGACGCGGTCGTCAGAGCACCGTGGTGGATGGGGCCACCCGAACAGCGCCCCCTCGGCGTCCCCCGCGAAACGCGGTTCCGCCCGGTCACCACGTTCATCATCAATCTGATCGACCTCAAGAACGGCATGAACTCCAAGCCCGGTGAGTTCGTGCGACTCGGCCACGACTACCGGATCGAACTGTGCGAAGCGGTGCAGCGCGCGTACGGGCTTCCGTCGACGCACGAGCAGTCCGAAGCGATCGAGCAGGCTCTGCGCGATCGCGAGCGTGAGTGGGCAGCGCGACGAATGGTCGCTCGGCGTTTTGCCAAGGCCCGCACGGCCGTGGTCGGGCAACTCAAGGCGTGGGGAGTCGACGTCGACTCACTCGATCCTGAAACCATGTCGCAATTGGCGTCCGGCGACATGAGTGCCCTCGGTCGGGCCCTGGGCTCGACTGGCGCAGCCTAGGCGTGCGGCGGAACAACCACCGGGCCGAGTCCGTGTAGCAGGGCCTCAACTTCTGATGCCTTGTAGCGACGGTGGCCGCCCAGTGTGCGGATGCTCGAGAGCTTGCCCGCCTTGGCCCAGCGGGTAACGGTCTTAGGGTCAACTCGGAACATCGCCGCGACTTCGGCGGGCGTCAGCAGTCGGTCAGCGTCGGCCGGATTGGTCGTGCGACCTGACATCAGAACCTCCTGTTGCGCCGGATCCATGGCCGGATAACCCAAGTGTGGCACCCAGAGTGGGGCTGAAGCCCGTCCAGAGGGCCAAAAAGTGGACATTTTGGAAATCTGTCGATCCGCGCCTCCCATCTGGCACGCGGGACATCGTTCCGCGCGTCCATCGGGTAGTGAGAAAAGAGGGGCCCACCAGGGCACTCACTGATGGACTCGCGGGGAGGGGGGACCCCCCTCCGGGTGCCGAGCGCGAACGTTCTGGGATAACCTTGGGCAAGGTTCGCGTGGGTCGACAGCCCCGTGACCACCAGTCAGCCGTCATACCGCTCCGGATCAACCGGGATGAGGGGGTCGAGCCATGGGGCGAGGCCGAGCCAAGGCCAAGCAAACGAAGGTTGCCCGTGAGTTGAAATACGGGGGGCCGGAGACCGATTTCGATCGTCTCCAAGCCGAACTTGCCACGCAGTCGACCACTGCGCCGAAAGTTGTGCCCGTCGACGATGACGAGGACGACGACGCTGATGACCCCTATGCCAAGTACATCGACGACGACGAAGATGAAGTCGAACGCCGCCAGGCGTAGTTCAGCCAGCGTCACCCAGATGCCGACCTACGAGGGTGACAGCACCCCCTGAACCACCCTTTGCCTGCGCATCGCCATGTTCACCGTCGACTCGCGCGCGGACGGTTCCGCAGACCCACGCGGGCACTCCGCGGGCACTGAGTCTGGCCAGCGTCACATCGACAGAACCAGCAGCAACAACGGCGATCATGCCAATACCCATATTGAACGTACGCTCGAGCTCGAGTTGCGCCACGTTGCCGAGTGACCCGATCAGCGTGAACACCGGTTGAGGAGTCCACGTCGATCGATCGATGTCGGCAGCAAGGTTGGTCGGAAGCACTCGAGCGAGGTTAGCCGCGAGCCCACCCCCAGTGACGTGACTCACCGCATGCACATCAACGTCGTCAGCACGCGCGAGGTCCAAGACGTCAAGGGAGTAGATGCGGGTCGGCTCAAGCAGTTCTTCGCCGAGTGTGCGGCCGAGTTGATCGACGTGCGCATCGAGTTGCAAACCTGCCTGCGACAGCAACACGTATCGAGCCAGCGAATAACCATTGGAATGCAATCCGCTCGACCGCATGGCGATCACGACATCGCCCGCCAGAACCCGGTGCGCACCTAGCAACTCATCGGCCTCAACAACGCCCGTTCCGGCGCCCGCGACGTCGTACTCGTCAGGGTCGAGGAGTCCTGGATGCTCAGCAGTCTCGCCACCAACGAGGGCGCACCCCGCTTGGCGGCAACCTTCTGCAATTCCGGAAACGATCGCCGCGATGCGTTCGGGGACCACAGAACCAGTGGCGATGTAGTCGGTCATGAAGAGCGGTTCGGCTCCGCATACGACCAGATCGTCGACGACCATCGCCACGAGGTCAATGCCGATGGTGTGGTGAATGTTCATGCGCTGAGCAACGGCGACCTTGGTTCCGACCCCGTCAGTCGATGTAGCAAGGAGCGGCCTGGTGTAACCGCGCAACGCAGACGCGTCGAAGAGGCCGGCGAAACCGCCGAACCCGCCGACCACCTCGGGCCGCTGAGCTCGCGCAATCGATTCCTTCATCAACGTAACGGCGCGCTCACCCGCTTCGACATCGACACCGGCCGCCGCGTAGGACGCGGATTCGTTCGCGTGGCTCATGGGTGCAGCAATGCGTCGGAGGCGCCGCCGCCGAGCATAGGGTCGATTCCGTCGGTGACAGGGCGATCGATGATTTCGAGCGTGTGCTTCCCGATGAGTTCAGGATCGGGAAGGTCAATGGGGTACACACCGTCGAAACAGGCACGGCACAAGCGATCCATCGACACCGAGGTTGCCTCAACTAGTTGCTCAAGCGAGATGTACGACAGCGAGTCGGCTCCGATCGACGTGCGCACCTCATCAACAGTGAGTCCGTGGGCGATGAGTTCGGCGGGTGTGGCGAAGTCGATTCCGTAGAAGCACGGCCATTTCACCGGCGGACTGCTAATGCGCACGTGCACTTCGCGCGCACCCGCTTCGCGCAGCATGCGCACGATGGCACGCTGCGTGTTACCGCGCACAATCGAGTCGTCGACTACAACCAACCGCTGCCCCTCAATGACCTCGCGCAGCGGATTGAGCTTGAGCCGAATGCCGAGTTGACGAATGGTCTGCGAGGGCTGAATGAAGGTGCGACCGACATAGGCGTTCTTGACCAAACCTTGTGCGAACGGAATGCCGCTGCCCTGCGCGTAACCAACAGCAGCGGGGGTTCCGCTCTCGGGCACCGGAATGACCAGGTCAGCCTCAACCGGTGCCTCGCGCGCAAGGCGTCGACCAACTTCGACGCGCACCGCGTGAACGGAGTGACCGCTGATCGTCGTGTCAGGACGTGCGAGATACACGAACTCGAATAGGCAGCCCTTGGGAGCCGCTTCGGCAAAACGTACTGAACGCAGTCCGTGTTCGTCGATTGACACCAACTCGCCCGGTTCGATTTCGCGCACGAACGAGGCACCCACGATGTCGAGTGCGGCAGTTTCGCTGGCGATGACCCATCCGCGCTCGAGGCGACCCAGCACCAGCGGCCGAATGCCCTGGGGATCGCGCGCGCCGTACAGAGTTGAGTCATCCATGAACACGAGACTGAAAGCGCCTCGTACCATCGGAAGCTCCTTCAGCGCTGCACCCTCAACCGACAGGTCGGGATGGGCCGCAATGAGTGCGGTGAGCAGATCAGTGTCGCTGGTCGCGAGGCCCATCCGCTGACCGAACGGAAGTTCACCGCGCGCTGCTTCCTGCTCTGCCACCCGCCGGGCAAGTTCGTGCGTGTTCGTGAGGTTGCCGTTGTGCGCGAGTGCGAGGTGACCGGTTGCCGTCGAACGGAAAGTCGGCTGCGCGTTCTCCCAGACACTTGATCCGGTGGTGGAGTAGCGAGCATGTCCGATGGCCAGATGTCCCTTGAGCGTTTCAAGAGTTGCCTCGTTAAAAACCTGCGAAACCAAGCCCATGTCTTTGTAGACGACGGTGTGGTGACCGTCGCTGACGGCGATGCCCGCTGACTCCTGCCCGCGGTGCTGCAACGCATACAGGCCGTAGTAGGTCAGCTTGGCAACTTCGTCGCCAGGAGCCCACACTCCAAAGACCCCGCAGGCGTCCTGGGGTCCCTTCTCTCCCGGGAGCAGTTCATGGGAGAGGCGTCCGTCACCGCGGGTCACGGGGCCTAGTCTACGGGTGTGAATCCCTCGCCCCTGACCGACACCGAGTCCCGCGTCCTCCAATTGGTCGATCACCAGCAGGCAATGTCGGATTTGCAGGCGCTGCTGGCGATTCCGAGCATCACGGGGTCAGCGGCCGAATCGCAGGCTCAGCATTGGCTGGCCGATCGCATTGAGCCGCTGGGCCTCGAGACCGACCTCTGGTCGATGGACGTGGCCGCACTCGAAGCCGACCCCGGATTTCCCGGAACTGAGGCGCCCCGCGACGAGGCGTGGGGGCTGGTGGCCACCACACCCGCGACAGGTGACGGGCCGACGCTGATCCTGCAAGGACACATTGACGTTGTCCCCCCAGGAGACCTCGACAACTGGATCGGTGATCCGTTCACGCCTCGCATCGTCGACGACGTGATCTTTGGTCGCGGAGCGTGCGACATGAAGGCGGGTCTGATCGCCAACCTCGCAGCAATGCGAGCACTACACGCCTCCGGAGTCACCCTGCGCGGGCGCGTGGCCTTCCAAAGCGTCGTCAGCGAGGAAGACGGCGGTCTCGGTGCCTTCGGAACTCTGATGCGCGGGCATCGCGGCGATGCGTGCGTCATCACTGAACCCACCTCCGGCGATGCCATCACTGCCAACGGCGGCGCCCTCACATTCCGAATTTCTGTCACCGGTCAGGCCACGCACGGAAGCACGCGCTATGCCGGAGTGTCTGCCATCGACAAGTTCCTGCCGGTGTACAAGGCCCTCGCCGAACTCGAAACTGACCGCAATGCGTCGGTTGATCCTCGAATGAATGGATGGCAGATCGCCTATCCCATTTCCGTCGGCATCGTGCACGCAGGCGACTGGGCCAGCACGGTGCCCGACCTCCTCGTCGCCGAGGGTCGCTACGGGGTTGCCCTCGGAGAGCCGGTCGATCAGGCGCGCGCCGTACTCGAATCGCGCATCGCACATGTGTGCGCCGCCGATCCTTGGTTGTCTGAACACCCCGTGCAGATCGAATGGTCGGGCGGCCAGTTCGCGAGTGGCCAAATGCCAACTGGTGATCCGCTGCTGCCGTTAACCCAAACGGCCTGGAACGACATCACCGGGCGCGAGTCACGCGATCGCGGTGCTCCGTACGGCTCTGACCTGCGCCACTACACCGGCGTAGGCATTCCCACCCTTCAATTCGGTCCGGGTGCCGCGCACCACGCACACTCGCCCATCGAGCAGGTGAGCATTGACGAATTTCAGCGAGTGACCGAGTCCCTAGTGCTCATCATTCTTCGCGCGACCGCATCCTCGGAATCCTGAGGGGCATGACATGACGGGACTCTTTGCCAATTTGATCATTGGCGTTGCGGTGGCACTCGCAGTCTGGGCCGCCGTGTTAGCGGCTGCCAACAAGCGAATCACGCGCTCGCTGCTCATCGGAGCGGCCGTGCTCGAAGTCATGCTGCTCGCGTATTTGATCGGTGGCGTCGTGCAGATGATTGGCACCGACCGCACCTTCGCGAAGTTTGAGTTCCTGGCCTACCTCGTCGGCCTTCTCATCATTCCTCCCCTCGGAATTGCATGG
>CAIYMF010000077.1 GCA_903927265.1 uncultured bacterium | reverse complement strand
AAGGACGAACTCTCACATCTGACCGTCACCAAGACGTGTTGCCGCAAGGCCGAGGTGTCGGCGCTGCTGCGTTTTGCGGGCGGATTACACGTCGTCGCGGGTCGCATTGTGATCGAGGTCGAAGTTGACTCGGGCGCTACCGCTCGCAGATTGCGCCGCGATCTGCACGACGTGTACGGCCAAGACGGGGAGTTGTCGGTCGTTCACGGCTCGGGAGTGCGTAAGGGAACTCGGTACGTCGTGCGCGTGCTCGATCGCGCCGACCAACTCGCGCGTCAGACCGGACTCGTTGACGGAACCGGGCGCCCGGTACGTGGACTTCCTCCCGCTGTAGTGAACGGAGCTGTCTGCGACGCTGAGGCGGCATGGCGCGGGGCATTCCTCGCCCACGGTTCGCTGACTGAGCCCGGTCGCTCAAGTTCACTTGAAATCACCTGCCCCGGACCTGAGACGGCACTTGCGCTCGTGGGTTCGGCCCGTCGGCTCGCAATCGGCTCCAAGGCTCGCGAAGTGCGCGGTGTAGACCGCGTGGTCATCCGCGACGGAGATGCCATTAGCGCCATGCTCACGCGCATGGGCGCGCACGAGTCGGTCTTAGCGTGGGAAGAGCGTCGGATGCGGCGTGAAGTGCGCGCTACGGCCAATCGCCTCGCCAACTTCGACGATGCAAACATGCGCCGATCCGCTCGCGCCGCGGTGGCGGCAGGCGCGCGGGTTGAGCGTGCACTTGAGATTCTCGGCGACGATATTCCTGACCATCTCGAGGTCGCTGGCCGGTTACGGCTAGATAACAAGCAGGCCAGTCTTGAGGAGCTCGGCGCCCTCGCGGATCCACCCCTGACCAAAGACGCGATCGCTGGCCGAATCCGCCGCCTCCTGGCGATGGCCGACAAGCGCGCCGCTGATCTTGGGATTCCCGACACTGAGAGCGGACTGTCGCCCGACGCACTCGCCGACGACCTCTAGCCTCCGGGGCTGGTGGCTCGCCGATACCGCTGTTCGGTAGGCTAGAGAGTGAGTTCGGGTGCGTCAAAAGCGGTGCAACCGACGATATTTGGCCATCAACGGGAAGGCTTGTCGCGTGACAATCCGCGTGGGAATCAACGGCTTTGGCCGCATCGGACGAAACTTCTACCGTGCCATCGAGGCCCAGCAGGGCAACGGCGAGGCCATTGAGGTGGTGGCGGTCAACGACCTCACCGACAACCGCACCCTCGCACACCTGCTCAAGTACGACAGCATCCTGGGCCGGTTGGGCCAGGATGTCACCTCGACCGACGACTCCATTGTTGTGGGCGGATCGAGCATCCGGGCCCTCGCCGAGCGCAATCCGGCCGACCTGCCCTGGGGAGACCTCGGCATCGACATCGTCATCGAATCAACGGGTCACTTCACCGATGGTGAGAAGGCGAAGGGTCACCTCGAAGGTGGTGCGAAGAAGGTCATCATCTCGGCGCCGGCCAAGAACGAAGACGTCACGATCGTCATGGGCGTTAACCAGGGTGACTACAACCCGGCGATTCACAACATCATCTCGAACGCGTCGTGCACCACGAACTGCTTGGCACCCATGGCGAAGGTCATTAACGACAACTTCGGAATTGTGTCGGGCTTCATGACCACTATTCACGCGTACACCAATGATCAGGTCATTCTCGACTTCCCGCACTCCGATCTGCGTCGTGCACGGGCTGCGGCACTGAACATCATCCCCACCACGACCGGCGCTGCCAAGGCGATTTCGTTGGTGCTTCCAGAACTCAAGGGCAAGCTTGATGGCTACGCCCTGCGGGTGCCAGTACCCACGGGTTCGGCCACCGACCTCACTATCAAGTTGGCGAAGGAAGTCACCAAGGACGAAATCAATGCGGCGATCAAGGCGGCGGCCGAAGGTTCTCTCAAGGGCATCCTGAAGTACACCGAGGACCCCATCGTCTCGAGCGACATCGTCACCGACCCGGCCTCCTGCATCTTCGATGCCGGAATCACCAACACTCTGGGCGACACCGCCAAGGTGCTGGGTTGGTACGACAACGAGTGGGGTTACTCGAACCGTCTGGTTGACCTCACGCGCTACGTCGCCGCGGCCGGCTGATGCGGTCGCTCGACGACCTCGCAGCATCCGGGCGCACGGTCCTCGTGCGCAGTGACTTGAATGTCCCGCTCGCCACTGATGCGAGCGGGCAACCGGTGATTACCGACGACAGTCGCATTCGCGCAAGCGTCGGCACGATCCGCCGCCTCTCCGACGCAGGGGCACGCGTGGTTGTGCTGGCTCACCTTGGTCGGCCCAAGGGTGAGCCGGACCCGGCGTTTTCCCTTGCGCCCGCGGCCACGCGTCTTGGCGAGTTGCTGGGTCGCGAGGTAGTACTTGCCGACGAGGTCAGCGGACCAGCTGCCCATGCTGTGGTGGCTGCCATGTCCGATGGCGACGTCGTCATGCTCGAGAACGTTCGCTTCGATGCCCGCGAGACCAGCAAAGACGCGGCAGAACGTACAGCCTTGGCTGGTGAATGGGCGTCGCTAGCTGATGCCTACGTCAGCGACGGCTTCGGAGTCGTGCACCGCGAGCAGGCGAGCGTATCTGACATCGCGCGACTCCTGCCAAGTTACCCGGGTGATCTGGTGGGTGCGGAAGTAGCGGTGTTCACTCGTGTACTCACTGACCCTGAACGTCCCTATGTGGTTGTTCTGGGCGGTTCGAAAGTGAGCGACAAGTTGGGTGTCATCGCTCACCTGCTGCCGCGTGTCGATCGGTTGCTGATTGGCGGAGGCATGTGCTTCACCTTCCTCGCGGCGCAGGGCCACGGAGTTGGTCGATCGCTTCTTGAAGCGGATCAGATCGACACGGTGCGTGGATTCATCGAAGAGGCAGCCACTCGTGGCGTTGAATTGGTGTTGCCCGTTGATGTGGTGGTCGCGAGCCAAATCAGTGACACGGCCGAAACCCAGATCGTGCCCATCGACGCTATCCCCGACGATCTCATGGGCCTCGATATTGGTCCCGAGAGCATCGCCCTATTTCGCAACAGGCTCGCCGATGCGCGCACAGTGGTCTGGAACGGCCCGATGGGGGTATTTGAGAAGACGCCGTTCGCCGCGGGCACTCGCGAGGTAGCTCTGGCGGTGGCAGCGATCGATGGCATGTCGGTGGTGGGTGGGGGAGATTCAGCCGCTGCGGTGCACCTTCTCGGTGTGCCTGCCGACGAGTTCTCGCATATTTCCACCGGTGGTGGGGCATCCCTCGAGTTCCTTGAGGGCAAGACACTGCCCGGCCTTGCTGCACTTGAGGAGACATCATGAGTCGCACGACCGGCCGCCGCCCCTTGATGGCGGGCAACTGGAAGATGAATCTCAATCACATCGAGGCAACGTGGTTGGTGCAGAAGTTGGCCTTTGCACTCAACGCTGCCGACTTCGACGAATGCGAAGTTGCGGTCATTCCTCCATTCACCGACATTCGCTCGGTGCAGACGCTGGTTGACGCCGATCGTCTGAAGCTCGTTTACGGTGCGCAAGATCTTTCACAGCACGATGCCGGTGCCCACACGGGCGAAATCAGCGGTTCGATGCTCTCGAAGCTCGGTTGCACCTACGCGCTGGTCGGGCATAGTGAGCGCCGCCAATTCAACGGTGATGACGATGCGGTGTGTCACAGCAAGCTTCAGGCGGCCCTTCGTCACGGTCTCATTCCCCTGTTGTGTGTGGGTGAAGGCCTCGACGTGCGGCAGGCGGGCGAGCACGTGCAGCACACTTTGGCCCAGGTCGACGCCGCCCTTGAGGGTGTCTCCGCCGACCAGGCGCGCACTATGGTGATCGCCTACGAACCCGTCTGGGCCATCGGCACCGGTGAAGTGGCGACCCCTCTCGACGCGCAGGAAGTGTGTGCAGCGATTCGAACCCGGCTCGCCGAGCTGTACTCAGGCGATCTTGCTGACGCAGTTCGAATTCTGTACGGAGGCTCGGTGAAGGCCAGCAATGTGGCCGGCATCATGGCGATGCCTGACGTCGATGGAGCACTCGTTGGTGGCGCCAGTATCGACCCTGACGAGTTCGTCGCGCTGTGTCGATTCCGTCTCATTCCGGTCGAGTAGGGGGCGCACGTTCGGTCTGTAGGGCTGACTGTCGTATCCTTCGACCATGACTGTCATGACCATGGTGCTCGAGATCATTCTCGTCATCACCAGCCTGCTTCTGATTTTGCTCATCCTGCTGCACCGCGGCAAGGGTGGCGGCTTGTCTGACATGTTCGGTGGAGGTGTCAGCAGCAGTGTGGGCGGATCCAGTGTCGCCGAGCGCAACCTTGACCGCATCACGTTGGGCATTGGTTTGGTGTGGGCCGCCTGCGTCGTCGGGCTTGGGTTGCTTCTCTCCACTGGTCGATGAATCGCTCGTGTAATTGAGTCCGTGGCACCAACAACGCAGGAGGAAATATCGTGGGAAGTGGCAGCGCGATCAAGGGTAGTCGTGTCGGTGCTGGGCCGATGGGTGAGGCCGAGCGCGGTGATGCAGCACCCCGCATCCGCATGTCCTTCTGGTGCGCTAACGGACACGAATCAAAACCATCGTTCGCTACTGACGCACAGATTCCTGAAGAGTGGGACTGCCCCAAGTGTGGTCAGCCCGCGAGCAGCGATCGTGAGAATCCGCCGCCGCCCCCGAAGATTGAGCCGTACAAGACTCACCTCGCCTATGTCAAAGAACGCCGCAACGACGTTGATGGCGACGCAATTTTGAACGAGGCGCTTGAGAAGCGCCGCGCCGACAAGCGCTAATCCAGTTCCGACGCTGCCGACGCGTCGAGTAGCGCCAGAGTTCGTTGGGTTCCGTGCACCATGCCCGAGGGCAGTTGCGAGGAAATGCCCTGGCCGATGGCGGCACTCATGGCGTGGGCTTTCTCGGCCCCCGATGCGACGAGCCACACCTCGCGCGCGGCGTTGATCGCTGCCAACGTGAACGAAATCCGAATTGGCGGGGGTTTCGGCGAGCCCGTGACGCCGCACACGGTACCGGGCGCTTCAAGTTCAGGAAGACCCGGAAACAGCGAAGCGACATGTCCGTCCGGGCCGACTCCCAGCAGTAGAACATCAAAAGCGGGCACCACAGCTCCTTCTCCTGCCGCAACCAACTCTGCCGCGTAGGCGGCAGCGGCAGCATCGACATCGTCGCCCAAGGATCCTCCGGGTGCGGGCATCGGATGCACGTGAGCGGGATTCAACGGCACATGATCGAGCAGCGCGGCGCGTGCTCCGGTTTCATTGCGTAGCGGATCTCCCGTGGGCTCAAACCGCTCGTCACTCCACCAGATGTGAACACGGGACCACTCGACTGCCGTGTGTGCTGGCGACGCGGTGACGGCAGCAAGGCTGTCGGTGCCGATCGTGCCTCCAGTGAGGCACAGGTGCGCGACCGGGCGGGCTGCGAGCGCGTCGATGAGGCCCGTGATGACGCGAGCGGCCACGACTGCTGCGAGGCTTTCGTGATCGGGAGCAACGAGTACCTCGATGGTCATGGGCGCGCCTTTCGCTTCGATGTCGTGCCGGCTGGCGTGCGTGCGGGTTTCTTTGCTGCCGCCGAGTCAACGTGTTCGAGCAGGTGCGGTAGTCCGAGCAGAGCCTCCGAATACACCTCATCGGGGTCGAGCCGGCGTAGTTCCTCGACCAGTAACTCGGTGAGATCGCGTCGGGAGAGGGCCACCGTGGCTGGAGCTTGGCCGGTCACACTGAGCGTGGCCTTGTGGCCGTCGGGACGGGTCAGGGAGATCATGCCACCTGTCGTAGTCAGCTCAACGGCGCTGATTCCCGGTGCACGTGAGGTGCGGAGTGTGACGGGACTGCCGAGTTTCAAGTGCAGCCACGAGGCCAGCAGCGGCCCTGAGGGATTTGACCGCTCACACGTCACCTCAATGCCCGTGATCGCTTCAGTGGGTTGGTCGAGAGCAGCCGCGAGCATGGAACGCCATGGTGTGATGCGCGTCCACGCCAAATCGGTGTCGCCCGGCGCGTAGTTTGATCGTCGGATGTCGAGTACATGCAGCGGACGGCTGACCGTACTGGCGTCGGTGATACGGCGAATCGCATGGCGGCCGATGGGGTCGTCGGCAAGATCGTCAGGTGCCTGTCCGGGCCACCACGCGACGACGGGCGTATCTGGCAGGAGAAGTGGAATCGCCACCGATCCAGAGTGAGCAGCCAGGGCGCCTCGCAGTCGCAGAATCGCGAGCTCACCGGGACCCTGATCACCGCCCACACTGATTTCAGCGTCGAGTCGTGCCGGGCCTCGCTCCTTACGGGGAATGAACACCAAGATGCGCATCGGATGTTCGCGAGCGGCCTGGCTGGCAGCGAGAACGGCGTCGGCCTGGGTATCTTCTGAGGCCATCACGAGCAGCGTGAGCACCATGCCAGTTGCGCTAGAACCCATCCGAGTTCTCTCACTTGCAATTGCCGCGGCCACCACGTTGCCGTTGGTGTCTTCGAGTCGAATCATGGTCGCCGCCACGAACGTCCGTCGCGGGCAAGCATTTCGTACGCAGACTGTGGGCCCCAGCCACCGCTTGCGTACTGCTCAGGCCGTCCGTGATCGGCCCAGTAGTCGAGAACCGGATCAAGAATGCGCCAACCCATTTCAACCTCTCGGTGACGCGGGAACAGCGGCGGATCGCCCAGCAGCACGTCAAGAATCAAGCGCTCGTAGGCCTCAGGACTGGCCTCGCTGAATGAATCGCCGTATTGGAAATCCATGGTGACGTCGCGAAGTTCAAGAGCGGTGCCGGGCACTTTCGAACCAAACCGAACGGTCATGCCTTCGTCCGGCTGCACGCGAAAGACCACTGCATTGTTGGAGAGCTCTTCGGTTGCCGACTGAGCGAACGGCTGGTGCGGAGCTTTCTTAAAGACGACCGCCACCTCGGTGACCCGTCGCCCCAGACGCTTGCCGGTACGCAAGTAGAAGGGAACTCCAGCCCATCGACGTGTATTCACATCGAGGCGGAGCGCGGCATACGTCTCCGTGCGCGAATCGTCGGGGACACCGTCCTCCTGCAGGTACCCCTGAACGGGCACACCTCCTTGCCAGCCCTCCGCATACTGTCCCCGGGCGGAATGAAGTTCGAGACGGCGGGGGAGTGACACAGCGGAGAGCACTTTCTCCTTTTCGCGCCGCACCGACTCGGCATCAAATGAAACCGGTTCTTCCATGGCCGTGAGTGCCAGCAACTGCAAGAGGTGGTTCTGCATCACATCTCGAGCTGCACCAATTCCGTCGTAGTATCCAGCCCGGCTGCCGATACCGATGTCTTCAGCCATCGTGATCTGCACATGATCGACGTAGTTCGAATTCCAGATTGGTTCATACAGGTTGTTGGCAAAACGAATCGCCAACATGTTCTGCACTGTTTCCTTACCCAAGTAGTGATCGATGCGAAAGACGGCTTCCGGTGGGAACACCTCATCGACTACTGAGTTCAGTGCCTCGGCACTTTCGAGATCGTGTCCGAATGGTTTTTCGATAACGACGCGTCGCCAGGCATCAGTCTCCGACTCTGCGAGGCCGCATCGACTGAGTTGCTGCACCACAGTGCCAAAGAAACGTGGCGGGATGGAAAGGTAAAACGCGTGGTTGCCGCGAGTGCCGCGCATCGCATCGAGTTGGCTGAGTGTGTGGGCCAATTCGTCGAAAGCGTTGTCATCGTCGAAATCGCCCATGACGAAGCGAATTCCTTCAGACAGTTGTGCCCACACATCTTCACGGAATTCAGTACGCGCGTGTTCGCGTACTGCGTCGTGAACGATCTGAGCGAAGTCCTGGTCGGCCCATTCGCGACGAGCGAAACCGACGAGCCCGAAACTCGGTGGCAATAGCCCACGGTTGGCTAAATCGTAGATCGCCGGCATGATTTTCTTGCGCGCCAGATCTCCCGTGACGCCGAAGACTACGAGTCCGCACGGTCCCGCAATGCGCGGGAGTCGCCGATCGCGTGGATCGCGCAGCGGATTGACCACCAAGGTCACGCGTCACCGCCCGCCAGAGACTTACTCAGGCTCGCGAGAAGTTCTTCCCACGACGCGTTGAATTTCTCGACACCCTCATCTTCGAGAACGGTCACGACGTCGTCCTCCTTGATGCCCAGCGCCTCCAAACTCTCCCAAACCGTAGCCGCCTGCTCGGCCGTACCGGTGACGGTGTCACCCTTGAATACGCCGTGGTCGAAAACGGCCTCGAGAGTGGCCTCAGGCATCGTGTTGACGCAGCCAGGTGCGGCCAGGTCGATGACGTACCGCGTGTCGTCGTACGCAGGGTCCTTGACCCCGGTTGAGGCCCACAGCGGACGCTGTGGCTGAGCACCGGCCTCCCTGAGCGCAGCCCAACGATCAGATGCCATGACGTCTTCGTACGCTGCCCACGCTAAACGCGCATTCGCTAGTGCGGCCTGCCCACGCAGTGCTGCAGCCTCCGGCGTGCCGAGTTCATTGAGCCTGCGGTCAACTTCGGAGTCAACTCGGCTGATGAAGAACGATGCGACCGAGGCGATGCCGGAGACCTCAAGTCCAGCGGCAAGGGCGCCCTCAAGACCGCTCATCCACGCGTCCATCACTTCACGGTAGCGATCGACTGAGAAGATCAACGTGACGTTGACGCTGATGCCTTCGCTGAGCACAGTGGTGATCGCCGGGAGACCCTCACTCGTTCCCGGGATCTTGATGTACAGGTTGGGTCGGTCGACCATCCACCACAATCCGCGAGCTTCGGCGATTGTCTTGTCCGTGTGACGGGCAAGTCGCGGATCGACTTCGATCGACACCCGCCCATCTCCAAGGCCTCGAAGATCGTGCACGGGTCGCAACACGTCGCACGCAGCCCGCACATCGTGAGTGGTGATGGCCCTCACTGCCTCGCCCACGTCGACCCCGCGCACCCGAAGATCCGCGACCTGCTCGGTATAGGCAGCGGCACCAGAACTGATGGCTTTGTCGAAGATCGACGGGTTGGTCGTGACTCCGAGAATGTCGCGTGAGGCAAGCAATGCTGCCAGGCCACCGGACTCAATGCGCTCGCGGTCGAGATCATCGAGCCAAATCGACACACCGAGATCAGTGAGTTGAGCTAGAACGTCAGACATGGTGAGCCATTTCTACTTGGGGGCTAGGAAGCCCGGACCTCTGCGAGTGAAGCGCGGGCTGCGTCGGCGACGGCCTCAGGAGTAAAACCAAACTTTGCGAACAGATAATTGGGATCGGCGCTCTCACCAAAATGCTCGAGACTGATGCAGCGACCCTGCGTGCCGACGTACTTCCACCAGCCTTGGGCCACGCCAGCCTCCACTGACACGCGAGCTGCAATACCGGATGGGAGCACGCTTTCGCGGTAGGCCGCGTCTTGGGCCTCGAACCATTCGATGCACGGCATCGAGACCACGCGTGCAGCGACACCGTCACCAGCAAGCAGGTCACGGGCTGCGAGCGCGAGGGCGACCTCTGATCCGGTTGCAATGAGAATCACATCCGGTGTGCCCGACTCTGCATCGGCAATCACGTAAGCGCCACGCGCAACGCCCTCGGCTGAGGCGAGAGCACTGCGGTCGAGCACAGGAAGTCCTTGACGGCTCAAAATGAGTGCCGCTGGAGCATGGTGGCCCAGCGCCGTGGCCCAACCGACGGCGGTCTCGTTGGCGTCGCAGGGTCGAACGATGGCCAACCCGGGAATTGCGCGGTACGACCACAGGTGTTCAACGGGCTGGTGGGTCGGTCCGTCTTCACCGAGGCCGATCGAGTCGTGCGTCCACACGTAGGTGACGGCGGTCTGCATCAATGCCGCGAGACGTACCGCACCGCGCATGTAGTCACTGAACACGAAGAACGTGCCACCGAACGGTTTGAGGAGGCCGGAAAGCGCCATTCCATTGAGGATGGACCCCATCGCATGTTCGCGGATTCCAAAATGCAGGATCCGACCGTACGGAGTGCCCCCGCCGGCGAAGGGAGAGTCGCTCTTCAAGGTGATGCTCGGAGGAAGAAATGATCCGCCTCCTTCAATCGACGTCAGGTTGCTCTCGGCCAGGTCGGCCGAACCACCCACGAATTCAGGAAGTGCCGCGGCGAGTGACTGAATCACTTCGTGCGAAGCCTTGCGAGTTGCCACTGAGGTTCCGGCTTCGAATTGGGGCAGCGCGAGTGCGGGTAGCACCTTGGATTGAATGCGCACCAAGAGTGCTGCTCGCTCGGGCTGAGCGGACTGCCACGTCCGGAATGAACTGTCCCATTCGGCGCGTAGTGCACTTCCGCGTGTCTCTACCTGTCGGGCGTGTGCCAATACTGCGGGGTCGACCGCGAATGAAGCCTCGGGGTTGAACCCGAGTTCGGTCTTGACCGCGGCCACTTCTGCTTCGCCGAGGGCGGAGCCGTGCGCCTTGTAGGTGTTCTGAAGGCGCGGGGCTGGCCATCCGATGATGGTGTGCAACTGGATGAACGAGGGTCGCTCAGTCTCGGCGCGCGCGGCAGCGAGGGCCGCGGCAAGTGCCTGAACATCAATGGCGCCATCAGCTCCGAGGGCCACGTGCTGCACGTGCCATCCGTACGACTCAAAGCGCCCACACGTGTCTTCGCCAAAGGCAATCGCGGTGTCGTCTTCGATGGAAATGTGGTTGTCGTCCCAGAGCACGGTCAGATTGCCCAGTTGCTGCGTACCCGCCAGTGAGCACGCCTCGCTGGTCAAGCCTTCCTCAAGGTCACCGTCGGAACAGATGACCCACACATGATGGTCGAACGGACTCGTGCCTGGTGCGGCATCGGGATCGAGCATGCCGCGCTCGTACCGCTGCCCCATGGCCATCCCCACCGCCGTCGCCAGTCCCTGACCAAGTGGGCCAGTGGTGGTCTCGACTCCGCGGGTGTGTCCGAATTCTGGGTGTCCTGGAGTCAGCGAATCGGCCTTGCGGAACTGCTCAAGATCGCTGAGTTCGAGACCGTATCCACTCAAGAACAACTGGATATACAGGGTCAAGCTCGAATGCCCGCAGGAAAGAACGAAGCGATCGCGGCCCAGCCACGAGGGATCGGCCGGGTCATGCCTGAGGAAACGCTGGAAGATGAGGTAGGCGGCAGGCGCTAGGGCCATCGCCGTCCCTGGGTGCCCGTGCCCTGCCTTCTGCACCGCGTCGGCAGCCAGCACCCGAGCGGTGTCGACGGCGCGCTGGTCGAGTTCGGTCCACACAATTTCGCTCACGTCAGCCCTCACCTGTGGTCGGAAACAACGTGTTTACCCTAGCGATCCCGGTGCTCGCTCGGGGCGGTCTGAGGGTAGAGTTCACGAACCGGTCACGGGCTGTATGTTGAAGCCGGAGCATTCTGAGGAGACCTCCTCAGATCGTAGGAACCCGAGAGGGGTGCGCGTGACCGCAGTCGACCCGGGCACAGGAACCAATCCCGCCAGCAGCAGCGTGCTGGGTACTGCTCGAGCACTTGTTGCCCTCACCAAACCCCGCATCATCGAACTTCTCCTGGTGACCACCCTGCCCACGATGTTT
>CAIYMF010000076.1 GCA_903927265.1 uncultured bacterium | reverse complement strand
GACACGCCGTCATCGACAGGCACCCGCAGCCGATACAACTGGCGAGGTCTTCACGCAGGCGAATGAGTTGGTCGATGTTTTCATCAAGGCGTTCACGCCATCGGTCGGCAAGGTGCGCCCAGTCATGTGCGTTCGGTGTTCGCTTCTGAGGTAGCCCATCGAGTGCGTCGCGAATATCAGCGAGTGGAATTCCTACGCGCTGTGATGCACGAATGAACGCGACCCGACGCAAGGTATCGCGCGAGTAACGCCGCTGATTTCCTGCGCTGCGTGTACTGGTGATCAGCCCGTTGGCCTCGTAGAAGTGCAGTGCCGAAACGCTCACCCCCGAACGCTCGGCGACGCGTCCGACGGTGAGTTCATGGAAGGTCGTCTCGGCGCGCGGCATGGCACGACGCTAGCATTTGACCTCAACCTTTGTTGAGGTGTGAGAATGGAGCTTCCACTCAGACGCACCCAAAGGAGATCCACCGGCATGTCCGCATTCATCGTGATCTGCACCTTCAAACCCGACACCGACATGACGGAAGTCTTTGCGGTGGTCGCGGAGGAAGTGGCGCAGGTCAAGGCGCTTGAAGCCGAAGGCCGACTCGGATCGGTTCACCTGTCGCTCGCTCGCGGAACGGTCTTCATCGAGGTATTCGCCCTTGACGAGACTCTCGCCCTCGAAACCGTGGCCTCATTGCCGATGGCGAAGTGGTGGGACCTTGATGTGTACCCGATCCAGGCCCCTGCAATTGCGGATGGTGCCGCATGAGCGCCTTCACTGATGCTGAACTCGAGTACTTCAGCACACACCCGCTCATGCGATTCGCAAGTGCGTCGCCGACGGGCAAGCCCGACGTCTCGCCCGTGGTGTTCCAAGTCGAAGGCGACACCATCACGTCCGGTGGTTTCGACATTCCCAAAACCGTGCGCTACCGCAACATCACCGTCAATCCGCAGGTAACGGTGGTCGTCGACGACCTCGCCAGCACCGATCCGTGGAGTCCCCGAGGCATCAAGATCATCGGAACCGCCACGATCGAAGAAGGCCCTCAGTTTCGTATCACTCCGTCGGTGATCATCAGTTGGGGCATCAACGACACCACCCCCGGCATTCCGACAATGGAGCGACGCACGGTGGGGTGACTGCCTCCGCAATTCGCTTGACCGCTTCGCCTGAATTGGCCACCGTGCTACCACGGTGGCCAATTGGCATTTCTCCGGTCACGGTTGTGGGACCATTCACCCACACGAATTGAAGGAAATCCATGGCTTGCGCGATCATGCACTTCTGGCCCGGCGGCACTGCCGAGACCGACATCGAAGTGCATTATCTGGCCTCTAGCAGCCTGCGGAGCAGTTGATCGCACGGTGACCAGATTCGGCGTGACCAACACCCGTCTCGGTCGGGTGATGGTCGCGCATGCCCTCTTCTGCATCATCGAGTACTCCTACTGGACAGCGGTGCTGCTTTTCGCCTACCAAGAGGGCGGGCCCGCAATTGCGGGAGCTGTGCTGCTCGTGCAACTACTTCCAGCCGCTCTACTCGCTGCACCGCTCGGATCGCTGGTCGACAGGCTTCCGCGCGGAACAGCAGTGGCGCTGGCGCACGCCCTCTTGGCGTCGACACTCACTGTGCTGACGATCGCAGTGTGGGCGGGGGCCTCACTTCCAGTGATTGTGATTCTGTCATCGTTCGCCACCATCGCGTGTGCACTGCCCCGCCCACTTCACTTCGCCGTACTTCCGCAGTTGGCGTCAACTGCGAGGGGTCTGGTGCGATCAAACTCTGCCTCAACCTTCCTTGAAGGAGTCGGAGTCTTCGTCGGCCCGGCAATCGCCGGCGCCCTCATTCTCATCAGCGGTACGACTACGGTCATTGCCGCAGCTGCAGTAGCGGCCGCGATCGCCGCACTTCTGTGCTTGCGCTTGCGCGTTCCCCACGTCAACGCACCAGACGGGGCCGACGACGGCGCCCTCGCCGGCATCCGCCTGGTATCCCACGATCGCCCCGTGCTCGCATTGTTGCTGCTTGCCGCCGTCTCATTCGTGGTGACCGGCACATTCGAGATCCTCGGCATCGCCTTTGCCACCGACGTACTCAATGGCGACGAGGCGGTTGCAGGACTGATGATGGGAGCCGAGGGCATCGGCCTCCTCATTGGCTCGGCACTCGCTCTGGGCGTCACCCTGCGCCCACGCCTGCTCAAACCTGTCGCAGTGGCCTTCGCAGCAGCAGGACTGCCATTGCTTGTCATGGTGGCCGTAGGAACCCTGCCAGTGGCAATGTTGCTACTTACTCTGTGTGGCACTGGAATCGCGATGTCCGCCGTGGCTGCACGCACCCTCCTACAGCGCACCACCGATGGGACTGTGCTCGCACGGGTGTTTGCCGTTCAAGAGTCCGTGACGCTCTTTGGCCTCACACTGGGCGCGTTGATGGCGCCGCTCTTTGTGAAGGTGTTCGGTGCACAGCGCGCGTACCTTCCACTCGGGATCATCCTCATCATTACTCCCCTGCTTGCTCTGCCGGCCCTACGGGCGCTTGACCGACGCGCAGTGTTCCGGCCCGATGTCCTACGCCTACTGCGCGGAGTGCCGTTCTTGGTCGGCTTGTCACCGCCATCGCTGGAATACCTCGCGCAGAAGGCACAGTGGATTGACGTCGAGCCCGGTCAAGCACTCGTACAACAGGGGCATGTCAACGAGGTGCTCTTCGTGGTCGACTCTGGCCAGTTGGCATTGGACGTCGACGGAGTCAGGGTGCACGTACTCGACAAGGGTGAGGCATTCGAGGAGTCGGCACTTGCACAGGCGTCACCAAGTACGGGCACCCTCATCGCTCTCACTCACGCGCAGGTTTTGGCGATTTCCCGCGGCGACTTCATTCGCTCGACTGTGTTCGGAATTAGTACCCGTTCATTGGCTGGGTTGCTTTCTGAAGATGCCACCGAAGCGCGCGTGGTGGCCGCTCTCACACGCGCTCCGGCCGACAAGTCCACGTTGTCTGCGCAACTCGGCATCGAACCGACCGAACTCGGCCAGGTGCTCGAATCACTCGTCATTGCCGGGGTAATCACACTCGACAACGGCGTGTATGCGCCGGTCTTTGGACGACGACGCGGCATGGGAACGTCAGTAGCTGACAACCTCTACCCCGAAGCGCCCGACTAAGTCGTCATCTCACTCCCTGCTTCTTTGGTCAAGAGATGACCGTCTGGGGATTCTCTGGTCAAGAGATGCCCGGTGACGGAAGGGGGAGCCGGTGACGGAAGGGGCGTGAGCTTCCCTCGACTTACAGTCCCGCCAGCTGATCGAGCACCTTGTGCGAGCGCGCGCGACGACGCATCACGATGGAAAGTCGCCCTGCGTCGTCGGCCCGCAATTGCCCGCTTTCGAGCAATGCCGTTGCGGCCGCGGTGGCCTCCTCGGCATCGATGCCAAACACGAGGTTCGGCAGTTGCTCAATGGTCGGGTGGTCGGCGCGCAGAATGGCGGCCATCACCATTCGCTCAGCTGGGTCAGCATCGAGCAACCCCAACACACCCGCCGACCACGCTTCCACGCTGAGGGTGCGCACCATCGTGTCGTTCACTGCGCGCACCGTCTCAGTGCGTCGCGCGTCAGCCTGGCCGACGTCGCCGCAGAAGTTGCCAGAACCGATTTCGGCAACAAGTCGTTCATTGCCGTCGTCATCGTTGGTGAAGATGCCGACCCTGCCAGTCACGATGAACATCACGCGATCGGCAGGCGAGCCAGCGCGGTAGAGAATGTCGCCCGCTCTGAAATGTTCGGTGAGTAGCCGGGCTCGTAACGTCTCACGCTGAGCTTCCGGAATGGACTCAAGGATGCGAGCGTCGACACCACCCGCGATCTGCCGTTCCCATACCGCTGCGTACTCAGGAACTTCCATCAGTTGCCGATGCGGCCCCACAGCAATGTGAGTGCCAATGGGCGCCACCACACAGTCGGCCCGCGCGGCAAGTTCGGAACTCGAAGTGGCAAACACCACCGTTCGATCAGCGCGCCTACTGAGTGCGGCCAGCGCGGGCGTCGCGCTGTCAGGATCGGCGAGGAGTGGCAGATCCTGAAGCACCACGACGTCGGCATCACCCAGCGCGGCCATGCCAATCATGAGCCGTTGGCGCTCGTGCACGCTCAACCGCTCCGCCAAGGTTCCAAGTCGCGCGTCGAGTCCGCCATTCGGAAGTTCGGTGAGATGCCCGATTCCCACCATCTCGAGCACACGAGCGATGTCCGACCCCGACAAGCCCACGCCCGATGCGCGCAGATGATCGTTGACTGAGGCGTCCATGAGCACGGGATCATCGGTCAGCAACATAATTCGACGTTTGATCGAAGGTTGGCGCACGTCGATGCCGTCGAACAGCACCGAGCCAGAAGCCGGATCGGCGTCGCCGCTGAGTACTTCCAGAAAGGCGTTCGTCGAAACTCCCATGTCGGT
>CAIYMF010000075.1 GCA_903927265.1 uncultured bacterium | reverse complement strand
TGATACCGCGCACCGAGAACACCACGATCGCGGCGAGAACACCGAGAATCACGATGACGATGAGCAGCTCAACCAGAGTGAAGCCGGACTCCTTGGCGCGGAG
The DNA here is from genome assembly GCA_903927265.1 of uncultured bacterium. GTDB lineage: Bacteria > Actinomycetota > Actinomycetes > S36-B12 > CAIYMF01 > CAIYMF01. Next base: position 1,799 of record CAIYMF010000075.1, on the reverse strand, counting down.
CTCCTCGTACTTACGGTGCATGTCGGTCTCATTCCTGGAGGGTGCCGTTCGTTCCCCGTTCGGCACGGTTGGTCGTGTCGGTTGTATGACGTGCCTATGGCTCGGTCGGTTCCACTGATTTGTCACTCAATCGGGGGAGTGTGACCACTTGCGTGGTTACCCTCCGTGATCGATGGCTTAGTAGAGGATCATCCAGCAGGCCGTGTTTCCGGCCGGGCACTCGTTCGAGGGCGGCAGGTACGGACCGACGAGGTTGTAGTCGGGACCGCCGGCGTTATTGACCGTGGCAGAGTCGATGACCACGGTGGTGCACCCGGCAAACGGGTACGTGCCGGCGGGTGGGCAGGAGTCGGGCGTCCAACTCACGCTTCCGCTCGTTCCGGTCACCGAGGCCGCGGCGGGCAGTTCGAGGGTGAACGTAGTGGTGGTGGGTACCGTCGCCACACGCCACACAGTGCTGCGCAGAGCGGTCGGCGAACCGGTACCGAAGGTGACCCAGTTACCCACCCCAAGTTTGTGTGCCGTCGACGTGGTCACCGTCACTGTGGTGCCGCTGGTGGCCACCTTCGTGATCTTCAGCGCCGGTGCGGTGCGTGAGTTCGAACCGGGCGCCATCCACTTGGCATCCGGTGCGGTGGTGTACTCACAGACGGGCTTGCCTGAGTACGTGTTTTTGACCGGCGGGCTCGCCAACGTGTCACATGAGTACGCCGTGAAACGAACGCGCACCTGCTTGTTTTGGCGTGAGGGTTTGCCGCTTCCTCGCGGATTACGCCCGGGAGTGCTCGCCACCTGCGTACCGGAGGTCACCACCCGCATTGAGTTCGCGACCACGCCATACAGCGACATTGAGTCATCGTTGAAGGGGTTCATTGTGAGGGACACGCGACTGTTAGGAGCGAAGACCGCGCCGTACATGCTCATGACCGTGCCGTCGGGGGATCGAGTCGCAGGCATTTCGAAAATGTCGCAGTAACTCGCTACCGAAGAAGCGGTACAACTCGAACGCGCGGCGACTGTCTCAGCCAGAGTGGTGCCGGCCTTGGTGGTCGGCAGGTAACTGGGCAGAGCCGCCAAGGTGCCGGTGACGTTGGCCGAGGGGCCGTAGATGGCGACCGGGCGCATGGTCGAACCGCCTGCGACGTCGAGCGGCTTCGGGCACACGGTGACGTTGCCTGCCGTCCAACTCAGTCCACTGTCACCGGTCGAGTCCTGACCACCGAACATCCACGTCACGCCATGAGCAGCCGGCACGACGTCATCGGCGTTGGTCGAGTCGTAACTCGGGATGCACTTTTGAATCGTGCCGTCGGGGTTGGTGATCCAGTCGGCTTCTGGAAGTAGGCCGGCGTTGATGGTGACGGCCGAAGAGTTGATCGACCAGTCGTCGTTGAGGTCGAAGAAGTAATCGCCAGTGGGCATCGTCACCGTGGTGATCGTCGGCCACGCACCCTTGGTCGACTTGGGGTTGGCGCCGAGTGCGGGAGACGTTCCGGTGGTGTACGTGCAGGGGTTGGGGGTACCGGTAATCGAACAGGTGGGGTTCGAGGCCAAGGTCACGGTGTACTGGATGGGGCTCAGCACGCTGGTGACGGTGTAGGTGCCCTTGAACTTGGTGTCGAGCGCACTACCGAGGCCCGAAAGAGTTACCGAGCCTCCGGCAGTCAGCCAGTGGTACGAACCCGTGGTCACCGTCAGAACGTTCGACCCCGACGTGGTTTGCAGCGCCGTGATGAGAGGCACGATCGAGCCGCCCTTGCACCACGGGTCGTAGTTCGTGGCCGTCGATTGCTTGGTGT
>CAIYMF010000074.1 GCA_903927265.1 uncultured bacterium | reverse complement strand
TGCGCGACACCGATCGCACGACCTCCAATTCAATTCAGCCGCAATCGAATCTGGTCATCACCAACAATGCTGATCCGTCGGCGATCGATGCTTCCGAAGTAGTCACGACTGGTACTCCTGCCGCAGCGAAGTTCACCATTCAGCCCGATACCGTGGTGGTGCAAGCGGCCAAGAAAATGTACGCCGATAACAATGCGAGTTGGACGTCGAACGGCTTTGTCGTTGTCGGCCGCGATTCGGGTGTCTCGATGGAAATCGATGCCACGAATGGCAGCGCCGGACCGCTGAAGACGCTGGAAATCGTCGAGCAGTCGCCATCTTCGGCACAGAGTGAATTCGCGAAGATCGATGCGACCAACGGCCGTTTCAGTTGGCCCACAGGTGCGACCACTGCGAGCCTGGTCGTGACCTGCCGGTCGGGTTCTGATCCGGGGCCAGTTGACTACGTGCGGGCAGGGTCGCCTGCAGTGGTTGCTATCAGTGGCTTTGGTTGCGACGCCGGGGTGCACCCCGAGCAGGTGAAAATTGTGTTCACGGGCGAAAATGATCAAGGCGAAGGAACAATCGCGGCCGGCGCTGTTGCCGGACTTGATTTGCATGGAATCGCTGCGGGTGTCACCGCAGGTGACGTGACCGATGGTCTGGTCAACTGTGCGAGAGCTGCAGGATCGACACCCTCGTCGGCCAGTGCTGCTGCCATTGCCTGTCAGACCGTGGTGGTGGCCAATCCCACACCGGGCATGGGAAGTATCAACAAGAGCAGTTCGGGTGTGCAGACGATCGTGCCCGGTCAGCCGATGAAATTTTCCCTCGGCTTCCGTAACACGGGAAACATCCCGATGGAAGACGCATTCGTCTATGACCCAACCGATCCTGGGTCAAGCCCGATTCCTTTCGACACAGTGCGCATCAGCAAGATCACCACGACGGCAACTCCGGCACACACCATTGAGTTGTGGGATCCCACTGTCAATGACTACGTCCCCTACGTGTCCTCCAACACCGCGCTGCTGACTCGTTCGCGCGGCTTCCGTGTGTTGTTGACTGACCCGCTTCCGGTGGGTGCGTCGTTCAGTATCAGCCTGACGGTGATGGTGCGCGATGGTGTTCCGCTGAGCACGCAGTTCACCAACTGCGCGCAATTTGGTTTCGCTGGAACTCCGGTGAGCACGAAGTGTGCACCGCAAACCACGGTTGTCGGGGGCGGTGCCACCTCCGCGTCACTCGACAAGCTATTTGCGCAGTCGCAGGTGATTCGACCCGAACCGGGGCTACCGCCGCAGGTCATCACCGTCAAGCATCGCCTCAGCAATGACGGACCGCTGTACCTCAAGCGTCTGTTGTTCACCGATATCGACCCGGCGTTCTTCGACTCCGTGACGTTCAAGGGCACCATGCACGTGAACTTCCCGCCCGGTTCGAATCGGGTGCAGGTCGATGTGTGCACGACCGGATGTAGCGATAGTCCGACCACGTGGATCACCGGAACTCCCACTGCCAGCACGACACCGGGCCTGCCGGCGGGAGCCGTCGCTGCTGATGTTGAAGGCATCCGGGTGACCTTCACCAACAGTTCGAGCGGGTACGAACTGTTACCCACGACCAACTTCCCTACGGGTGGGTCATGCCCGAGTTCCACCTTCTGCTTTGACGTGACGGCGCGCGAGTTCCTGCGTTCGAATTCAGCAACGCCGATTCCTTCGACGATCACCGACGCCACCACGGGTGCGGGCGAGAGCGCACTACAGGCCGCCGGCACCACCTTCCCCATCCCTGAGGTGTCGACCGATATCCCTGTGGTGCAAGGAACGGCCCAGTTGAAACTGACCAAGGGACCCGAGAGTCGCATTGCACCAGGTGACATTGCACCCTTCGATCTGACCCTGGAAAACACGGGAACGACCGCCGTTGTCGACCCGGTGATTACTGACCCGCTGCCCACCGAACTGACCCTCGACGAGGATGCCTCGGGCGGCGCATCGGGGCGCCCGTTCGTCATTAGTTACCCGGAGCTTCCCGCGGGCTACCCGACGCTGCCCTCGGCCGATGTTGAGTACCTTGCGACGCCTGACGGAGTCGACCCCAACCGCATCGCGCAGGTGACGTGGACGTTCACGGGGTGGACGTTGCCGCCGGGTGGCAAGGTGTCGATTCGTATCTATGTGAAGTTGACCCCCGGAACACTGGCCGACACGACAATCACGAATACGGCGGGCGCCAAGGGATCGAACGACGTGCTCACCTGTGCGCCGGGATCGGCAACAGCATCGGGCGCCCCCTACGGCGACGGAACCTTCTGTCTGGCGTCAGCGGATGTCGTGTCGCTGGAAGGCAACGATATGTCGGCCACCAAGTGGAGCGCGGGACCCGATGGTGGGGACCTCTATCTGAGTACCACAGGTGAAGTCGTTGATCCCAGCGACTCTCGTTGTCCGTCGCTGATCAGTGCAGGATTGCGCTACACGCGCTACCCGTGCGCCCCCATCGTTGCCTCTGGTGGATCGATCGAGTTCATCGCGGTGCTGGTGAACTCAGGAACTAATGCGTTGCGCGACATTGTGTTGGTCGACGGACTTCCGGTTCAGGGAGACACAGGCGTGTTGCTGTCGGGTACTCAGCGCGGAACGCAGTGGAGTGCGCCTCCCACGATGCTGACACCCGTCGTTGAGCTCGAAGGCTATTCGGGAGTCACGACCGACTACACCGATGCTGCGTTCCCAGGGTTCTGTACGCAGAACCTGCAGCCCGCGCCGGGTGATACCTGCTCACCGGATCCATTCACCGATCCCGAGTCGCAATCAACTACCGGATTCCGCACCACGATGGACTTCACCGCGGATGGATTGCTGCAGCCCGGCGAGAGTGTGACGCTGGCGTGGTCGATGGCAGCGCCAGTCTCGCTCACCGCCAACGACGTCACCGAACTGGCGTGGAACTCTTTCGCCTACAAGCCCACGTTCATCGCATCCGATGGTCACACCCCCGTTGAACTGCCGGCCACCGAACCGCCGAAGGCGGGTGCCGCCATGCGGTTCAACACCGTTGATGTCACCAAGGCAGTTGATGGAACTCCGCCGGCTGGTGTCACGACGACCTACGAGATGGGCTATTCGTGTGTGAGTGGTTCAAC
>CAIYMF010000073.1 GCA_903927265.1 uncultured bacterium | reverse complement strand
GGCCTCGTTATCTCACTGAGCCAAGGAATCATTCACGAGTACTACACGGTGGCTCTTGCACCAGCGATCGGCGCTCTTGTTGGAATCGGCGCAGTGTGGCTATGGCGTGAACGCGCGAATCTGTGGGCGCGCGTCCTACTCGCGGCAACGACTGCTGTCACTGCCTGGTGGGCGTGGGTCTTGCTCAGTCGCTCGAGCACCTTCCTACCGTGGCTAGCCCCGGCCGTTCTCATTGTCGGAATTGGCGCTGCGGCCGGAATGCTCGGTTTGCACTGGCTCAGTGCACGGGGTGCGCTCGTGATTGCCGCTGCCGCTCTGATCGCGGGCTTGGCAGGACCCGCCGCGTACGCCGTCAACACGGCAATGACGGCCCACGAGGGTTCACTTCCCACGGCTGGCCCGGCGGTCGCTGGCGGTCGCTTCGGCCCCGGTGGCGGTCGCGGACCCGGTGGCGCTGGCGGACCTGGCGGTCAGAACGGCCAGACCGTGCCCGGCGGTGGCACATTCCCCGGCGGTGCGCTACCTGGTGGCACATTGCCCGGCGGTGCACTTCCTGGCGGCGGCCTCCCCGGCGGCGGCCTCCCCGGCGGCGGCTTGCCCGGCGGTGGAACAGGCGGTGGAACAGGCGGCCCCGGTGGAACGGGTGGTGCAGGTGGACTACTCAACGGCAGTACACCCACCGCCGAGCTCACCGCACTGCTCAGCGCCAACGCCGATCAGTACACCTGGGTAGCGGCGACTGTTGGCGCGAACAGCGGTGCGGGTTACCAACTCGCCACCGGAAAGCCAGTACTGGCGGTCGGTGGCTTCAACGGAAGCGACCCCAGCCCGACGCTGGCGCAGTTCCAAGCACTGGTTGCAGCCCACAAGATTCACTACGGAATCGAGGGCGGCGACGGACCTGGTGGCGGTGGTGGTCCCGGCGGCCCCTCTACCAGTGGTAGCGCGTCGGAAATCAGCACGTGGGTGCAGGCCAACTTCACCGCAACGACCGTCGGAGGCGTCACCGTCTACGACCTCACCGCACCGACGTCGGGCACTACCTCCTAGAACACAGTGCCCGATTGCTAAGCCCTGCATCGCTCACAACCCGCTGAGAGATGCAGGGCTTAGTAGTCAAACGAGTCAGTCGCGCTGCGGCGTGTAGATGCCCGAAAGAATCTCCGTCAAGAGAATCTCGGTCAGTGGCGCTGGCAGCGCACCCATCAATGCGTTGATCGGCGCCATCCGTTCCGGAAGCGCGCCACCGCCGGCAAGACCCAAGCCCTCCAGCGCCGAGGCAATGAGTTCGGGCGTGAGATCAGCCGGATCGATGGCCGCGGCGAAAGCAACCAGATTCGCATCAGGGGTTGCGCGCGGCAGTTCGCGAGCAGCGGCCACTGCAGCGCGCAGGTCGTCGAGGAATTGCGGCACCACCGGTTCAAGCACCGCACTGGCCGACACATGCACCGTCGTCGGAAGTCCGCTGTGCGAAGGCTGCGATCCAATCAGCCAACCGCGCGCCGACATTTCATCAGCCACCACCAAGACATCCGGTGACTCGTCTCCCGCCGTGTCAGTGAACGCGATCAGGGTGGCATCGGGCGAGCCCACTACCCGCAAGCCTTCGATCGCATTGATTCCCTCTGCCATCGCGAGCACCGTGCGACGCGCTGCGAGTGCAAGTTCGCGATACCCATCGCGTCCGATGCGATGCACGAACGCCCAGGCAACAGCGGGCGGCCCGCCTGCACGCGTACTCAATAACGTCGAGTTCACTACCGGGTAGCCGGGCCAATCAGCAGTGCTGAACCAATGCCAGCGACGCAACGACGCATCCCGGTGCAGCAGCACCGACGAACCCTTCGGCGAGTAGCCGTACTTATGAATGTCGACCGACACCGACGTGATACCGGGCGTGCGTAGATCGATCGCAGGGAGACCTTCTGCTTCACGAATGAACGGCAGCACCCACCCGCCGATGCACGCATCGAGGTGACACCAGATGCCGCGTTCTGACGCAGCGGCTGCGATTGGCTCAACTGGATCAACAACACCGAGCGGATACGACGGCCATGACACGACAACCAACGCAGTGCGCGCATCCATCGCGGCAATCATCGCGTCTACGTCGGCCCGACCGGTCGTCGCATCAATGGGAACTGCCACGTACTCAAGGTCGAACAGATGGGCGGCTTTACGGAACGCAGGATGCGCACTGCTCGCAGCGACGAGCCGCGCGCGCCCTTCACCGCCATTGGCGCGCCAGCGTTCACGTGCACCAAGCACGGCAAGTGCACACGATTCCGTACCGCCACTCGTCGCAGTTCCAGCGGTGCGTTCATCGCCACCCAGCAGTGAGGCGGCGGCGGCCACGAGATCGTTTTCGATCCGAGCGAAACTTGGAAATGCGGTCGGGTCGAGTCCGTTGACCGACTGACTCACTTCGTATGCGCGTACACCGAGTTCAGAAAGCCCAGCGAGCCCCGAGTCGTAAACGTACGCCGTAGTGCGGCCACCGGTCGTAGGAACGTCATCAGCGCGATACGCGCGAAGCACCGCGATGATCTCGTCATCGGTCATACCGTCCTCGGGAAGAGGTGCTACGTGGTTCATGACGCCTCCGCGTACTCCGACGTGGACTCATCGAGTCGATAACGGTTAATGAAGATGAAACTCAGAGCCGTCAGCACGGTGGGAAGAAGTGTCATCGTCAAGCCCACTCCTGTAATTGCCGACGACGGTTGCGTCACCGACTGACCATCGGAACTGGAAACGAAGCCCGTGAGGGCCAGAATTCCCAGCACCAACGCCGGGCCAATCGCGAATCCGAGAGTCTCGCCCGCGGTCCAGAATCCGGTGAAGACGCCATTGCGTTGTTCGCCGTCGATATTGGCTGCTGCGGCGATCGTGTCAGGAAGCATCGACAACGGAAACATCTGCATTCCTGCGTACGCAACTCCGCACATCACGACAGCCACTATCACGCCGATCAACGGCGCACCCACCAACGTCATGATTCCGAGCAGAATCGTCCCAGCGAGGAACAGCAGTGAGGCACGCACGTACCCCGCACGCTTACCAGCGGTCCTGGCCGTGCGCGACCAATACGGCATCACCAAGATTGCGGGCGCGACGAGACACGCAAAGAGCACCGTCACCATTCCCGGCTTGTTGAGCACGTACGTCGCGTAGTACTGAGCACCGGCAAGCATTGACGCGGTAGCGAGCGCTTGCAGAAAGAACGCGGCGAGCAAAGTGACAAACGACTGGTGCCTCGACACCGCGCGCGCCTGCGCGAAGAACGATCCTTCAGCTTGCGGCTTCACGACAATCGGCGCCGGTCGCAAACCCCATACGCAGAGCGCGATTCCGGCCGCCATCAATGCGGCCATCGCTAACGCCATCACGAAATAGCCGAGGCGCTCTCCGCCAAATGCGTCGCGGATTGCGGGAGCGACTGCGCCACTGAGCAAAATCGCAACGGTAAGAAAGACCACGCGTCGGCTCATCAGCGTTGACCGCTGCTGCGGATTCTTCGTCACTTCCGCCGAAAGTGCGATGTACGGAACTTGGAAGAACGCGAATGCGGTCGAACACAACACGAAGAGAACGAATACCCATGCAGCCGCCACTGCAGGGGATGCACCGGGTGGTACCGCGAACATCAGAATGAACAGCGCCACGAGAGCGATTCCACCGCCGATCAGAAACGGCGTACGGCGACCTGTCTCCGCAGCGGCACGGTCAGACAGACGTCCGACGATCGGCAGGGCGAACACGTCCCATGCTTTGGGTAGCGCGACGACCAGAGCAGCCAAGCCCGCGGCGACGCCGAGGGTGTCAGTCAGGAAGTACGCGAGCACCAGACCGGGGATGGTCGAGAAAACACCCGTTCCCACCGACCCGAACGCGTACCCATTAATGGTCCGTTTGGGCAGCACATCTGGAATCTGCTGCGAGTCGACCTGAGTCATAAAGCGAGGCTAGCGCGGGGTGAGGCGTGTGGACGCGAGAAGCGCAGGTCCCGAGACGCGCCAAGAGCCGCGAATCAGCCCAAGTAGCTGCGAATTCCATCGAACAAGCCATCAGCCACACGCTGACGGCCAGACTTCGACTCCGCGATGGCGGCGTCGGCCCTATTGCGCATGTTCAACGTTTCAACGATCACGGTTGGGATGGTCGAAACGTTGAGTGTGCCCTGCATGCGGTCGGGCGCAATGTTGGGAACGAGGTACGTCGAACCACGCAGCCCGTTTGCCGCAAGCCCACTGAGAATGCGCTTGGCCAGAGTCACCGACTTCGTTGCCTTGGCAAGGGATGTGTACCCCGTCATGCGGGCCGGCGTATAGACGAAGGCGCCACGTCCGTAACTCGGCCCACCGTCAGCGTGAATCGACACTTCGATATCGGCATGCACCTGACCGCCAAGTAGTCCGCGCGCCTGGATGCAGGGACCGTACGTCGTCCAATTGTTGGCATTGCGCGTCAAGACGACGACCGCTCCCGCAGCGGTCAGTCGCTGCGCGAGCCGCTTCGCCACGTCGTAGGTGTACGTCGCCTCCGGCAATCCTCCGCGCGACTGCGTGCCCGTGGTGTTACAGATCTTGTCGAGACCCACCCAGTAGTGCCGATTGATCTGGCGAACGTGCGATGAGTTGCCCAGGTTGTGACCAGGGTCGATCACGATGACGCGACCTGTCAAAGGCCCGGTTACCGCTGGCTTCAACAAGCGCGGCCGCGGCCATGACGACGGCCACGACACCGGGTTTCCCTTACCCGCCCCCGGCGCCCAATTTGGAAACCACGTCGGATGAGCGATCGCATCACTGTTCACCGACGCTGCAGCAATGAGCGGCACGGTGCGCGTCTGAGAAGGTGTTTGCGCGATCGAAGGAGCGACCGCCACACAACCCACTGCGATCGAGGTTGCCGCTGCAAGAAGAGCGGTGCGCGTTCTCACTGTCTGGTGCTCCAGTCGGTTTGCCGAAAGCCCGAGAAAACTGACTTCCAGTGTCACACGGAGCGACCTATTTCACGGCACCGAGGAACAGCGGTGACCTACTTCACCTGAATCTGCGGAAGCGGGGTGAGCGGCGGCGAAGGCGCGTTCGCAGTTGCCGGCGCAAAGGGCGTCGTCCACGCCACTGACGTTCCCCCCTTGCAGAACTGCTTGACCGGAATTCCGTAGACGCCCGCACGATGCGGCCAGGTCACACGGGTCGGCAAGTACAGCGGCACATTGAACGGCTGGGCAGCACCTTGAGTAGTCCACACGACCGTGTGACCACCATTGCGGCCAGCCACAACCCGCGACTTCCAGCCAGCAACATTGCGCGGCCCGAGGTTACGGAAGGCGGCGCCGTAGAACACCATCACCTTGAGCGTTTCACCCTCGTTCGACATGCATCCGTGCTGAATCTCCATCGTGTAGATGCTCGTCTGGCCGGCGTAGGCCTGCTTGCCCTTGAGCTCGATGATCGCGTGCGCCTCGGCGGGCACGACCCCTGCCGCAAGCACACCCACGGTGGCGAGCGTGGTCGCTGCGGTGAATGAGGCACTGCGCAGGGAGAACAGGTTTCGAAGTGTCATGTCCGAGAACGTAGCACCGAGCCGTCGTCGGCGAAAATGCCATCGCACTATCGTGTCGTCATGAGCGTGTTGAATGAACCCGGAACTACCACCATCGCCGCCCACCTCGTGCGGCGCTTCCGCGAACTCGGCGCTGACGAGGGCTTCGGTATCGTCGGCGATTTCGCCCTCCGTCTGTTTGCGGCAATCTACGACGAGGGTTTTCCGCTTCTGGTCACGGCCGATGAACAGGGTGCTGCGTTTGCCGCCGACGCCTACGCACGATTGCGCGGATTCGGGGTGGTCGGTGTCACCTACGGCGTCGGAGGGCTCAAGGTTGCCAATGCCACTGCCGGCGCGTGGGCCGAGCAGGTACCGCTGCTTGTGCTCAGCGGAGCTCCCGGTGTCAGCGAGCAGAAGCCGGGTGTTCTTCTGCATCACAAGATCAAAGACTTTGACACCCAGCACGATGTCTTTGCCGATCTCACCATCGCGCAGGCAGTGCTCAGTAATCCCTTGATCGCTGCCACAGAGATCGACCGCGTACTGGTGGCCATGCTCGCTGAACAACGGCCCGGCTACATCGAAGTTCCACGCGACATGGTCGGCGTTGCAATTCGCGATGTTGAGGGACCACTGCAGCGCGAACTTCCCCGCGTCGATGAAGCACGGCTTACCGCCGCTGTCAGCGAAGTCATGGGGCGACTGCGGCTGTCCGAAACCGCCGTCGCGATGGCCGGTGTCATGGTGTGGCGACGCGACCTTGCCAGCTCACTCAAGCTTTTCGCCGAGCGCAGCGGCATGCCCGTTGCTACCAGCGCATTGTCGAAAGGCATCTTCGACGAGCGACACGAACTTGCTCTGGGTATCTACCAAGGGGCAGTGAGCCCCGAACACATCGTTGAGCGCGTAGAAGAAGCTGAGGTCATTCTGAGTTTGGGCATTCTCAACACCGACCTCACCATGGGCGCGTTTACCGCCGAACTTGATGATGCGCGGCTGATCGAGTGCACCGATCACGATGTCACTGTCGGACTGCGCACCTTCCGCGATGTTCCACTGCATGCATTCATTCCTGCACTCGCAGAAGCGGCGGGTAAGGGCCGCCTCGGTATTCACGGCGAGACTCCCGACGCCGAGATTGGGTTTACGCCAAGGCCTGGAGTGGCCCTCAGTGTCGAGACGATCATGGAGTGCGTTGAGGCTGCCATCGACCAGCGGCACGGTTTGATCATCGAGCCGGGCGAATGCCTTTTCGCTTCGGTCGATCTGGCAGCACCGGCGTGGTCGTTAAGCAGCGCCTACTACGCGACGATGGGCTACTCAGTACCCGCAGCTCTCGGAGCCGGTAAAGCCGACCCCACCCGCCGGCCCGTCGTTCTGGTGGGTGATGGCGGATTCCTGATGACCGGCCTCGAAGCGATGCACGCGGCATTCCACGGAGTGCACCCGATCATCATCGTGATCGACAACGAAGGCTACGGAACTCAGCGGCCGATGCTCGACGGACCGTTCAACGACATCCCGCAGCTGAAGTCAGAACTACTACCCGAGGCATTCGGAACTGGCCACGGCGCACTATGCGGCACCGAGGACGAACTTGATGCCGCACTCAAGCGGGCAGTGAACGCCGACGAACTGGTGATCATCCGCGCGTTGGTTCCTAAGGGAGTTCCCAGCGCCGCCCTGACACGACTCACCGATGCTCTCGGCAAGCGAATCTAGAGCGACGCTGGGTTCGAAAAACTAGGCGACGAGGCGGCCAGAGCTGTCGATGCGCGCCTGGCGGCGGCCCAAGGTCGAGAACGGCGAGGTGCGCTCGTGAGCGACCACGTCGACGAGCCACTCGTTGCCAGACGGGAAGACCTCGACCTCAACCGCAACATCGGATTCAACCAGTCCCACGGTCGCCCACGAAGTAGCGAGTGTCAGGGCACCTGCGTAGTCGACACCGGAGGTCAACTCGTAGGCACCGCTCCAGCGCGAAAACCAGGTGCCGGAAGTGGGAATGGACGATGAACTCTGCGTGGTGGTCATGATGCCTTCCTAACGGGCGAATGTGACTCCATCCCACCACTGCGGTAACCGCCATGTGAACGTTTACACGAGGAAAGTGGCGTGAGTCACGCCCAATTTCCCGATTATCGGACGCTACCGTTATCTTCCCGTGATAATTTTCTGATACCTACGGGAATCCCCTCGGCGTACAGCCTTCACCAATCGGGCTGCAAAGTACCCGCAGTGGCCCTAGTGTGGCGCCACGGTCAACGGTCAGACCGGTACAGAATGCCACCCATCTTCAGGAGACCCACGATGACTCACATCAGCGCGACGGTCGACGGAGTGCACCGCCAAGGAGAGGTGGAGCCTCGTACGCTCCTCGTTCACTGGCTGCGCGAATCCCTCGGCCAAGTCGGCACCACCGTCGGATGCGACACCTCGAACTGCGGCGCCTGCACGGTGCTCGTCGATGGTCGCAGCGTGAAGTCGTGCAGCGTGCTTGCCGTTCAAATTGATGGCAAGTCGGTGACCACGATCCAAGGACTCGCCGAGGGCGAGGATTGGCACCCCGTGCAGAGGGCCTTCAAGGAGTGCCATGGCCTGCAGTGCGGCTACTGCACCCCCGGCATGGTGATGGCCTCCGTTGACCTGCTGAGCGAGAACCCCAACCCCACCGAAGCCGAGATTCGTGAAGGCCTCGAGGGCAACCTGTGCCGCTGTACGGGTTACCACAACATCGTGAAGGCCGTCCAGACGGCTGCCGCGGAGATGGGAGCGACCACGTGACCGCCACCGCCGAGACCACGGGGGCCATCGGCCGCCCGATTCGTCGCAAGGAAGATGAGCGACTGCTGCACGGTCGCACAAACTGGACCGACAACATCCAGCTTCCGGGCACCATTCACATGGCAACCCTTCGCAGCCCCATGGCACACGCGAAAATCACCAACATCGACATCTCGGCAGCGCTTGCCTCCGAGGGCGTCCTTCACGTCTACATCGGCGCCGACTTCCCTGATCTGCCCGGAACCACGTGCGTGTGGCCGGTCACTGACGACATCGTCATGAGTCACATGCCCGCGATCTGCACCGACGAAGTTCGTTACGTCGGTGACGTCGTGGCCATCGTGCTTGCCACCGACCAGAACCTCGCTGTCGACGCATTGCAGCTCATCGATATCGACTACGAACCCCTCGGTGCCGTGGTCGACATGGAAGAGGCGCTCAAGCCCGGCTCACCCCTCGTGCACGAGTCGGCCGGAACCAACCTGTGCTACACGGCCAAGATGCCCTGCGGTGACTACGAAGCTGCCAAGGCAAAGGCCGATGTCGTTGTCTCGCGTCGCTTCATCAACCAGCGCTTGATTCCCAACACCATGGAGCCGCGTTCAGTTGTCGCTGCCCCCATGGGAATGAGCGATGAAATCACGATCTGGACCTCTACCCAGATTCCTCACGTGTTGCGCGTACTGCTCGCGTTGCTCACGGGAATTCCGGAGAACCACATCCGCGTAGTTGCCCCCGACGTTGGTGGCGGCTTCGGCGCGAAGTTGCAGATCAACCGCGAAGAGGTTCTCGCACTGGTACTGGCCAAGAAGTTGGGCCGTCCGGTCAAGTGGACTGAATCGCGCAGTGAGCACTTCGTCTCAACCCACCACGGCCGCGACCAGATCCAGGACATCGAGATCGCCGCGACCAAGGACGGCACTGTTCTGGGCATGAAGGTCGACCTGTTGGCCGACATGGGTGCCTACCTGCAGATCATCACGCCCGGAACTCCGCTTCTCGGCATGTTCATGTACTCGGGCATCTACAAGATGGAAGCACTCGACTTCACGTGTACCGGCGTGTACACGACGAAGACGCCCACCGACGCCTACCGCGGCGCTGGTCGACCCGAGTCGACGTACGCCATCGAGCGCATCATGGACGAACTCGCTGCCGAGCTCGGCATGGAGCCCATGGAACTGCGCAAGAAGAATTGGATCAAGCACGAAGAGTTCCCCTACACGCAGATCGCTGGCCTCACGTACGACACCGGAAACTACGAGGCGGCCACTGAGCGTGCGATGGAAATGTTCGGCTACGAGGCACTGCGCGTCGAACAGGAAGCGCGTCGCGCGGCTGGCGATCCAGTGCAGCTCGGTATCGGTATCTCGACGTTCACCGAGATGTGCGGTCTGGCACCGTCGCGCACACTCGGCGCCCTCAAGTACGTCGCGGGTGGCTGGGAGCACTGCACGGTTCGCGCTCTGCCCACCGGCAAAATCGAACTCATCACCGGAACCTCACCTCACGGTCAGGGACACGAAACCGCGTGGAGTCAGATCGCCAGCGACATCATCGGCGTTCCTGTCGAAGACATCGAGGTCGTGCACGGCGACACCGGTCGCTCGCCTTACGGCATGGACACCTACGGCTCGCGTTCACTGGCTGTCGGTGGTCAGGCCATCAAGTTGGCCGGTGAGCGTCTGGTCGAGAAGGCCCGCATCATCGCGGCACACCAGCTCGAGGTGAGCCCCGACGACATCGAGTTCGCTGCTGGTACGTACTCGGTCAAGGGAGACCCCGAGAAGTCCACCACCATTCAAGCGGTGGCATTCGAGGCGTTCACGGCGCACAACCTTCCTGATGGCGTCGAGCCGACGCTTAGCGGTGAGGCCACCGTCGACCCGCTCGACTTCTCGTACCCGCACGGCACTCACCTTGCGGCCATGGAGGTCGACACCGAGACCGGCAAGGTCACGTTGCGCAAGTACGTCTGCGTCGACGACTGCGGTGTGCAGATCAACCCGATGATCGTCGAGGGTCAGGTGCACGGAGGCCTCGCCCAAGGCATCGCCCAGGCAATGTACGAGGGCGCGGTCTACGACGCCGAGGGCAACCTGCTCACGGCATCACTGGCCGAGTACCTCCTGCCGAGCGCGGCTGACCTGCCGTCGTTCGACACCGACCGCACCGTCACTCCCTCAACGACCCACCCGTTGGGTACTAAGGGAATCGGCGAGGCCGGCGCTATCGCTTCAACCCCCGCCATCATCAACGGCGTGATCGACGCGATTCGTCACCTCGGTGTCAACAACATTGATATGCCCGCCAGTCCGATGACTGTGTGGCGAGCTATTCAGGCCGCGAAGTCAGGAGGCAACTGATGATTCCCGCATCCTTCGACTACGTGAAGGCATCGACCGTTGACGAGGCGGTGGCAGCACTCGTCAAGGGTGGTGAAGACGCCAAGGTTCTCGGTGGAGGGCAGTCATTGCTGCCGGTGCTTCGCTTGCGGCTCAACGCACCCAGTGTCCTCATCGACGTCAGCGAGGTGGGCGAGATGCGCGCACTGACTGACGATGGCGACGCCCTGCTCATCGGCGCATCCGTCACCACCTACGAGGTCATGCACAGCGAACTCGTCAAGGAACACGCTGGCCTGCTGTCGCTGACGGCCGGTGCGGTGGCAGACCCTGCGATTCGTCACAAGGGAACCTTCGGCGGCTCAGTGGCACACGCTGACCCCGCGGGAGACCTGCCCACCGTGGCGGCCGCACTCGATTGCGAAATGGTGATTGCTGGTCCCAACGGCCGGCGCACGGTAGCGGCGAAGGACTTCTTCGTTGACTACTTCACCACCGCGCTCGCAGCTGACGAAGTTCTGGTGGCAGTCCGCGTTCCGAAGTTGGGCGCTGGCTGGAGTTACAACTACCAGAAGTTCAACCGCACCGCTCAGGCGTGGGCCATCGTCGGCGTTGCCGCAGCGGTCAAGAGCGAGAACGGAACCATCACCGAGGCACGAGTGGCGCTGACCAACATGGGTGCCACTCCTATCCGTGCCACTGGTGTTGAGGCCGCTCTGGCAGGCGCGTCGTCGTCTGACGCAATCGCGGCCGCGGCCAGCAAGGCTGCCGACGGTACGTCGCCCACCAGCGACCTGCACGCCGACAGTGAGTACCGCAAGCACCTCGCGGCGGTTCTCACCCGTCGCGCCGTTGAGGCAGCTTCGGGTATCTAGCTTCACCAGGAAGGGTCGGCGTTGGTGCTTCGGCACCACGCCGGCCCTTCCCCCATTCCCCCTGCCCTTTTCCGCATGGGGGGACATTAAGCACGCATAGGCGCAGTTTTCTTACCCCAGCCATGCGACGACCTAGCCCGCCGAGATCGCGAGCAGTGCCCCCACCACCAGGGTCAGACATCCCACCAGACCCGATATCGGAACCCACAGCGGCGGTCGGCCCTCAGATCCCATGCGCAGTGCCGACAGATGAGCGACTGCGTAGTAGATACCGATAGAGCCAGCCGAGAGAGCCAGAGCGCCTGCGATACCCCCCGCCGCCACCACCACCAGCACAAGCACGACAGCTGCCAGCTCAGCCATCACCGGAACCTTGCGCGCGCTCACTGCCGCAAGTCGGCCCGGCGCATCGCCTTCATCCGCCATGGCAAAGATCGTGCGGCCCAAGCCCGCAATCAGCGACATCAGCGCGGTTCCAGCAGCAATCACCGCGGCGACGGGAACAACGCTCGCAAGCAGCTCCGGGCCACACACCGCAGCGATGTCACTCAGAGGTGCGCGCC
Organism: uncultured bacterium; assembly: GCA_903927265.1. Taxonomy (GTDB): domain Bacteria; phylum Actinomycetota; class Actinomycetes; order S36-B12; family CAIYMF01; genus CAIYMF01. Next base: position 40,473 of record CAIYMF010000073.1, on the reverse strand, counting down.
CCAAGGCGATACCCGCATTACTAGCGAGAAGCACAGCGAATCCGACGCCGACATAGAGCACCAACGTCACCGCCAACGACACCGCGACAGCGCGCGGAATGTTTCTACGCGGCTGACGCACTTCCTCGCCGAGCACGGTCACACGCGCGTACCCAGCGAACGCGACGAACAAGACCGCCGACGCCGCCAGCAACCCCCTTAAACCGTGGTTCACTCCGGCCAGCGACGCACTGTTCGTTGCGGTCGTATTGATTCCGAGCGTCACTCGCCAGACGAGCCAGACCAACACCAAAATCACGACGAGACTGAGTACCCCCGTGACTGCTGCCGAGAACTTCACTCCCACAAGGTCGACCGCAAGCATGATGACAACCGCTGCCAGAGCAATCCAGCGCTGATACTCCGGCGCGAGATAGGCGCCAATCGTCAAGGCGGCCGCACCCGCCGATGCCGACTTCCCCACAACAAAAGCCACGCCAGCGGTGACACCTGGCCCGCGGCCCAACCAACGCCGGCCGTACGCGTAGGAGCCGCCCGACACAGGGTGCGCGGCTGCAAGTCGCACCGACGACCACGCATTGAGAGAAGCAACAACCGCCGCGATCACGAGCGCGATGAGCAGTTGATCACCTGCGAACAGGAGAGCGGGAGTCCACGCGGCAAAGACGCCCGTCCCCAGCATCGCGCCAAGGCCCACGGCCGTGGCACCCGCCAATCCCAACCTGCGCGTCAGTCGCGACGCGGTCTCATCGGCCGCCATACCGACCATCCTGACGGCGCCTCCACCGCTACTCAACGACTGGGTGTGATCATGGAGGCATGAGTTTTCCTCCGCTGCCTCCGGAAACCCCGCAGAATCCCTCGGCCAACTGGTATCCCGATCCGTCAGACCCAGGGCAACTGCGCTACTGGGATGGCAGCCAGTGGACCGCCAACGTCGCCCCCGTGGGTGCCGGTGCCACGCGAACAGCGTTACCGCTCGGTCCTGGTGGGCGACCTTACGCAGGATTCTGGCGCCGCTTCTTCGGACTCACGATTGACGGCCTCCTCCTAGCCATTCCGATGCTAATTCTGCTCGCCAACGCGTTGCGGCCGGCGATCGCTGACATGACCAAGAAGATTGAGGCGCTCGGCCCCAACCCGACCCCTGACCAAATCAACAACCTCAGCGAGCAGTTGACGAACTCGATTCCAGTCACCGCCCTCGCCGGAATCACGCTGATCTCAGCCGCGCTCAATCTGCTCTACTTCGGCATCGCACTGCACGTGTGGGGACGCACCATCGGTGGCCTCGCGGTTGGAATCCGCTGCGTTGACGAGAACGGAAACAACCCCACCTGGGGCGCTTCCTTCCTGCGCGAAGGCATCGTTGCCGGATTCAATCTCGCCGCCGCAATCCCCTTTGTTGGCTTCATCGCTGCCATCGGCGGGATCGTCAACTACCTTTCGATGCTGAGGGATCCCAAACGACAGGCGTGGATGGACAAGGCTGCCGGAACCTACGTCGTGCGCAACTGATCAACACAGCGGAATGTCGCTGGCGGGCGAAGCGCCTTCACAAGGCTAGGCTCAATAACAGCACTCGTAGAGATCAGCTACCCGTGTGGACACAGTCGTGGGGCCCCTTGAGGTATGAGCTCAAGGGGCCCCACTGTGCCTGCGCTGGCATGAACCTCGGTTACCCGCGGCCCTCGCCTTACACCGGCGTTGCCTGCATTCCTGACTGCCATCCGACGTCCCACTCGGTTTCCCGAGCTTTCCGCCGCGCGATCCGGTTTCCCGATCCGCTCTCCCGGCTCCTCAGGTTTCCCTGTCTCTTCCGGTCCGACTGTCGTTCCTGCTTGCAGACATAGTTCTACTCCCCGATTCCGTTGCTACACAAGAGCTTTCGGCGAACTTCTCGATATATTTCATACCCACAGAGATATCCACCGGTTACCCACCGATTCACCCGCAGTTGTGCACAGGTAGTCCCCAAGTTCATCCACAGCTACACCTGCAGCACCTGCCGCACCTGCAGCACCGACTCAGCCAATGAGTAGCGGGAACAGCGGATGGTCCATCGCAACGCCAGCGGGCAGCTCATCAACAAGACCCTCGAACTGGGGCGATGTACGCCACCGGCGAGGCGCGTGCACCATGTCATCGCCGAGGAATCGCACCGAGAAAACCCTTCGCAGCGCTGAACTTCCGGCCGCACCGTGCACCGTCAGCATGTGGAAGAACACCGCGTCACCAGGCTCGAGTGCCCACGCCAGTATTGGGAAAGCGTCGCGGTCGGCTTCGATGTCGGGCAGGTCAGCAAGCGTGCCTTCCGGAAACCACTTGGCCTGCGCGTCCTTGAAGGTGCGCGGCATGAGCCACGGCCCGAGGTGGGTGCCGGCGATGAACTCAAGCGTCGACTCGACGGGCACCGGATCGACGGGCATCCACATCGACACATTCTGAAATCCATCGACGTTGTAGTACGGAATGTCTTGATGCCACGGCGTGCGCTGACGCGTCGACGCCTCCTTGACCAACAAATGGTCGTGGTACAGCCGCACGGTGCTGCTTGCCATCAACTGCTGGGCAATCGAGGCAGCGCACGACGAGCGAATGAATTGGTCGAACTCGGCAATGCGCTGCCAGTTGCAGAAGTCTTCGATGAAGCGCCCCGGATCATCTGCCTCACTCGCCACGGCCACCAGCGGGCCAGGGGACGCGAGGTTTGCTTCGATACCGGCGGCCACGAGGGCCACGTCCTCGGCGCTGAAAGCACCCCGAACCACAACCACCCCATCGCGGGCGTAGTCGGCAACCGCTGACTCTTCCAGAGTGAACGCCATGGGCTCAGGCTAGCCAATCTGCACCGACCCGCGTATCCATCCCAAACACAACGCCGCGTACGCCTAGTCTGGCTCCATGTCGTCGCCGGAACCCAACCCCCTCGAGGCCAAGATCGAGGCTGGGGAATTGCCGGTGCCGCCCAAGCGCAGCACCAAGAGCTTCGTCATCACCAGCATCATCGGCGTGGTCATCATGGTGGGCGTTTTCGCACTCCTCTTTCCCAAGATGGGCTCGTACGGTGACGCACTCGCGCAACTCAAGAACTTCAGCCCTCAGTGGCTCGTGGCACTGGTCGTCGCAGGGGTGCTCAACATCGTGCTCTACCCCTTGACCGTGCCCGCAGCGATACCGGAGTTCAAATACCGTCACGCGTTCATTGAGCGCCAGTCAGGATTTCTTGTCAGCAACGTGATTCCTGGCGGGGGCGCCTTTGCTGTCGGTACGCAGTACGCCATCTTGTCGCGCTACGGCGTCAGTGCGTCGCGAGCCGCAGCAGCGGTGTCAGCTGATGCGATCTGGACGTATTTGCTGACCCTCGGGTTTCCCGCACTCGCCGTGATCCTGCTTGTCATTGAGGGGCGCTCGACTGCGGGCTACACCACGCTCGCTGTCGTCGGCGCTGTCGCGGTGGTCGTGAGTGTCATCGCGATCATCATCATTTTGCGCAGCGACGCCGGAGCCACCAAAGTGGGCGCCTTCGCGCAGAAACTGGTCAACCCCGTGTTCAAGCGCCTGCACAAGGATGCGCCCGACGCAGTTGCCGGACTCGTCGACTTCCGCAGTCACGCCGCCACGCTCGTCAAAGAGCGTTGGATTCAACTAACGATCACCAACACGATCGCGCAACTGACGCCGTTCTTCGTGCTGCTGTGTGCGCTCGCCGGCTTGGGTGCCTACCCCACGCCGGTCACCACGGTCGAACTCTTCGCCGCGTACGCGATCGCACTCGTACTCACCTCGTTTCCGCTCACCCCCGGTGGCCTCGGCACCGTTGATGCGGCGCTGGTGGCATTGCTCGTCGCCTTCGGCGCCGAAAGTTCAACTGCCGTTGCCGCAGACCTCATTTGGCGACTTGTATGGTTCTTGCCTCAGCTACTCGTCGGCATGGTGACGATGGGTATCTATCTCATTGGAAAACGACGACGACCCGCAACACCCGCCCTCGGGGAGGCCACGTGAACGAGCCGTTCGCACACCTTGACGTTGAGTCGATTGTCGATCTCGCCGACATCATCGCGAGCTTGCAGGAGTTGAGCGATGAGGAACTCAAGGAGCATGGTCTCGCAGTTGAGGGCACCCTTGATGAAGTCGACGACCCGGTATTGCTCGGGCCAGACGGGACGCCCGTCGACACCTGGATGGAGAACTATCCATACGAAGAACGGATGACGCGACACGAGTACGAAATCAGCAAGCGACTTCTGCAGATCGAACTGCTCAAGGTGCAAAGCTGGGTTCAGGAAGATGGCAAGAAGATCGCGATGGTGTTTGAGGGTCGAGATGCTGCTGGCAAGGGCGGCACCATCAAACGATTCATGGAACATCTCAACCCACGGCACGCTCGAGTGGTGGCGCTCAACAAACCCACTCCCAAGGAAAGTAGCCAGTGGTATTTCCAGCGCTACGTGCAGCACTTGCCGAGCGCCGGTGAAATCGTGTTGTTCGACCGTTCTTGGTACAACCGCGCCGGTGTTGAACGAGTGATGGGCTTTTGCACCGATGACGAGTACCGCGAGTTCATGCGGCAGGCACCATTGTTCGAAGAGATGCTCACCAATAGCGGGACGATTCTGTTCAAGTTCTGGTTCTCGGTCTCGCGCAAGGAACAGGTCACGCGATTCACGATTCGACGCATCGATCCCGTGCGGCAGTGGAAACTCAGCCCCATGGACCTCGCCTCACTGAATCGGTGGGACGACTACTCCGAAGCCAAGGCCGAGATGATCGCGCGCACCGACACCGAGTGGGCACCCTGGACTGTCGTGCGCAGCAACGACAAGAAGCGCGGCCGCGTCGAGGCAATGCGCTGGTTTCTGTCGCAACTTGACTACCCCGGCAAAGACCTTGCGATCATCGGAACTCCTGACCCTCTCATCGTGGGTCCTCCCTCGGTCATCTACGAATCCGATGAACTTCCGCAAGTCGGTGTGCCGTCGCCACCTGCGTTCTAGCGGGACCAAGGCCTTGCTCGACCGCACAGCGACATGTACGCTAGACGAACATATGGTCGCTATGCGAACATCATCTTGGGAGTGACATGCCCTTCTTCACCTCGATCACCGACGCACGGGAAAAGCTGGCGAGTACCGGCTACCTCGTCGACGAGGCCCTCGCGACCGTCGTGTATCTCGGTGACGCCTTGGGCAAGCCGATCATGCTCGAAGGTCCGGCCGGAACCGGTAAGACCGAACTGGCGAAGGCAGTGGCGGTAGCAACCGGGGCGACTTTGGTGCGGTTGCAGTGCTACGAGGGTCTCGATGAAGCCCGCGCCCTGTACGAGTGGAACTACCGCAAGCAACTGCTGCGCATTCAAGCTGCGCAGACCGATCAGGATTCAGATGAGTGGCACGCCCTTCACGACGATATTTTCAGCGAGGAATTTCTCCTTGCTCGTCCCCTGCTCACCGCAATTCGACAAGAGGGCCCAACTGTTCTTCTCGTTGATGAGACCGACAAAGCTGATGTTGAAGTTGAAGGGCTCCTGCTCGAAGTCCTGAGTGAATTTCAAGTCACCGTGCCCGAACTCGGCACTATCACTGCCACGCACAAACCCTTCGTTGTGTTGACATCCAATGCCACGCGCGAGTTGTCCGAAGCGCTCAAGCGTCGTTGCCTCTACGCTCACGTCGATTACCCCGAAGCAACGCGCGAGCGCGCAATCGTGATGTCTCGCGTACCCGAGATCACTGAAACTCTGGCCACCGAACTTGTGCGTTCGGTGCGTGCCATGCGAACGCTGGATCTACGCAAGGCACCCAGTGTCGCCGAGACGATCGACTGGGCGCAGGCGATGCAGATTCTCAACGTCACAGAGCTCACTGAAGAAGTAATTGGCCAAACCCTGGGAGTCGTGCTCAAGCACCAATCTGATCGCCACCGCGTCGTTGAGCAATTCGGATTGGAATCGTCGCGATGACTGAAGTCTTTCTCGTCGGAGGTGTTCGTACACCCGTTGGACGATACGGCGGCGCTCTCGCCGAAGTACGTCCCGACGATCTTGCCGCCCTTGTCGTCAGTGAAGTTGTTGCGCGCACCGGTGTCCCCGCAGACCGCATTGATGATGTGGTGTTGGGGGCGGCCAATCAGGCCGGTGACGACAACCGCAACGTCGCGCGCATGGCGGTTCTGCTGGCTGGCCTTCCAGACAGCGTTCCTGGCTACACGGTCAACCGTCTCTGTGCCTCAGGGCTTCAAGCGATCGCGTCGTCAGCTCAAGCGATTCGATCCGGTGACATCGACCTCGGCATCGCAGGCGGCGCTGAGTCGATGACCCGTGCTCCGTGGGTGATGGGCAAGCCCTCCGCCGCGTGGGCCAAACCCGGACCGATGTTCGACACTGCGCTCGGCTGGCGTTTGGTCAACCCGCGCATGGCGGCACTCGATGACGCAGACGCCACCCTGTCTCTCGGCGAATGCACCGAGAAGATCGCACGCATGTACGGCATCTCTCGCGACTCTGCCGACGAGTACGCACTGCGCTCTCAGACGCTGGCAGCAGCCGCGAACGATCGGGGTGATTTCGAGGCGGAGATTGTGGCCGTGCACACATCGACGGGCCCCTTCACACGCGACGAAACGATCCGCGCCACCACCACGCGCGAGTCACTGAGCCGACTCAAACCAGCGTTCAGTGCAGACGGAATCAGTACCGCGGGTAACTCATCGCCGTTGTCTGACGGAGCGAGCGCAATCGTGGTTGCGGGAGAACAGGCAATCGCAACTCACTCACTCACACCTCGCGCGCGGATCGTGAGTTACGCCGTGGCCGCAGTGGCACCCAGCCTGTTTGGCACCGGACCTGTCCCTGCCATCAGGCACGCGCTAGAGAAAGCGGGCCTCACGCTTGCCGATATTGATGTCGTCGACATCAACGAGGCATTCGCGGCGCAGGTACTGGTGTGCGAGAAGGAATTGGGACTCGATCGCGCCCAACTCAATCCCGGTGGTGGCGCAATTGCTCTGGGCCACCCCCTCGGATCGAGCGGTGCGCGCATCGTGGTCTCACTTCTCGGACACCTCGAACGCACCGGCGGCCGTTACGGAATCGCTTCACTGTGCATCGGCGTAGGCCAGGGCGCAGCAATGATCATCGAGCGGGTCTAAACGATCTGAGTCACGGCCGCAATCAGTTGACGAATGGTCGCAACCTCAAAGAAATCAGTGCAGTGGGTGGCGTACTCAGAGGCGCATGAATCGAGTAGATCCCATTCGTGTGTCGGTTCGGGGTTAAGCCAGTAGAGACGTCGAGCGCGATGCTGAATTTCAGCAAGTTCGCGCACCGCCGACTGCTTGCGATGTGAGCGCGTATCGCCCGCCACGATCACGGTGGTCTTGCCTGTGACACCGTCACCCCATGTCTCGAGGAAACGGTGCAGCACCTGCTGGTAATCACTGCGCCCGTCACCCACGACCAAACCCTTGCGTCCCAAGAGTTGACGCGGATCAAGTACTCCCGGTGAGTCAGCGAGGATGTCGGTGATTTCAACAATTCCATCAACGAAGACAAATGAACGCACGCGATTGAACTCCTGGTGCACGGCGTGCAGCAACGTCAGTGTGAACGGGGCAAACTCGGCGGTCGAACCCGAGACATCGCACAGCACCATGAGGTCAGGCTTTGTCGGACGCTTGCGTCGCAGCACCGGATTCACCGGCACACCGCCGGTACCCATCGACGAACGAATCGTGCGTCGCATGTCGAGTCCAGACAATCCTCGGCGACGGCGGTTTCCCAAACGCGTGGCAAGCCGACGTGCCAGCGGACGCATCGCCTGACGCATCGCGGCAAGTTCGTCGGGGCCAGCCAGCAACAGCGGTCGATCTTCTGGATCCTCTAGTGCCTGACGAGTTGATTCAGTTCCGGCTTCGCGCAACCGACCCGACACGAGGTCACCCATGCGCAATTTCATCGACTCGAGCATCGCTCCGGCTTCGGCCGCATCAACCGCGCGGTCGTAGCGCGATTCGCTGTCGCCACCTTGGAGGTAGCGCTGATAGATCGATGCGATGTTCATGCGGCGAAGTGCGCGGTTGGTGTGATGCCCCGCGGATGCGGTGTTCTTGTCCGTTCCTGCGTAACGCTCGACCGCTTCATCAAGCAGTTCATCAATCTGAGCGAGGTCACCCTCGCGCATCGCCCGCACGAGTTCATCCATCAATTCCTCGTCACCCTGCGGTGCTGTGGTGCCGCTCGCGTTCATGGTGCCGCGTCGTGGGACGTGTGGAAAGACTGCTTCGAAGGTGCGCTCAAACAACACGTCGTGAGTGGCGTCCTTCACCAGGGTCGCCTTCAGCGCCATACGCACCGCCGGCCGCGAATCAAAGTCAACAGTGGCGAGCGCGGCAGTCGCGTCGAGAACCTCACTGGTTGACACCGGTAGACCACCGGCCCGCATGCGACGCACCACGTCAAGAATGGCGGCAGGAACCCCCTCGATCGGAGGGATTGTTGCGAGGGCCACGACCGCACTCTACTCTGAGTGTGCGCTTGACGAACAGATGTTCGCCAGAAGAACAGATGGAGATGTGATGGCCGATCAGTTGCTTGCACTGGCACTGATGCTGCCCCACGACAGCGATCTGGCGACCTACGAACATCAATCTCGGCTGGCATCCCGACTTGGGTACACCGCCGTTCACGTTCGGACTAGCCCAGGCGAGCAGTTCGCCGCCTGCGACCTCGAACATCTCACCCGAGCAGCCGCACCCACGCGCGTAGTGAGAGACGACGGGTCCGACGACCCCTCGATCGTCCGAAGCAACGACCCCCAACTAGTGCGCGAGAGACTCGCCACACTCAGAGCGACGGGCGACGATCGGGCACTGACCGTCGCCGTCTCAGTGTCGATCGGCCGCACACACAACGAGGCTGTCGCTCGCGCTGACCGCGATCCACGGCTCGCCGGCGCGGCCCATCCTCAAGAGTCGGGCATCTTCGGAACCTTTGAGCAGGCGCAAGAGCAGGTACTCGCGCTTGCTCGCGCTGGCGCACAGACACTGCTCGTCACAGTGCCTCAGGAACTTGATATCGCCGACCTGCTCGCGCAAGTTCGGGCCCTCGTGGTGGGCGCCACGCCCGTGCTGCGTGACGGCGGGCGCTAACGCCCGGAAGGACCTTGGTCAATCTGCCGAGCACATGCTTGCAGAAGTGGTAAGAAATCGTGCTCAACAGTCTTCAGCGGAACACGTGCCGCGTGAGTACTGGCATTGATTGCCGCCACCACTCGGCCGCCCGCGTCATGTACCGGAACCGCCACGGAACGCACACCGTCTTCGAGTTCTTGATCCATGACGCAGTAGCCCTGGTGACGTACGCGCATCAGTTCAGCCCGCAGCGCTACCGGATCAGTGACGGTTCGCGAGGTGCGAGGAACGAGCTCGGCACGATCGAGGTAGTCGTCGATGGCAGAGTCGTCGAGGAATGCCAGCATCACTCGCCCCATCGACGTGCAGTAGGCCGGCAATCGGGTACCCACTGACAATCCGATGGTCATGATCCTGTTCGTCGACGCACGCGCCACATAGACGATGTCGTCACCGTCGAGTACTGAGGCCGAGCACGACTCGTGAAGTTGCTCGGCAAGTTCCTCTAAGTGGTCTTGGGCGTTCTGTGCCAACGAAAACGACGAGAGGTAGGCGTATCCCAGTTGCAGCACCCGCGGCCGCAAACTAAACAGGCGGCCATCAGACGAGACGTACCCGAGATGTTCAAGCGTCAACAGGAATCGACGAGCTGCAGCGCGAGTCATGCCCGTTTCGCGTGCGACATCCGACAGCGTCAGGCGCGGCCGCTCGCGTGAAAAGGCTTGAATCACGGCCAAGCCACGCTCGAGCGACTGAACGAACTCCAGCGGACGCTGCTCTTCGTCGGCCATGCCATGACTCTAGTGCACAGTGTGCGTTGTGCGAACAGACGCGCGCTCTGCGCACGGCTGCTACCGAACCACCTGATTCCATCACCCGGCGCCCAACAAAATTCGGCCGATCTATTGACTTACTCCTGCTCTAAGGTCCAGTCTCTGTTCTGAGAGCGAACGAAAGTTCGCTATACGCACAAAGGAGCACTGTGATGGGAACCCCCTCGAAGAGCGGCGGAGTCGAGAAATCCGCCTACACAACGGTCTTTGGCTCGCTTGACTCCTACGACAAGGGTGGGGTCGAGCTGATCAACGATGACGCGCGGCACTACGCCTTTTCGAACATCTTTGAGGTAGCGGCGACTAGTAAGCCGTGGGAGAAGGTCGCCGTCGCCAAGAACTTTGAATACGTCCTCGAAGCGGTGCGCGCTGAGGGAACGTCGCAGTGGCGCACCGCCGCCCACGATGAATTCGTCGTCTGCCTTGACGGCCGCGTGACAGTCGAGCTGGTCAAGCTCGACGTTTCACCCCTGGCTGCCGACGCTGAGGGCTCGATCGCTCTCGACGGTGAGCCCGCAGGCCGACCGATGGGCCGCATTCACCTCGGCCACGGCCACCAGGCGCTACTTCCCTCGGGAGCCGCGTACCGCTTCAGCACGGCAGCACCGGCCGTTCTGATGATGCAAACCATTGCCGGACCCGACACCCAGTTCCGCTGGGCCGAAATCTGCCAGACCGTCTGAGGAGAACACACCATGACTGCCACCGACATTGAGGTCGTGAAGAGCGACAGCCCCAACACCGAGGGCTACCACCAGTTCCAACTCGGCGAGTTCACCTTCAGCCGTGATGAGTACTTCGTCTACATTGCCTGGCCCACCGGCTCGCACATGATGAGTGTCGACGCCTTCCTACGCGCGCTTCAGCGCGATGTCGCCTGGGACTTCTTCTACGGCATCGTGAATTTCGACGGCGTGTTCGGAACCGTCAACCACTACGGCACCGTCGACGTGTTCGCGGGTCGCTACAACGACTCGTATCGCAAGGCTGAACTCGACTACAGCGAAAACCACGAGACGCCGGCTATTCGCGAAACGTTCAAGTCGATTCTCGCCGACTGGACGAACTCCACGTTCGACCCTTTCGCTTCACCGCACGAGACGGGCGCTGCCTGGGGAGTGAAGAACGGCGACAACATCTCGGCGGTCACGCGCCGCCGAGTTGCGGCCGCTCGCATGGTGGGAGTTCCCGGCGACGAGCAGATCCGCAGCGACGAGTCCGGAATGCCCGTGAACCGTATGTTCCTCGATGTCGACCAGTCCGAGCCGGTCGTTGAGCCAGAGCCTGGCTTCGAAGGTGAGGTAGCGGCATTCAACCTGTTCTCTTACCTCTCGCGTTCTGACGTCACCTGGAACCCGTCGGTGGTCAGTGCCTGCAAGGACTCGCTCTTCTGCCCCACGACCGAGGAGTACATCCTGCCGATCATTCACGGCAACGACCGCGTCGAATGGTTCATCCAACTCAGCGACCAGATCACGTGGGATGTTGAAGACCGCGACACCGGTGCTGTGCGTTCACGCGTCACGATGAAGGCGGGCGACGTGTGCGCCATGCCCGCCGACATTCGCCACCAGGGCTACTCGCCCAAGCGCTCGATGCTGTTGGTGTGGGAGAACGGCAGTTCCGACGTTCCCGAACTCATCGCCAGCGGCAAGGCGCCGACCTACCCGGTCGAGTTCTGATCTGACGGCCCTGCCTCCCCGGCCCGGCCATACCTGTGGGCCGGGGAGGACCGCACTCACCGAGAGAAGTTCATGCAGACGCAGTTGTTTATCGATGGCGAGTTCACCGATGGTGCCGACGGACGCACCATCGAGGTCTTCGACCCGCACGACATGAGCCTGCTCGCCACTATCTCCGAGGCGACCGAAGTTGATGTCGATCGTGCCGTTGAGGCAGCCAAGCGCGCTTACCCCGAGTGGAAGGCCATGTCGGCCACCGATCGTGGGCGACTTCTGTTGCGCCTTGCCGACGCGATTGAGGAACACGGTGAGGAGCTTGCGCTTCTTGAGACGCGCGATACGGGTCACCCTCTGCGCGATTCACGCGGCCTCGATCTCGTGCGCACCGCCATGCAGTTTCGCTACTTCGGGGGAATGGCCGACAAGTTTCAAGGTGCGGTAGTACCGGTTGACCGAGGATTCCTTGACTACGTCGTGCGCGAACCTCTCGGCGTCGTCGGTTCGATCGTTCCATGGAATTTCCCCATGATGTTCGTCAGCTGGAAGATGGCGCCTGCGTTGGCCGCAGGTAACTGCATCGTCATGAAGCCGTCGGAGCTCACGCCTCTGACTGCACTGCGCATCGCTGAACTTGCCGCGCAGGTGGGCTTTCCACGCGGTGTCATCAACGTGCTTCCGGGTTATGGGCAGACTGCCGGTGCGCGCCTAGTCACTCACCCTGATATCGCCAAGATCTCATTCACCGGATCCACCCCGGTTGGCCGCATGATTGCATCGCAGGCCGCGGGTCTGGGAATTCGCACGCACCTTGAATTGGGCGGCAAGGGTGCCAACATCGTGTTTGCAGACGCCACACTTCCCAAAGCAGTCGGTGGCACCGCATTCGGCATCTTTCACAATCAGGGGCAGGCGTGTATTGCCGCCAGCCGCTTGATCATTCACGAGTCCGTCGCCGACGAATTTCTTGAACGCTTCCTCACTCTTGCTGCATCGATCAAAGTCGGAGACCCCAAGGATCCCAGCACCGAGATGGGACCACTCACTTCACCCATGCACCGCGACCGTGTGCTCAATTACGTGCAGGTGGCCGTCGACGAAGGCGGAGAAGTACTCCTCGGCGGCAAGGCTCCCAGCGATCCTGCACTCACCCAGGGATGCTACGTCGAACCAACGGTGGTGCGTGCACGACCGGGTTCGCGAGTCACGTGTGAGGAAGTCTTCGGCCCCTTCATGACAGTGCAGACGTTCAGCACCGACGAGGAAGCGCTCGCCATCGCCAACGAAACTGAGTTCGCACTCGGCGGCGGCCTTTGGACCAACGACCTGAGCCGCGCTCACCGCATGGCCCGCGACATCAACGCCGGAATGGTGTGGGTCAACTCGTATAAGCGGGCGCACCCCGGATCACCCTTCGGCGGCATGGGCGCCTCGGGCTACGGGCGCGAGATGGGCTTCGAGGCGATGCACGAGTACACCGAAGCCAAAGCAATCTGGATCAACGTCGACGCGGACATTCCGCCCTTCTACGCGCGGTGAGTGCCTGATGCCCACGATCACCACCTTGCATGATGCAGTCGCCGAACACGTGCACGACGGTGACACCGTCGCACTCGAGGGATTCACTCATCTGATTCCAGTTGCCGCCGGACACGAAATCATTCGTCAACGGCGCCGCGATCTTCGACTGGTACGCATGACACCCGACATCGTCTACGACCAGATGATCGGGGCCGGCGCCGCGACGTCACTTGTTTTTTCGTGGGGAGGAAATCCAGGCGTCGGATCGCTCCATCGTTTTCGCGAGGCCATCGAGAAGGGGTATCCGCACCCTCTCAGCATTGAAGAACACAGTCACGGCGGCATGGCGGTTCGCTATTCGGCCGGTGCGAGCGGGCTTCCGTTCGGCGTGTTGCGCGGCTACACCGGAACTGATCTGCCTCGGTACACCGATTCAATTTCGACGGTTCAATGCCCCTTCACCGGCGAATCACTCGCGGCCGTGTCAGCTCTCAACCCCGACGTCGGAATTATTCACGCGCAGCAGGCTGACCGCGACGGGAACATCGGGCTCTGGGGAATCCAAGGAGTACAGAAAGAAGCGGTACTCGCGTCGCGACGCAGCATCGTCACCGTTGAGGAGGTAGTCGACACCTTTGATAGTCGCGTGCGAGTCGTTCTACCGTCATGGGTAATCTCGGCCATCGCTGTCGTGCCACGCGGCGCACACCCAAGCTATGCGCACGGTTACTACGAGCGCGACAACGTGTACTACCGCGAGTGGGACGAGATCAGTCGCGATCACGACCGATTCAACGAGTGGCTTGAGCAACACGTGTACGACACCGAAGACTTCGCACAACATTTGGCTATGACCCCGCATGTGGCAGGGGTGTGATCACCATGGTGACCCAACTCGACTTTGACACTGACCTGACGTTCACTGCCGACGAGATGATGACCATTGTCGCCTCGCGCGAATTGAGCGATGGTGACGTGGTGTTCGTTGGCATCGGTATTCCAAGCACTGCCGCTAACCTCGCCCGCCGCACGCATGCACCGAATGTGGTGCTCGTTTACGAATCGGGAACGATCGGAACGAAGCCCACACGACCGCCTCTGTCGATTGGCGATGGCGAACTCGCCGAGACTGCCGACGCCGTCGTAAGCGTCTCGGAGATTTTCTCCTACTGGTTGCAGGGTGGGCGCATTGACATTGGCTTTCTGGGCGCGGCCCAACTTGATCGCTGGGGAAATCTCAACACCACCGTTGTCGGTGACTACGACCATCCCACCGTGCGTCTTCCCGGAGCGGGTGGCGCGCCCGAAATCGCCTTCAACGCGCGCAAGACGATGATCGTTCTGCGCCAAAACCCCCGCGCCTTCGTTGACCGACTCGACTTCATTTCGAGCGTGGGCCACTACGAAGGCCATGGTTCACGTCGCGCACTCGGGGCTGCCGGAAGTGGGCCGAGCATCATCATCACCGACATCGGAGTCCTGCGACCCGATGTGACCACCCACGAACTCGTCCTCGTTTCCCTGCACCCTGGTCGCACGATTGATGAGGCTCTCAACGGCACCGGATGGGCACTGCGGGTTTCCGACGAACTCACCACCACTGAACCACCCACCGCATCTGAACTCGCGGCCCTGCGCGAATTGAGTAGCTCATGATCGAGTCATTCGAGGCTGTTGTTGACGGGTTCGTACACGAGAGTTCGCCGATGAGAGTCGTCTTCGGCGCTGGCCGACTCGCTGAGGTGCCCGATGAAGTAGATCGCATGGGGTGCTCACGCGTCCTTCTCGTCGCAGGAGGCCCCGAGGCGGCCTATGCGGACTCACTGGCCGATGCGCTCGGATCGCGACTCGCAGGTCGATTCTTTGATGTCGTGATGCACGTACCCGTTGAGGTCGCGCGCGCAGCGGCAGACGCCGCACGAGCAGCACAGGCCGATCTCGTCGTCTGCGTCGGAGGGGGTTCGTCAACGGGAGCAGCCAAAGCGATCGCTCTTGAGAGCGGGCTACCCATTTTGGCTGTTCCCACCACCTATGCCGGCTCCGAGATGACGACCATTTGGGGTCTGACCGAGGGTGGGGTCAAGACAGTAGGTCGCGATCCGCGAGTGCAGCCACGGGTCGTTGTCTACGACCCTGAACTCACCTTGAGTCTGCCTTCGGATTTGTCTGCCGCAAGTGGCATGAATGCCATGGCACATCTCGTGGAGGGCCTCTACGCCCCCGGCGCCTCACCGATCACCACACTCGTCGCCGAAGAGGGAGTGCGGGCGCTCGCCACCGCACTGCCGCTCGTCGTGGCCGATCCTTCTGACCTCGCCGCCCGCTCGACTGCGCTGTACGGCGCCTGGTTGGCTGGCTGGACGCTGGGAGTAGCAGGCATGGGCATCCATCACAAGATCTGCCATGTCGTGGGGGGTAACTACGACTTACCGCACGCCAGTGTGCACTCGGTCGTGCTGCCCTATGCGATCGCCTACAACCTTGATTACGCTTCCGCGGCACTTGACCGAGCCCAGCGCGCTCTTGTGTCAGCCGGCATCAACGCGGTGAACCCCGCGGTCGGAATGTGGGAGCTCGAACAGGCCATCGGCGCACCCACCACGCTGGCCTCGATTGGTCTTCGCGAGGGCGATATCGCGTCGGCGGCGGCGGCCGTAGCAGCGGCGGGAATGGTCAATCCACGGCCGGTCAATCAGGGAGCAATTGAGCAACTACTGCGGGATGCCTGGACGGGAATCCCGCCTCAGTCGATCCGCGATCAATGAAAAGTCAATTAATCCCATTGAGCGGGAGTATTGTCCCGCGAGGCGGGAAGTAATAGTGTGACGTACGTCGCATCGGTTCCAACCGGCCCCGATGGCATCAATGTTCAGCAGCGACCCTTTGAAGGAGAGTGGATGAAGATCGGGAGGAAGTCCCAGTTTGCTGCCCTTGTGGCAGTAGTAGCACTGGGCGCCACCGCCTGCGGCGGAGGAAGTATCAACAGCAGCAGCAGTTCAGCGGCAGCCTCAACAGCGGCTTCCGACTCGGCCTCGGCATCCCAGAGCGCCGCACCCGCTGGCACCGTCAAGATCGGTTTCGTGTCACCCCAGACCGGACCCTTGGCACCGTTTGGCGAGAGCGACACCTTCGTCATCAACTACATGAAGGACTACTTCGCAAAGAACCCCCTTCAAATCGGTGGCAAGCCCTACAACGTCGACATCATCGTCAAGGACGCTGAGAGCGACTCCGCCAAGGCGGGCAAGGCAGCCGCTGACCTGATCAACAACGACGGCGTCGACATCGTGATGGCCGCCGGAACCCCCGACATCGTCAACCCTGTTGCCGATGCATGCGAGGCAAACGCCACGCCATGTATCACCGACAACGCGCCGTGGCAGCCGTACGTTCTCGGCCGCAGCAAGGGTGACATCAACGCCAAGTTCCAGTGGACTTACCACTTCTTCTGGGGCCTGGGCGACATCGCTGGCACGTTCGTCGACATCTGGAACCAGATTCCCACGAACAAGAAGGTCGGCGGACTTTTCCCGAACGACCCTGATGGCCAGGCGTGGAGCGCCAACCTTCCCGAGGGCTACAAGGCCGCCGGTTACACGTTGACGTTCCCCCCGCTGTACCCCAACGGAACTCAGGACTTCACTGCGCAGATCAACTACTTCAAGCAGCAGAACGATGAGATTCTCACCGGCGTGCCGATCCCTCCTGACTTCACCACGTTCTGGAAGCAGGCCAAGCAGCAGGGATACAACCCGAAGGCAGCGACCATCGGTAAGGCCCTGCTCTTCCCGAGCAGCGTCGACGCACTCGGCGACCTCGGTAACGATCTGTCGACCGAGGTGTGGTGGCACCCGACCTGGCCCACCACGAGTTCCCTCACCGGTGTGACCCCGAAGGAATTCTGCGCCCTCTACGAGGAGCAGACGGGCAAGCAGTGGACGCAGCCGATCGGCTACGTCGAGGCCCTCTTCGAGGTGGCAGCCAACGCACTCACCACGTCAGGTTCCACTGACAAGGCGGCACTGGTGAAGACGCTCAGCACCCTGGGCACTGACACCATCGTCGGCAAGGTGCAGTGGGATCCCAACCAGAAGGGTCCCGATGGCGGCCCGAACGTCGCAGTCACACCGGTTGCCGGTGGACAGTGGCGCCTCGCCCCCGCGGGCAGCAAGTACAAGTACGAGTTGGTGATCGTGTCCAACGCCGTAGCAAAGAAGCGCGGCCTGGATATCCCCGTCGGATCAAAGGCCGAAGCAATCCCCGGCAGCTGACGCTCACCTCGGGTGAGCCCGGTCGGCCTTCATGGTCGGCCGGGCTCACCCGTCCAGAACCGGAGAATCCATGTCTGAGTCCCAACTGTTGTCCGTGCGGGGCCTGTCCAAGAAATTCGGACGAGTCGTCACCGCCGAGGATGTGACCTTCGACGTCCGCGAGGGTGAGGCGTTCGGCATCGTCGGACCGAACGGCGCCGGCAAGAGCACGCTACTGAATTTGATTGGTGGCGTGATTGATCCCGACGCAGGCAGCATCGAATTCGGTGGCCGCGACATCACTCGACTTAAGGCTGCCAATCGCGCCAAGGTCGGAATCGCGCGGTCGTTTCAAATTCCTCGACCATTCGTCGACATGACCGTTTTTGAAAACGTGTACGTCGGCTCAAGTTTTGCCGGTGGCACGCGTGGCCAGCACGGATACGACCGCGCCTATGCCGCACTCGAAACCACCGGCCTCCTCGGTCTTGCAGAGACCCCCGCGGGACAACTGCGCTTACTAGACCGCAAACGCCTCGAACTCGCGCGTGCTCTCGCGACCGGCCCGCGACTGATCTTGCTCGACGAAATCGCTGGCGGCTTGACCGAGAAGGAGATTCCACCGCTCATCGACACCATTCGCGGACTGCTCGCGAGCGGTGTCACCGTGGTGTGGATCGAACACATTGTGCACGCGCTCGTGTCAGTCGTCGACCGACTGATGTGCCTGGCCGAAGGACGCATTCTGGCGCTAGGCGACCCACACGAAGTGATGCGTAGCCCCGAAGTTATTGAGGTGTATCTCGGCACCACGTTCGATATTGACGAAGGACGGGCAAGCTGATGGCTCTGCTCGAAGTCGAGTCAATCGACGTCTTCTACGGAGACTTCCAAGCGATTTACGGAATATCCCTCAGCGTTGATGAAGGCGAGACGCTCGCCGTCATCGGTGCCAACGGAGCAGGTAAGAGCACACTGTTGAAAACGATCGCCGGACTTAGCCGTCCGAGTGCGGGTGATGTGCGATTCGACGGCACCAGCATCGCGACGCTCCCTCCTCACAAGCGAGTGCCCTTGGGAATCGCGCTCACTCCCGAGGGACGCCGCATGTTTCCGAGCATGACTATTGAAGAGAACCTGCTGGTCGGAGCCCACAAATCACGCCCAGGTCCGTGGAATCTTGAGTCGGTCTATGCCACTTTTCCCCTGTTGTCAGATCGCAGATCGCGGTTGGCCAACAATGCCTCCGGTGGCGAGCAACAGGCCGCCGCTATTGGTCGTGCGCTCATGTGTAACCCCCGACTTCTCTTACTTGATGAAGTATCACTCGGCTTGGCACCCGTGGTGGTCGAGCAGATCTACGCATCACTGCCCACCATCACCGCTCAGGGAACAACCGTGTTGGTGGTGGAGCAGGACGTGATGCACGCGCTACGGGTGGCCGATCGAGTCCAGTGCTTGCTCGAAGGCCGAACGGTCCTTGAGGGAACACCTGCCGAACTCACGCGCGATCAAATCGCCACCGCCTACTTCGGGATCTAAGGGGTCACGTCATGGAATGGGCAAACGCTGTGGTGCAGGGACTGCTGCTTGGCGGTCTCTACGCACTTCTGGCCGCCGGACTGTCGTTGATGTTCGGGGTCATGCGTCTGGTGAATCTCGCCCACGGTGCGCTGGCGATCGTAGCGGCGTACCTCGGTTACGTACTGGTGCAGAACACAGGCCTGCCACCGTTCGCGACCATCATCGTGGTGATTCCTGTGATGGCGGCACTCGGTTGGGTACTGCAGAGCACGCTGCTCAACACCGCACTCAATAAGCAGGCACTTGCTCCGATCCTCGTCACGTTCGGCCTTGCAGTGATTCTGCAGAACCTCATGCTGCAACTATTCACGGCCGACTACCGCAGTATTCAGGTGGGCGACCTTGCAGGAGCGAGCATTCAGATCACCCCCGAGATCGCCATCGGGGTCTTCCCGCTCATCACCTTCATCGTGGGCGTGATCGTCATTGCCGCCCTGCAGCAATATTTGGCACGAACCAAGACCGGTCGAGCGATGCGCGCCACCAGCGACGACCGCGAGGCGGCAACCCTGATGGGAATCGATAACAAGCGCATCTACGCACTGGCTACCGCGATTGCACTCGCAATTGTCGGGGTTGCTGGAATCTTCATTGGAATCAAGACTCAGTTCAACGCGTACTCAGGTGACACCTACCTGATTTTCGCGTTTGAGGCCGTCATCATCGGTGGTCTCGGTTCACTCTGGGGAACACTGGCAGGCGGCATGATTCTTGGTGTCGCCACCACCGTGGGCGCACAACTATTTCCGTCGTCCGGAACCTTGCTCGCCGATCTCGTCTTTCTCGCGATCCTGGCGTTCCTTCCGACCGGCCTCTTCCCGAAGGTGGTGAACGGATGAGTCTCGCCCTGTCGGATAACACGGCCGGCCACCGCGCTCAGGTACACCGCTCAACTCGTGCCTCTCTGGTGGGACTGGTGGTCGCGGTCATTGTCGTCGTCTCGCTCGCCTACGGGCCCTTCGCCTTTCTCACCAAGGGCAACCAGCAAAACCTCACCACGCTGTTCATCTACATCATTCTCGGAACGATGTGGAACCTGCTGGCTGGTTACGCGGGGATGGTCTCCATCGGCCAGCAGGCGTTTATCGGAATCGGCGCGTACGGCATCGTCTACGCGTCAGACATCCTTGGCCTCGGGCTGTGGATTGGTCTCGCACTTGCCCTCGTAATCTCCGGAATAGTCGCCTACCTCGTGTCGTTTCTCGCGTTCCGCCTCTCCGGTGGGTACTTCGCGATCGGAACGTGGGTGATTGCGGAAGTCATTTACCTACTCACGACTCAAATCAACACCCTGGGCGCTGGCGCTGGCATCTCATTTACCGCCTTCCGCGGCTACAAGCCAGAGATCCGCATTGCCGTGGTGTACTGGATCGCTCTCGCGGCCGTGGTGGTCGCAGTCGCCGTCACTTACTTACTGCTGCGGTCGCGTCTCGGCGCAGGCTTCACGGCGGTGCGTGACGATGCGACAGCTGCAGCAACCCTCGGCGTCAATGTCACTCGTTCGCGACGAATTGCCTGGGTCGTCGCGGCAATGGGCTGCGGTTTAGCAGGCACCTTGCTGGCCATGACCACCCTCAATGTGCAGCCCGGAAGTGTGTTCAAGATCCAGTGGACTGCCTTCATGATTTTCATCGTCATCATCGGTGGGGTCGGTACGATTGAGGGACCGATCATCGGAGCCATCGTGTTCTACGCACTCGAGCGCTACATCGGTGACGTGGGTTTTTGGTACCTCGTCATTCTCGGAATCATCGCCATCGCGATGGTGCTCTTCCTGCCCAAGGGATTGTGGGGCTTGATATCCGGCAACGGGCGACTGCGACTTTTCCCCACCGGTTATCGATTGACGTCCCCACTCCCAACTCCCATTGCCAACGGTACGCCTGACTCACGTGAAGGAGAGTCGTCATGAGTTCACTACAACCCATGTCCGAACAAGAACTGACCGATGTCGTCATCGAACGCTTCGCGTCAACTCCCGACGACCGACTGCGTGAGGTCATGCAGGCGCTGGTCAGACACGTGCATGCCTTCGCGCGCGAAGTTCGACTCACCGATGACGAGTGGCTCACTGGTATTCAATTCCTGACGGCCGCGGGTCACATCACGGACGGAAACCGGCAGGAGTTCATCTTGCTCTCCGACACTCTCGGTCTGTCGTCCATGGTCGACCTCATCAACCACGCAAGCATGGTTGAGGGCGTCACCGAACCCACGATTCTCGGGCCCTTCTATGTACCCAACTCGCCTGAGCGCGAGTTTGGCGCCTCCATGATTGAGTACGCCGACGGTGGCGAGGAATCTCTCGTCGAAGGATGCGTGACGAGCCCCGACGGCACCCCCATCGCCGGAGCCGTTATTGACGTGTGGCAGAACGCCGCCACTGGCTTCTACGCGGTGCAGCAGCCCGATGTTCAGCCAGCGACGAACTTGCGTGGCATCTACCGCACCGACGTGCAGGGCCGCTACTCGATTCACACCGTGCGACCCACCCCGTACCCCATCCCTGATGACGGACCGGTTGGAAAGATGCTGTCGGCGACCGGACGGCACCAAATGCGCGCAGCCCACATTCACGTCAAGGTCAGCGCCCCTGGTTTCGCGCCCGTCACTACTCACGTTTTCGATGAGGCCAGCGACTACCTCGACAGTGACACGGTCTTCGGCGTCAAGGGTTCACTCATCTCTGCCTTCACGCCCGGCGACGACGGCCTGCTGCACTGCGCCGTTGACTTCACCCTCGAGCCCACTCACTAACGCTCACAAATAACGCAAAAATCCCATCTAGCGGGACAACTGTCCCGTCTAGTAGGATAACGTTGGCTTTCACCCGCTCTGGAGGACTCATGGCCCACCCCCTCGACCTGTTCTCTGTACAGGGGCGATCGATTCTGATTACCGGCGCCACCGGATCGTTGGGGGGCGTGGCGGCACAGGCTCTGGCAACCGCCGGAGCTCGAGTGACGCTCGCTGGGGGTGACACCACCGCACTCACCGAGTTGTCGGCGGAGTTGATCTCTGGTGGCGTTGACCCTGCCAATGTGGTGATCGTCGGCCTTCGTCCCGACTCCCCCGAGGCCGCCGCTGAGATCACCTCGGCCGCCGTTGCCGCCTTTGGCGGTATCGATGGGGTGCTGGTCGCGTCGGGCATGAACAAGGTGGGCCCGATCGTCGACATGGATGTCGACACGTGGCAGAGCGTGATGGATGCCAACGTCAAAGGCTCGTGGCTCATCTGTCAGGCAGTCGGTCGCGTCATGCTCGCGCAAGACCGCGGCGGCAGCGTGGTGCTCGTGTCATCAACGCGCGGCAAATTGGGACTGGCGTCGGGCTACTCGGCATACTGCCCGTCGAAGGCGGCCGTTGATTTGCTGGCAAAGACACTTGCTGCCGAATGGGGCGGTGCACAGATTCGCGTCAATGCCATCGCACCCACGGTATTCCGAAGTGAACTCACCGCATGGATGTTTGCCGACGATGAGAAGGGTCGTGCCACACGCGAAGCGATGTTCGCGCGCATCCCGCTGCGCCGTTTTGCCGAGCCCGACGATTTCATCGGCGCCCTGATGTACATGCTCAGTGACGCATCCAAGTTCGTGACAGGCCAGGTGCTGTACGTCGATGGCGGATACACCTCATGCTGAATGAGGCGTTACCGGGGGAAATTCGCTTCGCAACTGTGGTGGGTGCCGGATTGATGGGTCGCCGCATTGCGGGGGTTCTCGCGCGCGGCGGTGCCGACGTTATCGTGCACGACGCACGCGTCGAGTCGATTGATGAGGCCGTCGAGGTAGCTCGCGCGATGGCCGCCGACAGCACCAATCCCGGCACCGTGACCGGTTCCGACGACCTTGCTGTAGCCGTCGCGAATGCTGACTACATCACCGAGGCGATCATCGAAGACGTTGAGGCCAAAGCATCACTGATCGAGATCATCAGTGCCCTCAACGATCACGCGATCATCGCCACCAACACATCAGTGCTTCCCGTGACCAGCATCGCCGCTCGCGCCACCAACCCCGAGCGAGTAGTCGGAACCCACTGGTGGAACCCGCCGGACCTGATTCCCATCGTTGAGGTGGTGAAAGGCGAGCACACCTCCATCACAGTGATGCAGCGCACGGTGGCATTGCTCGAACATCTTGGAAAGCTCGCGGTCTGGGTTGAGCGCGACGTTCCGGGATTCGTCGGCAATCGGCTGCAACACGCACTGTGGCGCGAAGCGATCGCCCTCGTCTCTGAGGGAGTGTGCGACGCCGAGACGGTGGATTTGGTGTGCCGCAACACAATCGGGCTGAGACTGGCACAGATGGGTCCGATTGAGACGGCCGACTACGTGGGCCTCGACCTCACGCGTGCCATCCACGACGCAGTACTTCCCAGTCTCAACACTGACGGCGTTGCCAACCCACTACTCACCACGATGATCGAGCGCGGTGATCTCGGAGCCAAGAGCGGTCGCGGATTTATTGAGTGGCCGGCCGGACGCCGAGAAGAACGAGCGGCCGCACTCGCGGCACATGTGTCATCTCAACTGCCCACCTGAACACACCACCTGAACACCAACCCTGCACTGCCCACCACGAGAGGAACCACCATGAGTTGGACTTGGCCCGTGAGCCCCAAGGAATCAGAAATCCAGTTCTTCGATTTGTCACACCCGTGGGGGCACGGAGTTCCTGCGTGGCCCTACTTTGAGGACGTCAAGATCGAGCGTTTGCACGGCATGGCCAAGAGCCGGGTGCTCACTCAAAAGATCACGACCGTGATGCACTCCGGAACGCATATTGACGCACCCGGACACGTCATTGAGGGAACTCCGTTGCTGCACGAAATTCCGTTGCACAACTTCTTCGGTACCGGCGTCGTGCTCGACATTCCTAAGGGCAAGTGGGAAGTTGTCACCGCCGAAGACCTCGAAGAAGCCAGCAAGAAGACGCCCGTGCGTGCCGGAGACATCGTGCTCGTCAATACCGGTTGGCACCACAAGTACGCCGACTCCGCCGAGTACTACGCCTACTCGCCCGGTTTCTACAAGGAAGCCGGCGAATGGTTCGCTGCCAAGGGAGTCAAGGCAGTCGGTACCGACACCCAGGCGCTCGACCACCCGCTCGCAACCGCCATTGGCCCGCACGGACCGTCAGAGGCCACCGGCGGCCTGCTTCCGTGGGCCTGCCGCGAATACGAAGAAGAGACCGGCCGCAAGGTGCTCGACGACTTCCCCGAGTGGGAGCCGTGCCACCGCGCGATTTTGAGCAAGGGAATCTACGGATTCGAAAACGTCGGCGGCGACATCGACGCAGTCACCGGAAAGCGCGTGACCTTCGCGGCATTCCCGTGGCGCTGGGTTGGCGGCGACGGCTGCATCGTGCGGTTGGTCGCAATGATTGACCCCACCGGCGAGTACCGACTCGAAAACGGTCAGGCCTGAGCCATGGCTGATTTCACCGCCTTTTCGCAGGCACCCACGTACAGTCCGCCACTGCACCACGATGTCGACGCATTTCGACTTCAGGGTGGCGACACCAGCACCACCGAGAGCCATTGGGTGGGGCTCTCGGTGTATCACCCCGGAGCCTCAGTTGATGAGTCGCCTGTGCGCGCTGAGTCAATTTACGTGGTACTCGAAGGGGTGCTCGTCGTCACCGTCGGCGGGACTGAGTACGAGTTGACGAAGTACGACTCACTGCACATGAACGAGGGTGAAATTCGGTCAGTGCAGAACCGTAGCGACAGCGACACACTTCTATTGGTGTCGATTGCCAATCCGCGCGAGTCCTGATGGGCGTCGTCATCACCGTCGCCCCCACGGGACCCATCGCAACCACTGCTGAAAATTCGACGCTGCCCACGCAGCCCCTCGAGATCGCGGCGGCTGTTCACGCCGCGTATCTCGAGGGGGCGGCAGTTGCCCACCTGCACTTCCGTGATGAGAACGAGCGGCCAACAGCCGATCTCGGAATCGCCCGCGACACCATTGCGGCGATTGAAGAGCGGTGCCCGATTCTCATTCAGGTTTCGACGGGCGTAGGACTGTCTGTCTCGTTCGAGGATCGCGAGAGGCTCGTCGAATTACGTCCTCGCATGGCAACACTCAACCCGTGCACGATGAGCTTCGGATCGGGAGAGTTTCGCAACCCGCCTGACGGGGTGCGGCGACTCGCTGCCCGCATGCAGGAGTTGGGCGTGAAGCCCGAACTAGAGATCTACGACACCGGCCACCTTGATGCGTGCCTTCGAATGCGCGATGAAGGGCTTCTCGACGGCCCACTACAGTTCAGTATCGTGCTCGGAGTTGCTGGTGGTGCCGCTGCTACACCCGACAACCTGCTGACCTTGGTTCGTCGGCTGCCTGAAGGTGCCGTCTGGCAGATCATCGCTATCGGCAAAGCCAATCTCGAACTCACCGCCATCGGTCTTGCACTCGGTGGCAATGCTCGCGCCGGCATGGAAGACACTCTCTACCTGCGCAAGGGCGAAATGACTCAGGGCAACACCCCTCTCGTAGCACGCACGGCGCAGTTGATTCGTGACCTCGACCTGTCGGTGGCCTCGGTTGACGAAACAGTGAGCCTTCTGGGATTGCCGGTCTGACATGAGCATTCCCGCCGACTCTCGCTCCGGCATCCAGGTGTTGACTCGCACCGCCGACATTCTGCGTAGTCTGCAGGGACACCCCGGGGGACTTACCCAGATCGAAATCGGTGAGCGAGTCGACCTTCCGCGTTCAACGGTGAGCAGACTACTGCTGGCACTCGAAGAACTCGGCTACGTCACAGCGGTCGGGCCCCGCGGCCCGTATCGTCTCGGTCCGGAGATCATCGCGATGTCTCTTTCTGCTCGGCGCAGTGTGCTGGCGGAACTGCGACCATTCCTTGAGACGCTCTCACGCGAGGTGAATGAGACGGTTGACCTTTCGCTACTCGAGGCAGATCGCGCAGTGTTTCTCGATCAGGTGGTCGCCGACCACCGCCTGCGCGCGGTGAGTGCCGTCGGTCAGGCATTTCCGCTGCACGCCTGCGCCAACGGCAAGGCCATGCTGGCCGCGATGGATCGAGTTGACCTCGATCGACTCCTTGCCGGACCACTGGAGAGATTCACCCCCCACACCATCACCTCGGTGCGCGCACTGCGCACCGAGATCGCCACCATCAGCGAAACCGGGGTCGCCTACGACCGCGAGGAGCAGTCTGAGGGCATCTGCGCCGTAGGCGCAGTGCTTACCTCGGTGCACGGTGAAATCGTGGCCGTCAGCATTCCTGTGCCGACTCCTCGTTTCGAGGGTCGAGAGGACGCACTCGCCTCGGCTCTGTTGAGTTGCGTGGCGTCGGTGCGCGAAAGGCTCGCCTAAGATCACCGTGGCATCACGGTAGTCGGGCACCGAAGCAACAGGCACAATGCAATCTGAACGATGCCACCCCACACCACGCGCATCATGGAGCGGCTCAACATCTCGGGAACGTTGGCGATCTTGCCAGCCGCTGTCGCTGATGGTGCTCGGAATCCTGTGCTGGTGGATTCCGAGGTGGAGTGTCGGAGACGTGGCCCGTCACACGGCGATGGCCGTCGTACCTGACGAGAAGCGGGCACGTGTGTCCTTCGTTACCGGCGTGGTTCCTTTCGCAGCGGGTCTGTTTGTGGCCGGCTTTGTCACCTGGATCGTCTACCTCATCGGCTTCCCGGTCATTGCCCCCGTCGTGGCTCTTGTGTTCGCCATCCTCGCCGCCATTCCAGCGCGCACGATGGTGGCTCAGTGGTCCGACGCGATGCTCGATCCGCGGTTGCGTCGTCGCAAGCGCCTTTCGGACTAGCCTGCCGCCTGAACCTGCATAGGGCAGTATTCGGTGCATGAAAGCGAGTGACTCACGCCTGACCCGCGTGATGGCCGCTGCCTCGCTGTTCGCCGTCATCGAGTATGCCTACTGGGCCGGCGTATTGATCTACGCGTATGACGAAGGTGGACCCGGACTCGCTGGAATCGTCCTGCTGCTTCAACTGCTGCCAGCAGCCATTCTCGCGGCTCCGCTGGGTGCCTACGCGGAACGGTTTCCTCGCGGTACGGCGCTCTCGCTGTCGTACGCGATGGAGGGACTGTTTCTCGTGCTCTTAGCGGCGGCTGCTTTCGCAGGCGCTCCCTTGGCACTCATCGTGGGGCTCTCCGCTCTCGCAACGATCGCCGTTTCCGTGGCTCGGCCGCTGCATTTCGCGGCTCTTCCACAACTCGCACCAACACCCAAGCGGCTCGTACGCGCCAATGCAGGATCGAGTCTGACCGACGGGCTCGGCGTCTTCATCGGACCAGCCATCGCAGGACTCCTCGCCCAGATTGCTGGTCTGTGGCTGGTCTCGGCACTCAGTGCCGTCGCCATGCTCACCGCGGCCGCATTGACCGTGCGCCTCGGACTCCCCATGGCGTCCACGTCCGACGATGACGCCGACGAGGGTGCACTCTCGGGAGTACGAGCCGTCGCACGTGACAGGCCGATCCTCATCCTGCTACTGCTGGTGGGTTTGTCGTATGTGGTCACCGGATCATTCGAGATTCTGGGCGTGGCCTTCGCAACCGATACTCTCGGAGGCGCCGAATCGACATCCGGCGTCATGATCGGCGCCGCGGGCATCGGCGTACTCATCGGCTCCATCGCAGCCGCTGGGCTCGCCATGCGGGCGAAACTTGCACTACCCGTGGTCGTCAGCCTCGGTGCAGCAGGACTACCGCTGCTTGTGATGGCCGCTGTTGGCCGCTTGCCGGTCGCCGTAGCGTTGCTCACTCTGTGCGGCATCGGAATCGCGGTCTCGTCGGTTGCCGCCCGCACGTTGCTGCAACGCACCACCGACGCAGGCCTGCTCGCGCGCGTCTTCGCCGTTCAAGAAGCCGTGCTGCTGCTCGGCCTTTCACTCGGCGCGCTCATTGGCCCCGCACTCATCGCGTGGGTGGGTGCGGCGTACTCCTACTTACCTGTGGGGCTCGCACTCATCGGCACCGCGTTGCTCACGTTGCCTGCCATTCGTCGCCTCGATCTTCGGGCCGTCTTCCGCCCCGATGTTGTCGCAGTGCTGCGCCGCGTCGACTTCCTCGTGGCACTCCCCCCACCGGCCGTTGATCGGCTCTCGCAATCGGCAGACTGGCTCGAGATCGCCACCGAAACCGCGGTGATTACGCAGGGCGACGTCGGGGATGCCTACTACGTTGTTGAGAGCGGTCGCCTGTCGGTCACGGTCGACGGCGTCGTGCGTACTCACACTCTCGTCGCCGGCGAAGGCTTCGGCGAGATCGCTCTGCTGCACGATGTACCGCGAACCGCGACTATCACGTCGATCGAGCCATGCCGGCTACTGCGCATCGAACGCGACGACTTCCTCACCGCTGTTACGGGCAATCCTGACGGACATCTCATCGCCCACGAAGTGGCCACTGCGCATCTGACGCGGGATGCCGACAACGCGCGCTAAAACGGTGCAATCGTGGTATCAATTCTCCTCATGGACGACAGCGCACTCACTCCGACGACCCCCACCGATGGCGAGTCCGACAGCGTTTTCGAAATGGTTGAAGACGTAGTCGACGTTGTACTCGCTGACGACCTCGGGCCAACCGAACCCGAAGACCGATGGGAACGCCGGCAGCGCATTCTCGACTCATGGACAGCGATCATCTTGGCTCTGGCTGCGGTCGCTACTGCATGGGCCACCTTCCAGGCAGGTGAGTGGGCCGGTTCACAATCGGATGCGCAATCGGCGTCGGCCATTCAGCGAAGTGACGCAAACCGCGCCGCAAGTGACGCCACCTCCGAAGAGATCGTCAACTCGCAGATGTGGCTCAGCTGGCTTCAGGCCGAAGCCAACGGCCAAAAAGACCGCGCCTTTTTCTTTCGCACGCGCTTTTCGCCGGAATTAGCGGCCGCACAGAAGGAGTGGCTTGGCTCGGTGCCCGTCGACGCCCAAGGCAATCCCGCGAAGGTTCCCGCAGGGACGCCACTCGACCTGCCGACCTACATCGTCCCCTCGAGGATCAATGCCGACATGCTCTCTGCCCAAGCGGAGGCGAGTCTGGCCGAGGCTGATCGGGCCTCATCCAATGCGAGTCGCTTCGTGCAACTGGCAGTGCTGCTGGCACTGGTGCTGTTTATCGCCAGCGTTGCCACCAAGTTTGGGGCACCGAAAACGCAGGTGATCTTGATCATCTTGTCGCTCGTGCTGCTCATCTTCTGCATCGTGCGGATGCTGCTACTTCCTCAACTGCTGTAGGAACTAGTACGCACCTCGGCCAGTGATGACCACGTAGACCGACTTGAGCATGATGACGGCGTCGAGCGGAACCGACCAACGGTCGACGTACTCGAGATCGAGTCGCATGCGCTCTTCCCATGAGACGTTCTTGCGTCCCTTGACCTGCCACAGTCCGGTCAGGCCAGGACGGATGATGTGACGACGGTGGTGCTCATCGGTGAGCAACGGCAGCTCTTCATGCAACATCGGTCGAGGACCCACGAGCGACATTTGACCGCTCAACACGTGGAACAACTGTGGCAGCTCATCGAGCGACCACCGACGCAAGAAGCGGCCCACGGGGGTAACGCGCGGGTCGGAGCGGTAGCGCTCGGCAATGTAGCGGTCGGGCTCGCCAATGACTTCGTGCCGTTGTTCTGAAGCGTTAACAACCATCGTGCGGAACTTCACGCAACGAAAGGTGCCTCCACGCTCGGCCACACGATCGTGGCGATACAACACCGGTCCACGGCTGGAGAACGCCACCAGCAGCGCGACGACTGCGAACACAGGCAGCAGCACGATGATGATGGGAATCGCGATCACAATGTCAAAGAAGCGCTTCATGAAGCGCTTGGCTCCCGAGAGCGTCGGCTCATCAAGTTGCAGCAATTTGAGCCACGGAACCGGACGCACCGCAAGACGCGGACCGGCCACATCACCGAGTGCCGGAATCACCAAGAGATCAATGGGCATGCCATCGAGGCGCCACGAAAGGCGACGTAACAGGTCGCGCACCGACGTTGACGCTTCACCCACCACAACAGCGTGAGCATGTTCTTCGTGAATGCGCGCTGCCAACTGATCGAGCCACACCTCAACGTCGTCATCGTCGCCCGGAGCCGCCACGAACGACGTGACCGTGTAGCCGAAAGACTGGTTGGCTAACTGAACTTCAAGTTGATGTGCCGCGATACCGTCGCCAATGACGATGCTGCGGTGTTGGAAGTGTCCACGCAGGCGACGCTGACGCAGCACGACGTGCAGCATCCAGCGACCGCCGAGCAACAGCAGCATCCCCACACCGAACGTCAGCATGGCAACGAGGCGCGATGTCTGTAGTTCGAAGAGGAAGACCAGCACCGAGACAAGGCAGACGAGCCAGAGCGTGGCGATCACGACTCGCCGGAACTCCTCAGACCCTCCACCCACGATGCGGGTGTCGTAGGCACCGACAACTGCCAGCAGAACCAGCCAGAGACCCACGACGGCCGCTCCGCGTAGGAGCATTCCGTCAAGAATCGAACTCGGCGCCCAGAGCGAGGCACCGAGGTGCACGGTGAGGAGCGCCACCACGATCGCGATCGGATCGAGAACAAGAGCGGCCCACACATAGGGGGCCATCGGATCACGTGATGAGGATGAATGCGTCGAACGCGTAGGAGCCACCGCGGGCGCACTGGTGCGCGGGCGGGCAACTGCTACAGGTAGTTCGAGTGTCACGTGTCCTCGGTTCTAGGGACGGCAATTTCACCCTACGACCCTGTTATCGGCGCGCCAAGTCACCCAATTGAGTGCCCAAAGCCTCATATTTGTCGACCACATCGTCCCAGCGGTAGTGCTGTGCCACCCATTCCTGCCCTAGAAGGCCTCTCGCCTGTGCCGCCGCGGGGTCACTCTCTGCAGCGGCCAGATGGGGGGCAAGATCACCCGGGTGGGTGACAAACTCAGCCCCCCTCCCGGCCACTTCTCGGTTAAAGGGGTTGTCGTCGGCCAGCACCGGCGCCGCCGCACCCATGGCCCGCAGCAGAGAAGGATTCGTGCCTCCCACTGTGTGGCCATGCAGGTATGTCAGGCAGCCGGCGTACAGCTGGTCGAGCAACACCTGATTCCAGACAGCGCCTAGGAATCGCACGCGAGGGTCGTCACCTGCCGCCGCACGCACACTCTGCGTATAGCTCTCGGCATACGGCGCGGCGCCCACCACGACAAGAGGTGCCGTGGCCGAACTCGCGATGTACCCCTGCACCAACTCGCGCACCTGATTTTCCGGCTCGAACCGAGCAACGATGAGGTGGTAGCCGGCAGCGTGCAGACCCGCAGCGGCGAGCAGATCGTCACCTGGATGCGCGATGGGTGCGCCGTAGGGGATGTACTGCGCTTCACGGCCATAGGCCGCCAACACGTGTGCCTGCATTACTCGCGAGTCGGCAATGATCGCGTCGGTACGTAGGACGCTTGCGCGCTCGGCCCACCGGTAGTACTTCGCCCCCATGCCTTCCCACTTCGCGCGCTTGGACTCGAAGCCGTCAATGTTCACAGCCGTCGGAACACCGCCACGACGAAGTCCGGTCACGAAGGGCGCGTTGGCAGCATTGAAGACGAAGGCCATCTCGGGTTTGGCCTTCAATACCGCGTGCGTGGCGCTCAGCGCCCCATGCGTCAACGTCTCGGTCGAACGCAATCGAAGGGCCGGAAGATTGACCAACTGCATTCCGCGGTACTCAGTGATCGTCTGGCCCTCATTACGGCAATAGACGATGACCTCGTGTCCGCGTTCGGCCAGTCGCCAGCCGATTTCTTCAACGGCTGACTCGAACCCTCCGTACCGGGCGGGCACACCTCGCGTTCCGACCATGGCGACCCGCACGCCACTAGAGTAGCGACCGGGAGGAGCGCGTTGACCACACACCGTATTGCCGTGCTGATGAATTGCCAGGCACCGCTCTGGGCTGACTCACTGCAGGCACTTGTCAGCGATGTCGATATCGCCTGTTCTTTCCATGTGGGGGTCACCGTCGATCTCGCCGGTTCCGTGGCTGCGGCCAGTGCCGCCGGCTGCGACACCCTCATCGTTGTCAACGAACTCGTGGCTGAAGTCGCCGAAGAATGTGCCCGAGTCGGGTATGCGCCCCAGACGGTCGTGGCCGTTCCCGGCCTCTATTTCGCTGGCTTTCACCCAGACTTGGGCTACGGCTTTGACGGTGACGAGCGCGTGCGCAGTCCCTGGGGAACAGACTGGGTTCCGCGCATCGCGATCGGCGCTTACAGTCTGGGCCTCACCCTCGAGCAAACGCTGGCGATGTATTCAACGCCGTGCTTCGATGCACTGGGCTATCTCGACCGTTGGAACCCGTCGACGGAAGCCCTGCGCGTTCGGTTCGACGAGACAGGCTTCGATTTCACGCAGTGGATGCGCGCCACCAAGCGCACCGGCGTCTTCATGCACGGTCTCAACCACCCCCGCCCACTCGCGGTGGCGGCACTGGCCGAACAGGTGTGTCGCGATCGACTCGGACTGCAACCTCGTCCGGCACACACCGTTGAAGGTGTTCTCTACGACGCGCTCGCCACGTCGGTGATCTGGCCGGTGCATGAGCCGGTGGCGGCGCGCCTCGCAGTTCCAGCCGTTGAGGTGGTCAAGATCAACGGACGCTTCATCCCTTGGACTGAGTTTGTCGCCGGGTGCTACACCGACTGGGCCGAACGCGGCGTCAGCACCAACGCTTCGTGTCTACCCTCACTGTCGCAGCATGAACTCAACACGCTCGTCTCGTTTGCGGGGGCGATGTCGCGATGAGCCATCCCTACCGCGGCTTACCTGCCGAACGCTTTTGGAACTCAGCTGTTGCTGATGCGGCCCCCGGATTGTTCGACCCCGTGGGTGAGGTCAGTTTCACCATCGACCGCAACGACCGTATCGCCACGCTGGGCTCGTGCTTCGCCCAACACGTGGCGGCGAGTATCCGCGCGAGTGGCTATCGCTACTTGGTGACAGAGACTGCGCCTGAAGGCAGTTCGGCTGAGAAGAAGGAAAGCTACAGCCTGTTCTCTGCGCGCTACGGCAATGTGTACACCGTCGCTCAAGCGGCACAGTTACTCGAACGTGCCTTCGATGGAGCGACCTTCGACGACGCCGCATGGCAGCGCGACGACCGCTGGCACGACGCTTTCCGACCCACGGCCGAACCGGGCGGCTTTGGCAGTCTCGGCGCACTTGAGGCCGATCGCTCAGTGCACCTCGCCGCGGTGCGCGAACTGTTCACCACCGCCGACGTGGTCGTGTTCACTCTCGGACTGACAGAGGGATGGCGCAGTCGAGCAACCGACGCTGTGTTTCCGATCGCGCCTGGTGTGGTGGCCTCGCGGTTCGACGAAACCGAACACGAGTTCCTCAATTACGACTACCCGCAGGTACGCGCCGATCTCGATCGATTCATCGCCCGCCTGCGCGAAGTGAATCCGGGTGTACGCGTGATTCTCACCGTCAGCCCTGTGCCCCTCAGCGCCACTTTCGAAAACCGCAACGTCTGGGTATCAACCACGTACAGCAAGGCAGTGCTCGTCGCTGTGGCACAGGACGCCGCGCGGGCGCACGAACTCGTCGACTACTTCCCTTCCTACGAAGTCATCACGAGTCCGCTCAACGCGGGCACCTACTACGACGACGACCTACGCAGCGTGCGCCCCATCGGTGTGCAACACGTGATGCGCCTCTTTGGCGCTCACTATCTCGACCCGCGCACACTCACGCACTCCACCGACGACTCGCTGGTCGCCGAATACGTCGAAGGTGGCCGTGTCATCTGCGACGACGAACTACTTGATCCCAACGCGCAGTAGTCAGTTCGCACACAGTTCGGTGATGAGGTCAGCCGTACCCACTGGATCCGCGAGCATGAGGTCGTGGCCGGTCGCGATCTGACACATGGCCCACCCCGTGTCGCGCGCGTGTGCGATCGATGTTGCCAACGAGGGCAGCGGCGGGGCGGTGTGCTCGATGTACACCCGCGGAAGTAGAGCGAGGTCTGGCTCGTCGAACACGACCGCTTCCGTGGCGCACCGCAACGGAAAGTCAGTGAGCCGCGGGGCAATCACAGCACAC
This sequence comes from uncultured bacterium, assembly GCA_903927265.1. GTDB lineage: Bacteria > Actinomycetota > Actinomycetes > S36-B12 > CAIYMF01 > CAIYMF01. Next base: position 6,380 of record CAIYMF010000073.1, on the reverse strand, counting down.
AGGCTCGGATCCGTAACGCCCCACTGATCAAGGAACGCATCCGACGCTGGCACCCGCCAACCATCTCCCGCGGTGGCCGCCAACGAGCGATATCGCTTCGCCGTTTCCGGTGGTTCGACGTCGAGCAGGCACTGTCCGGAGTCAGCGAGGAACCCACCGGCCGCGACCACCCGCTCCACTGAGCCACGCAGCCGTGTGGCCAAAGGCCCTGCTAGAACACCCGAGTATGAATGAAGAACCAGCGTCACGCGGTCGAATCCTTCAAACCACACCGCGTTGGTGATGTCTTCGACGTGAGTCGAAACTCCGACGTCGGGTGTCAGCAGGTGTCGACGTTCGCCTTGGCCGGTCAACGTTGGTGTGATGACGCGGTGCCCGCGGATGCGCAGAAGTTCCGCAACCTGCGCCCAGCACCATCCCCCGTGCATCGCGCCGTGAACGAGAACGATGTCGGCCACCTGAGTCTCCGTCTCACACGCTCGTTCGTTGATTCGCTCAGGGTCGGTACGGCAACGTGATCCAGGGATTCTGGCGCACTTCGCCGCGAGTATCGGCTCTACCCGACCACAGATCGAACAGTGCTCCAATGTCGATCGCAACACCACCCGCCGCCCGAATGGCGCCGCAGTACATCTTGCCCAGAGTGCCGGCGCCTACGAGCCACAACTGTCCTGGCTCAAACGGGTACGTCATGATGTCGCGATAGCAGTCATCCCAGTGTGAAGCTGAGGCGTCGGCATAGTCGTAATAGAAGATCTCGCCAGGCACCGAAAGCCATTCGATGTCGGTGCGATCGGCAATGGGTCGCATGTCGCGGGGATCCACTGGCCCAATCACACCGCTGAGATGCGGCAGCAGTCGTTGAACCTGGCCACTGGCCTCAAGTGCGAGGTGTAGGTACCAGCCGCCAGAGACAATCCGCTCACGATCGATGCCCGCGTCGAGTACCGAGAGCGGAACTGTGCGCGCGTCAACAGGTCCATGGAGACACTGCACGAGGTCGGGGATGCCGACGAGGTCAGCAGTGAGCAGGCTCGCAGTCAAATCCGCAAGAAACTGCTCATGCACAGCGTCGTCGAGTTCCCGCAAATGCCCGTCGGGTCGGCGACCAACGGCGCCACCAAGGTTTGCGCGTTGGCCTCGCATCACGACGCCTTCGCCATCGCCCAGTCGCACCAGGCTGTACCCGGTATGCGACGTCACCGCATCGAGCACCCGGTCGACAACTGATTCGACATAGGCAGAATCGATCGCGTCGACCTCATGCCACGGCACGGTCTGAGTGCGAATCGAACGCGGGTTTTGCTGAAGGTCGACGAGAAGTCGAATGACGGTCAAGGCGTCATCATCGGTGAACGCGCAGTAGCGACTGTCGAGTGCACGCAGCACTTGGGCGAAGTAGGCGATGCGTTCCTCACTGATCTGTTCACCCATTGCGAATTCAAGCGGCCACTCGTCAGCAATCGCGCTTCCGGAAAGCACTCTCGCCGCAGCACCGGCACATGTCGCGTTGACCCGGCTAGCGGCAAACAGCCATTGCGCCTGCAGAGCGCTATCCATCAACGGAATGTTCGGAAGTTGCGCCTCAACGACTGCGGCTGCCTCATCGTTTCGTCCCACGATGCGCAGAAGATCGACGCGGCTGAGGTCAACCCACGGGTTACCTGCATGGGGATCGAGAAGTGTCAGCGCGGCAGGAATGCGATCGCCATCCCGCAGCGCTGCTACCGCCTGTGCATTGACCATCGCACCCGTCGGCGTTGCGAGCAGCGGGTTACCGTCAAGGTCGGCCAGCAAGTCGAGCAGGGCCGACACGGGAGAGTCAGCTTTCCACACCGCGTCGGGAATGCGCTGACGAAGAGTGGTGAGTTGCGCCTCTAGGTCCGGGACACTCTCAGCAGTCGTCGCTGACTGCCCTCCGCGCTTCGGCCACATGCGCCCACGTTATACCGGAGCCCTCTACCCCACGCGAATAGGAGTTTGACCCACGCGCACCGTGGCTGTTGCCGCTGGCGACGACAGGGTGCACACCTTGCCCAGCGCGCACAGCTTCGACGACGGCTTCACCGAAACGGTGTGAGTACCGACATTCGCCCATAGCACCCGGAACGCCTTGCCTGATTTGGTGAACCCGCAGTTGTAGACGCCCGACACCGTCGTACATCCAGTGAATGACGCGCCACTGATCCACGACCTCACGGCCGCGTAGCCCGTTGCTGACGATGAGCCAGTCTGCATGGTGATTCCAAGAACGTCGCTCGCGCCAACCCACGCGTACCAGTAGACACGTGATACACCCAGGCGCACCGAGTCGAGATACGTGCGCGCCACGTACTGGGCTGCAGTGTTTCCGTCAATGTGTCGCACACACGGGGTGGCACTTCCGCACGCTGCGACGTTCACCCCACGAAGCCCGTAGTTCACTTCGGTGTCCCACAATTCGCGCGCGGGGGCACGACGCTCGGTCAGACGCGCACGCATCGACGTGATGAGAGCAGCCCGTTCGGCGGGCCCCTGATCGCGGTAGGGGTAGGTATGCATCGTGAAGACATCGATGGGCCACGACCGTGACCCGTAACCCTTCACTGACGCAAGCGCACTCAGGTACCGACCGAAGAAGCACGCATCACGTTGGGAAACCTTCGCGCATGCCGTTGAGGTCGTCGGCAGCATTCCGCGCCTTAACGTCACACTCGGTGCGACCGTTCGCGACACGTGACGAGAGGGATACGTCGCATCGACGGACTTGATGATGGTGTCAACGCGGCCTGTCATCGTTGCCATCTGTGCAGGTGTGCCAGTCCAAAAAGTGGAGAGGTTCATTTCGTTCCACACCTGGAAACCGGTGATTGCGCCACCGAGTGAGTCGCGGTTGTACTCGGCCAGTGCCTTCACGAAGGTGTAGTACGAGTTCAGGTTGTCCGGCGGGGAGGACGTTGACGCGTGATCCCAGGGCAGCACATGGCTGGTGTTCGTGGTCGCCCATGACGGAGTGATGCCGAGCACCATGACGAAGTCGTTGACTCCGCGCAGATGACCGGCGTCGACCATCGCCTTGAGTGGCGCCCAGTTGTAGGTTCCGGGCGCCGGGTTCAGTGCGGGCCATGACACCCCGGAGTCCCATAGCCGCCAACTTCCGGCCGGAGCGGTCACGGTTCCATCGACGGGATGCATTCCAAACAGGGTGCCCCGTACCGGTACGGGCGCTGCCGCTGTGCGCACCGCCGTGGGCGTCACTGACACCGCCGGCGAGACCCCAGCAGAGAGCAGGCCGACAGCAAGTGCCGGCACCATGAGGGCAAGGCCCCAGACGCGCTTCATCGGTACAGCTTCTGCCGCATAGTTCCCTTATCGACCATTCGAGGCCTCACCACACGTGATCTGCCCCACCATCACCCACTCGGCCTAACCCTGGTCGTCTTCACCCTCGTTCCACATCTGCATCGGGGGCACCCAAGCGCGCCCCTAGCGCGTTCAGACGCCCCACTGATGTCACACCCTGTCGCTACTCTGGGTAGTGAGGGTGGGGTAAGGCTTCACCCGAGAAAGGGGGACCATGACGCACCACTTCCATGAAGGCGCCGACTCACGATGCGCCCCGCTCTACGGTCACTCAGTGGCCGACGCTCTCTCCTACGCCGCGACGGCGCACGTCTGCCAGTCACGAAAGGGTAAGGAACACGAGCCTTACCTCACCCACCTGCTGCGAGTGTCGCAATTGGCACTGCGCTACCGCGAAACCGCGTGGCCCGACGCCGATGCGGTGGTGATCGCGGGGGCACTGCACGACACCGCCGAAGATCAGGGCGGCGAGGTGCGCCTTCGCGACATCGCGTGGCGATTCGGGCCGCGCGTTGCCGAAATTGTCGAAGCCTGCAGCGATTCGCTCACCGTCGACCCGGAAGACAAGGCACCGTACCCCGCACGCAAGCGCCACCACATTGCCAGCGTTGACGCGACCGACGATGCCGGCATCGCACTGGTCACCGTGTGCGACAAGATCGCCAACCTCGAAGAAGTGCTCGAGGATCTTGCTCTTCTCGACGCCGACAATCGCGAGAAGTACATGCATGTATTCAAGGGCCGCGTCGAAGGAACCGCGGCCTACTACCGCGGCATGTACCGTGCCACGGCCGAGACGGCGCCCGCGAAAGCATCCGCCCATCTTCGACGCCTGGTGGTGCAGCTCTTCGAGGTCTTCAACCTCGACGCCGCGAGCATCGACGATTCATCACTCTCACCGGGCGACCAGTTCTACGCTCACATCAAGATCAACCGCGAAGGAAACTACAAGGGTCGCTAACCCGCACGCGACTCTTAGCCAGGCTGCACAAACGTCGCCGTGGGCCGCCGCACCTGGTCCACTGGCGTTCACTGCACGCACCTGAAACTGATACGTCGCGCCGGCAACTGCACCGGTATCGGAGTACACGCGTGCCCGACCCACGCTTCCCCACGTCGTAGCGCTTGGCTGCCACGACGACCACACCCCGGATCCAGCGGCGTGGCCGCGCCCCCGGTGCCCCTGTCTGTCACGCAGATGACGGTGCGCTCAGACACCTCACCCATTTGGTCGCTATTCATTTGTTATCTCGGTGACAGTCAAAGGGTGCGGTTATCCCTTACCCTCGTGTCACACAAAGAATTGTGCCGATTACGGAGGGTTACTTTCATGATGTGTCGTTGGCTCACGCGAGTACTCGCCCTAGCCCTGATGGCCCTCGGTCTACCACTGCTTGCCGGGGTCGGCCCTGCCGCGGCGTCTCCTGGCTACCTCGACGGAGCCTTCGCCAACAGTTCGATCATCAACTGCGGCTCAATCATCTGGGGTTCGCCCTACAGCGAATTTGGTCTCATGACCTACACCGGCTACTACGGCGACCTCAACTCCAGCCCTCCCTCACCCAAGGCCGGAGACACCTTCTACGTTCACGTCGTTGTAGGAGGAGCAGGAAACTCATGCGCTGGCCAGTACGCGTGGGTCGACCTCGCACTGCCGACAGGTGTGAGCACCGACATCTCCCTCGCCAACCCCATGCGATGCAAGTACACCAACACCCAGAGCGTCAGTTCCTTCCAAGCCTGCAACCTGATCGCCTCGCCCTATCACCCAGGCGCTGTTTCGTTCGTCCAGCCGGGCAGTGGTTTCGACAATCAAATCTGGCCGGTGCCCACAGGCGGCACGTTGGAATTCCTGTTGCCAGTGAAGGCATCGAACACGGTCAGTGCGACGATGCAGGCCTACGTCAAAGCTCTCGATGGCAACAGCAATCCGTGGCTCACACCCAGCGTCGGAATGTACGTAGCCCCCAACGGTACGAGCGGCCCTCCGAGCATCGGGTACAAGACTCCGTCAACCGACATCACCCGCGGAGCGACACCCACGTACAAATCCAATGCGCTACTCACTACCGGAGTCGCAGGAACAGCTCATTTGCAACTGGGAACCACCACGTCGTATGGGCTTATCAACGACCCGGTGTCGATTCCTGGAGCTGACACATGGCTCGTCTGGGACGACTGGGCTCCAACGGCAAATACCTTCACCGCCGATCAGACTTACCACTGGCGTCTGTGCTTCACGCCAAATTCGGGATCTCCCGTCTGCGGTGCTGACCAAACGTTCGTAGCAGTCGCAGCCGACGCTGTGGCACCCACGGTGCTGTCGGTAACGGCACTCGCCAACCCGGTGACCAGCCCGAATGCGCTTTTCAGGGTCACTTTCAGTGAACCCGTGACTGGACTCAATGGTCCGTACGCGACCACCATGTCCGCCTCGAACATTTCAACCGGCACGGTGACCTTCACCCCCGCAACGGGATACGCGCAAGTACAAACTGTGACCGTCCCAGTGGGTCTCAGCACCGCCGACTCCCAACTGAGGTTCTACGTCCTGTCCGGCAGCAACATTCACGATGCCGCCGGCAATGCGCTTGCTTCCGGTGGAAGTAGCGCCCTTGTCACCATCGATCGACCAACAGCAGACACCACAAAGCCCACCATCGCCACGACCGCGCTTACTCCCGTGAACCTGGGCAGTTCCTTCGTCCAACGATGGACCGCGTCGGACGCCGGAGGGCTCGCGTCATTCCGAGTGCGCTCACGCACGACCAACTACAAAGGCAGCACCGGGGTCTGGAGTAGCCCCACCAGCGTTGGTCCGACCGTGAGGTCGGCACTCGTCACCGCCACTCGCGGGTCTAAGACCTGCGTCGAGGTGGTGGCAACCGACCAGAGCAGCAACTCGCAGGCAGGTGCCCTCCGTTGCACCATCACGCCCTTCGACGAACGCAGTGTGAGTAGTACCGGAACGTGGACTAAGCCAGCGAATTCATCGGCCTACTACGCCAGCACCATTTCCAAGAGCAGCCAGGTTGGCG
>CAIYMF010000072.1 GCA_903927265.1 uncultured bacterium | reverse complement strand
GGCGGCGCGTTGACGAGATGCTCGACATGGTGGGCCTAGCCGATGTGGCGACGAAGAACGCGGGCGGCTTCTCACTCGGCATGAGTCAGCGGCTCGGTATCGCCACCGCGTTGATCGGAAACCCCGGGGTCGTGATGCTCGACGAACCGGTGAACGGCCTGGACCCCGACGGAATCCTGTGGATCCGCAACCTCCTTCAGCAGTTGGCCGCCGAAGGTCGCACAGTATTCGTCTCGTCACACCTGATGAGCGAAATGGAATTGACCGCCGAACACCTCATCGTGATCGGACGTGGTCGCATTCTCGCCGACGTGTCGATGGAGGGTTTCATCGCGATGTCATCGCAGCACCGGGTGGTCGTCGAATCACCCGACGCGCAGAAACTGCGCGACCTGCTCATCGGCCCTGACGTGTCGATCACATCAACCGAACCATCACGCCTTGAAATCGAAGGGGTCACTGCCCCGCACGTGGGTGAGGTTGCTGCTGCCAACGGCGTTGTGCTGCACCAACTCGCCGACATCGCACCATCACTGGAGGAAGCGTTCATGGAACTCACCGCCGACAGCGTCACCTTCCACGGATCCGTATCGGCCCAGGGGAGTGCCTCATGACCTCGCTGACCACCACCTCACCTCTCGGCTCGATCGAGGGCCGTCCCACGTCGCTGGTGCGCGTTCTGAATTCCGAATGGATCAAGATGCGTACGTTGCGGTCGACCTGGATCACCCTGGTCGCGATCGTCCTCGTCATCATTGCCTTCGGCCTTATTTCGGCGATGGTCTCCAGCGGCCGCATTTCCACTCAGGGCGGCGGGCCGCCGCGGTCGGTGGGTCCGTTGTCGCTCGTGCTCGCGGGCGCAAACCTTGCGGTACTCATCGTCGCGGTCATGGGCGCGATCGTGGGGGCCCGCGAATTCAGCACCGGAATGATCCGCGCCACGTTCTCGGCCGTGCCCAAGCGACTGCCAGTGCTCTGGAGCAAGTTGATCGTGTTCACCGCAGTTCTGTTACCCATCGTTGCCGTGAGCGTGGTGGCGGTGTTCTTCCTCGGCATGCGTGTGCTCAGCGGAGCAGGGGCGGCCTCCGTGGCCTGGAGCGACGACGGCGTCGCGCGCAGCGTGCTCGGTACCGCGTTCTACATCGTGGGTCTGGGAATCATCGGACTGGCCATCGGAATTCTGCTGCGCAGTACCGCCGCTTCCATCGGAGTCGTGATCGGTGCCGTCATCTTCTTACCGGCGCTGGCATCGGCTCTGCTTCCCGACAGTTGGGACGAGGTTCTCAAATACCTGCCGTCGAACTCGGCCACTGCATTCACCGGCAGCAGTCAGACCGGCGCCACGCTTCTGACTGCTGGCACCGGACTGATCGTGTTCACCGCGTGGATCGTGCTCGCGATTGTTGGAGCTGCCGTCGTACTCACGCGCCGCGACGCCTGAATTCGCTGCAAGGAACCTGTGCGGAAGGACTAGCGTTGCGCTCGCGGAGTCAGGTGCGCAGTGATCGATCACGCGCGATTACCCCTGACCGGCCAACAACCCGGGAAGGCGAGCGCATGGACGACACGAAGAGCGAGGCGCACACGCAGAAGGCCGAATCGAAATGGCACCGATTCTGGCGGCTCGTGATGGTGCCGCCAATGCAGCCCGAGGAAATGACGCCGGCCCAACGCCGCTACGACAGTTACGCGGCGTTCCCGATGTTCCTTGCCGCCCTCTTGTGGATGCTCTCGGCCTTCTTTACGTGGGTGCCCGCAATTCACGCTGACTACGAGAAGACCGGACTCATTCTCGGCCTGTCGACATGGTTCGTCTTCGTGCTCGACATGCTGATCCGCTTCCTGATTGATCCAAGAAAGAAGGATTTCTTCAAGCGCAATTGGCCTCTGCTTACCGCCTTGATCTTCCCGCCCTTGCGCGTGCTGTTGGTGGCCTCCGCGGTGGTGCGCATCAAGCGCGACCGCAATGCCCTTGCCAAGATGGTGGGCCTGTACGCGGTGTACGCCGTGGCGTTCGTGGTCGTCTTCGGCGCTGCCATGACGCTCTCCTTCGAAATCGACGCATCTGGCTCGACGATTCGGTCGTACGGCGACGCGGTGTGGTGGGGATTCGAGACCGTCACGACCGTGGGGTTCGGAGACTTCACTCCAGTGACTGTGGCCGGCCGAACCGTCGCGGTGATGATTATGTTCACTGGCGCGGGCGCTGTGGGTGCGCTCACCGCCGCCGTGGCTTCGCGTTTCATCAACAACTCGAACTCGTCGTCTTCTTCTTCGCCTTCTTCATCATCATCGAATGCCAGTGCGCCGCAACCGTCGACTACCGCGCCGATCGTCGACAGTGCACCTCTAGATGATCTGTCGAGGCAGCTCGTGGCGCTGCAAGCACAGATCGCGCTCATTGCCGACAAACTCGGTGTGAGTACGGGAAGTACTAGCCCGGAAGCTGGCTAGCGACTACCGCATACCGGGCTACAGCACCACCTCTCCCTGCACCACCGTCACACTGTGACCGCCGACCCAGATGTCATCACCCACGCGGTCGACGTAGATACGGCCACGCCGACCAATGACTGTTCCCTGTGCCGCGACGTAGCTGTCGGGAAGGATCCCGGCACCGATAAGCCACTGCGC
>CAIYMF010000071.1 GCA_903927265.1 uncultured bacterium | reverse complement strand
CCTGGACCGGCCTTCACCCCGCCGATATCAACGATGTCTGCCCCACCGTCGATGGCGCGCTGTACGCCCTCAAGGGCGTCGGCGTCGGCCATATGGGCGCCACCGTCGTAGAACGAGTCGGGTGTGCGATTGATGATGGCCATCACCATGCGGTGGTCGGGCGCGAACGTACGGCCACCCAAGACGAGGTCACGCTGAGGTATCTGCGGCACTCCCACATCTTCACAGCCGACCGGTGCGCTGCGACACGACCCCCGGATGCGACACAATGGCCGGGTGAATGTTGTGTACGCACTGGTGGGCATTGGGGTGGTCATCGTGATCGCCCTGCTGGCTGTCGGGCGATTCGGTGAACTGCCGGCGCCTTCCCACGATCGACCGCCCCTTGACCTTCCCGACGGCGCGATCGAACCTCGCGACATCGATGCGGTGCGCTTTGCCGTGGGTGTGCGCGGTTATCGCATGGACGAGGTCGACGAAGTCCTTGATCGCGTCGCCGATGATCTGGCAACACGTGATGAGCGCATTGATCAACTCGAACGAGTACTCGCGCTGCAAGGGCTACCGATTCCGCCGGTGCGCCATGAGGTGCCCGAGCTCAGTGAAGAACCCCTTGTTGAAGGACAGGCCACCGACTAATGGAACATCTTGAACTCGACGTAGTCGTCGAGGCTCCCGTCGAACGCGTCTTCGCGGCCATGGCTGATTGGCAATCGCAGGGGGCATGGATGCTCGGCACCGACGTGCGTGCCACCGGGGGAGGGGGCGTCGGGGTCGGGGCAACGCTCGAAGCCTTTACGGGCGTTGGAAAAATCGGGTTTCTCGACACGATGGTCATCACCGAGTGGAATCCTCCTCACCGCGTGGTCGTCGAACACACCGGCCGCGTCGTGCGCGGGTCTGGCGTCATGGAGGTAGTGGCACTTCCGGGAAATCGCTCGCGCTTTATCTGGAGTGAGCAGCTCGAGCTTCCGCTCGGAGCCGTGGGTCGACTCGGATGGCGTGTGGTGCGCCCCGCATTTGCGTTGGGGGTTCAGCGCTCACTCGACACATTCGGCCGGTTGATCGAGTCGGGCGACCTGTGAGTGCCGATCTGGTCGTCGGCGATGACGCACTCGCTCGCTGCGCTTGGGCGGCGGCGTCGGCTGATTATCGCGACTACCACGACGGCGAGTGGGGCGTACCAATCCGCGATGATCGCGCACTCTACGAACGTCTGTGTCTTGAGTCATTCCAAAGTGGGCTCTCGTGGATCACCATCTTGCGTAAACGTTCGGGCTTTCGAGCAGCCTTCGCCGACTTTGATCCCGAAGTGGTCGCCGAGTTCGGACCGGCGCAGATTGAGGTTCTCCTTGCCGATGCTTCCATCGTGCGCCACCGCGGCAAGATTCAGGCAACGATCACCAATGCCCGAGCCGTGCTCGCTCTGTGGGAATCGGAAGGCCAGGGTTCTTTGACGACGTTGCTGTCCACGGCCGCACCCCGGCCGAGCGCTGTGCCCCAGACGTTGGCCGAAATCCCGGCGTCAACTCCCGAATCGGCGGCGCTGGCCCGCGATTTGAAGCGCCGCGGGTTCACGTTTCTTGGTCCGACCACCCTCTACGCCGCCCTCCAAGCCACCGGATTTGTCAACGATCACCTGGTCGGCTGCCATCGTCGTTGAGGGCTTGTGGGGGCGCAAACAGGTGCCGTGGTGCAAGCGGGCACGGTCATGCGGGATAATGGGGGTCGAACCTATGCAGGACGGAAGGGGACACCCATGGCGGCCATGAAGCCACGGACCGGCGACGGACCGCTGGAAGCCACCAAGGAAGGACGCGGCATCGTGATGCGAGTGCCGCTTGAAGGTGGCGGCCGCCTCGTGGTCGAGCTGACACCTGCTGAAGCCAAGGAACTGGGTGAGCAACTCGTCGGTGTGACGAGTTAGTGCCCCCCGCACGCGTCACGCGCGTGCCCGTCGTTGTCGGTTAGGCCCCGCTGGGGGCTTCATCGGCGCGTCGCAGTGCCACCAGTAGACCGTCGCCCACGGGAAGCAACACCGGCGCCCAACTCCGGTCAGTTGCGATGTGGCTGACCGCTCCACGAATCGCCACCGACACGGCGTCACGCTGTGAGGTGTCGGCCACTCCGTCGGCGCCGAGTGCATGAACCACAGCGAGGGCGCCGCCGACGCGCAAGAGCCGCTTGGCTTCTTCAATGCAGGCGTCGAGTTCGAGCGGGTCCGCGTCGATCACGACCATGTCGTAGCCGCCGTCGGTCAGACGCGTGATGACGTCGAGCGCGCGACCGGTGATCAGGCGCACACGTTGAGGAGCGACTCCCGAGGCGGTGAAGGTTTCGCGGGCGGCCCGGTGCTGCTCACCGTCGTCATCGACCGTGGTGAGCACGCCATCGGGGCGCATGCCGCGTAGCAGCCACACGCCGGACACACCGGCGCCGGTGCCAATCTCGGCAACTGATGAGGCATCGACGAGTCCGGCGACGACCGAAAGGGCCGCGCCGGTGGCCGTACTGACGGGCACTGCGCCCGAAACAGCGGCCCGGGCGCGAGCGTCGACGAGGACCTGGTCCTCGGAGTTGAATGCCTCGACGAACTCCCAGCTCGCTGCTGACGGCTGGTTGGGGGAAATCTGGCTGGCGATGACGGCCTCCTGAAGTTCGGCTGGTGACAACAGGCTAGCCCGCGAAGTGCCTCTCAGGTGGGATACCCCGACGGGAACCGCATTAGTGGGTCGCACGTTAGAGGAGTGTCAGGGAATGACCACCAGGCCGGTTGGAACGGTTGTGGGGGTCGAGTCGTGTTTGATCACCGCTTTTTCTGGGAAGGCTAGTTGTGTCTGTGCTGCTCGCGGAGCCGAGTTTTACTCGGTCGACCATCCGGGTCCTCCACGTTGCGCAGCCAGCGACGCTCCCTGGAGGTGCGGTGTCTGTCAACGAGACCCCGGAATCGCTCGACAAGACTGTCGGCGTCGTTATCCCGTTCCCCGGAAGCGAGCCGGTTGAAGGTGTCGATGCACCTTACGTGCCGCCGTCGTGGGATGACGTCGTTCGCGATCATGGCGCCCGTGTCTACCGCATCGCCTACCGGCTCACCGGTAATCGCTACGACGCCGAGGACCTCACCCAAGAAGTATTCGTGCGCGTGTTCCGTTCGCTAGAGCGCTACACGCCCGGAAGCTTCGAGGGTTGGCTTCACCGCATCACCACGAACCTGTTTCTCGATGGTGTGCGTCGCAAACAGCGCATTCGTTTCGACGCGCTTCCCGAGTATTCCGAAGACCGTTTCGCAGGTCGTGAGCGGTGCCCTGGCGATCAGTACGCCGATGACATGTTCGACGATGACATTCAGGCAGCCCTCGACCAGCTGAGCCCGGAATTCCGTGCCGCTGTGGTGTTGTGCGATGTTGAATGCCTGTCGTATGAGGAGGTCGCGGAGGTGCTCGACATCAAGCTCGGCACCGTGCGCAGTCGTATCCACCGCGGCCGTTCGCAGTTGCGCGAGGCATTGGCGCACCGGGCTCCTCGTGGCGGCACCCGTATGCCGGTCGGCCATCAGGAGGTCGCTCGTCCATGACAGCGTGCCTCGGGCGTCGGGTAGCGGAGTTGGCTGATGGCCGACTTGTCGGCTCCGAACTCGAACGTGCCTTGGCTCATGTCTCGGTGTGCGCGTCGTGCCGAGATGCACTTGACGTGCAGCGCTCTATCAAGGCTCGCCTGCGTGGTTCGATCGGCCCGGGGCCGTCGGATGCGTTCATCTCGCGGCTGAGTAAAGTCCCCGATTCGCCCGTGCGCACTGATCCGTCGGTCGCGGTTGCGAAGTCCCGTGCCCGTCAGCGCCGACGCCTCGCTGCGGCGGGAGCCTCAACCATGGTGGTTGCCGTTGCCCTCGTGGGTGGTGCCTCGACACTGGCTCAGACGGCAACGTCGGTCCCTGTGGTTGTTCCCAATTTGGCGGCGTTCTCGGCCGAGCATGTGTCGGTGTCGGGATTACTACCCGCCGGCAGTTCCACCCGTGCGCACGACGCCGATCCCGCGGGCACCAGATTCCAGTCGGCGGGTGTGAGCGTGTCGTATGACCAGACTGATCTGCGAAGCCCGGCTGGGCTCCAACCGCCGTGAGCCGAGTTGCGGTCGCCCTGATTGGCGCGGCCAGCCTCGTTGCTGTGTCCGCGTGCGCCGCTCCGACGGTCGGGAGTAGGCCCTGGGCAGCGGCCACCGTGTTGGCGGCTCCGGTTGATCTTCCAGATGATCCTGCGGCCTTGGCTCTACTCACTCGGGCAGCGCAAGCGGCCCTGACCTCGTCGTATGACGGGGTGACCGTCAGTACCTCTCCTGACTCTCCCTCGCCCGTGCGCTTGTCCATCGCGCACCGACCGGGAATCGGGACGTCCTCGGCTCCCGAAGACGGTTCGCGGCTCACTCAATTGACTCCCGACGATGCGGTCGGAACTGCCCTTCCGGTGTCATTGCGGCTCTTGGATGTACTGGTGGCGCGCTTCGGTCTGGCTCTCGCGGGGCAGGGTGTGGTGTTGTCGCGCCCGACTGACGTGGTCGAAGCCGCCGATGCGCGAGGAGTTGTCGAAGCCCGTTTCTGGCTCGATCGCACGAGCGGGTTGATGGTCAAGCGTGAACTGATCGATCCGGCGACCGGTGCGAAGCGTTCCACCGAGTTCGTCAGCCTGACCGTTCCTGCCACGTCTGCACTCCGAGCGGCGACCACCCACGTGCCGGCCACCGGTCCAGCCCTCGATGCCGTGGCCGTTGCTCGCCTGCGGTCCGAGGGATGGATCTGCCCCGAAGGGCTGCCCGGCGGCCTTTCCTTTGTGTCGGCAGACGAAGCCGATGCCGGTGCCGTGCACTTGGTCTACAGCGATGGCCTTGATGTGGTGTCACTCTTCGTTCAGAAGGGTCACCTTGACACCGAGGGGATGCCAGGACTCCAGAGTGCGTCAGCGCAGGCCGGGCCGGTGTGGCACACCGATGCCCCCGTGCCCACGTGGGTATGGCAGTCCTCCGGAAGCGTGGTGACCCTCATGACGGAAGCACCACGCACGACCGTTGAGCGAATCATCTCTGCTGTGCCCCCCGACAGCGCCTGATCGGCGGTGCGGCCGCGCCGATTGGCCAGAGAGTACGGGAGACTAGGGGGGTGAGCATTCCCGAGGCGAACCCACAAGGTCCGCCCCCGCCTATGGGACCTCCACTGCCCTGGCCTCCCCCCGTGGCCGCTGAGGCGCTGTGGCCGCCTCTGCTGCCTGCCGCTCCTGCGGTGGTCACCTCGCCCGCAGTGCGCCGCACGGGGCATCGTGTGGCCGTGCTGGCCCTCTCGGCCGCCGTGGTGACCGGCCTCATCGGGGGAGTGATCGGCTCGCGCGCCGCCGTCCGGGGTGAGGCGGCAACTCCTGCAACTCCCACCTCGCTGGCGTTTCCCACGGCCACAAACGGACTGTCCGTCGGATCGATCGGATCAATCGCTGTTGCGGTGCGTCCGGCGGTGGTGTCTGTTCACGACGCGACGGGTTCTAGTGATACCGAAGGTAGCGGGTTCGTGGTGAGTCCCTCCGGTTACGTCGTGACCAATGATCACGTCGTTGCTGGGCTCGGCAGTGCGACCATTGAGGTGGCATTCGCTGACGGCACCGAACGCAAAGCCACGGTGGTCGGACGCAGCGGCGCGTATGACCTCGCAGTGTTGAAGGTGTCTGGCACCGACTTTCCCACGGTGGTTCTGGGAGATTCGGCCTCCGTTTCCGTGGGAGACACCGCGGTTGCTATTGGTTCGCCACTCGGTCTTGAAGGCACCGTGACTGCCGGCATCATCAGCGCGGTCAACCGTCCGGTGTCAACAGGCGGCAGCGGAGAGACGGCCTTCCTGAGGGTGCTGCAGACCGACGCACCCATCAACCCGGGTAACTCCGGCGGACCGCTTGTCAATGCGCGTGGCGAAGTAATCGGAGTCAATTCGTCCGCTGCCAGCCTCGATGGCACGTCCGACCAAGCTGGGTCGATTGGCTTGGGTTTTGCCATTCCGGTCAATCAGGTGCGACGGGTGGTTCAGGAGATCATCTCGACGGGTCACGCGGCTACGCCGGTCTTGGGAATTTCGGTTGACACCACGGGGTCAGGTCCGGGAGCGGAGCTCAAGTCAGTGACGCAAGGGGGACCTGCCGATACCGCTGGTCTGGCTGCGGGAGACACGGTCGTTGAGATTGACGGTGACTGGGTAGCCGATGCCACGGAGTTCATTGCCACGATTCGCTCGTTGGCGCCTGGGGGCTCGATGGTGCTCACGGTGGAGTCTGGTGGTGTCACTCATGAAGTCACGGTGACTCTCGGCTCGGAGACTACCGGTCCATGAGCGTAGGCTGGGGCGATGTTCGACATCGGGATCTTCGAGTTCGTGGCCATTGCCGTGGTCGCGCTGCTTGTGTTTGGTCCCGATCGCCTGCCGCGCGTCACTGCGCAGGCCACCCATTGGCTACGCCAAATACGTGAGCAAGCTCAGTCCGCGCGGCAGACGCTGACCGACTCGATTGACGTTGATTCGGGGGTGCTCAAAGACTTATCCGACCTTCATCCCCGCAATATCGCGCGCAGTGTGATGGAACCGGTCACCGATGCCACGACAGCGATCAAGGCGGCGGGAAGTGAATTGTCGACTCCGAGCCCGACAACTCCGCCGCCGACCGCCGCGCCGTTTGATCCTGACGCGACATAAGACAGTTGCGTTTAGGTTCGGCGTGCAGGCGTAATTCCGAGAGACATGCCAGCCAGTCCGCGCGGTCGGCCCCCGAGTTCGCTTGCGAGTTGCAGCAGTACGGCCGCTGCGGGTGATTCGGGATCGGAAAGTACGAGCGGAAGACCCGCGTCACTTCCTTCTCGCAGTCGCACGTCAAAAGGCACCCGACCCAGAAGCGGTATGGATGTGCCCAACTCGGCGGTCAACTGCTCGGCCACGAGCGCTCCGCCGCCAAACCCGAAGAGGTCGATCGGCTCACCGCAGTGGGGACACGGGACGCCGCTCATGTTTTCAATGACGCCTGCCACGCGGGAGTGAGTTTGCTGCGACAGCATGCCGGCGCGCACAGCAACTTCGGCCGCTGCAGCCTGGGGTGTCGTGACGACGACCACCTGTGCAGTCGGCAGTAGTTGTGCCACGGAAATTGCGATGTCTCCGGTGCCCGGCGGAAGGTCGAGGAGTAGGACGTCGAGGTCACCCCACCACACATCGGCGAGGAACTGCTCGAGTGCTCGATGCAGCATCGGACCGCGGTAGGCGATGGGTTGCGACACACCGCCTGGTTTGAAGGGCAGCATCGAAATGACCCGCACGCCGTGAGCCTCGGGCGGCATGATCATGCCTTCCACCTGATGAGGCAGTGTGGTGACACCCAGCATGCGCGGAATGGAGTGGCCGTAGATGTCGGCGTCGACGAGGCCAACTGTCAGCCCTTGAGTGACCATCGCCGCTGCGAGGTTGGTGGTGATCGACGACTTTCCAACGCCCCCCTTGCCGGAGGCGATGGCGAAGACTTTGGTGAGTGAACCGGGTTTGGCGAACTGAATCTCGCGTGACGGCCCGCGCAGTTGTTCCTTCAACGCGACTCGCTGCTCGTCGCTCATCACGTCAAGTTCGACGTCAACGTGGGTGACTCCCGGCACCTCCATCGCGGCAGCCGTCACTCGCGTGGTGATTTCATCACGCATCGGACAGCCGCTCACAGTCAGGAAGATCGCGACGCGAACAGTGCCGCCATCGATGACAACGGACTTGATCATGCCCAAGTCGGTGATGGGTCGCCTGATTTCAGGGTCGTTGACTGTGGCGAGAGCCGCGCGGACGAGTTCCTCGGTGGGGGCTACTCCGGCGTGCGGTGAGTTCATAGCCCAAGGCTACGGTCGGTCGACCGGTGGAGTGTCAGAGGCCCGGGCGGCGTCAATGCGGTCGTCGAGTTCGTCGAGCAGATCACGCAATTCGCCGCGGAGGTAGTCGCGCGTGGCGACCTCACCGAGAGCCAATCGAAGCGAGGCAATTTCACGAGTGAGGTACTCGGTGGTGGCTTGCACGCGTTCGGCCTGGGCGCGATCTTCCAGATACTGCACGCGATCTCGGTCACTCTGTCGGTTCTGTGCGAGCAAGATCAGGGGTGCAGCGTACGAAGCCTGTAGTGAGAGCAGCAGGGTCAGGCCGATGAAGGGCCACGGGTCAAAGCGCAGGCTCGCAGGGCCAACGGAGTTCCAGAGCACCCACGCCAGCACGAATGCCGTCATGTAGCCGATGAACCGCCACGAACCAAGGAAACGTGCGATGCGCTCGGAAACTCGCCCGGCAGTCTCCGGGTCGATGCTGGGGCGGGTCAGTCGGCGAGGCTCGAGTGGCTGGTCGAGCCCTGAACGCCTACGTTCAGTCGCCATGGCTCACCTCCAGTGGGTTGTGCTCATTCGCGTGCGAATTCTCACGCCATCCGTCGGGCAACATGTGGTCGATAACGTCGTCGACGGTAACGGCGCCGAGCAGATGGTCGGCCTCATCGACTACAGGAAGCGCCACCAAGTTATACGTGGCGAAGTAACGCGTGAGTGCTTCGAGTGGTGCATCGGGACCTATTGGCTCAAGCTCGGTATCAACGATCGATGACACCAGTGTGCTCGGAGGCTCGCGCAGAAGGCGTTGGAAGTGAGCGACGCCGATGTAGCGGCCGGTGGGTGTTTCAAGTGGTGGTCGCACGACGTACACCTGCGCCGCCAACGACGGAGAGACTTCAGGGTTGCGTATGCGTGCCAGTGCCTCGGCGACGGTGGCGTCGGGTGTCACCACCAGAGGCTCGGTCGTCATCATGCCGCCGGCGGTGTAGTCGTCGTAGGTGAGCAGTCGACGAAGGTCGTTAGCGTCGTCAGGCTCCATGAGCGAAAGAATCTCGTTGGCGCGCTCGGGCGAAAGTTCGCTCAGCAAGTCGGCAGCGTCGTCAGGATCCATTTCCTCGACAACGTCGGCCGCTCGTTCCTTCTCGAGCATCGACACGATTTCGACCGCATCGTCATCGGGGAGTTCTTCGAGGACGTCGGCGAGTCTCTCGTCGTCGAGGGCACGGGCAACTTCGAGGAGGCGCTTGGGGGGAAGATCTTGCAGCAAGTTAGCCAAGTCAGCAGGGCGCAGTGACTCAAGTGTGGCGAGCAGTGCTTCTGCTCCTTGATGCTCGTGTGCCAGGGCGACCCCGGCCACTTGTTGCCAGGTGAGAGTCAGCGTGGCCCCCCGACGACGAAGACCGCCCCCTGATTTGCGCACGAATAGTGAGGTAATCAGCCAGTCGCGCGTACGGTCGGTTTCAATCCCGACGTCGAGGATGGTGACCTTTTCGCCGGTTTCAATCACCTCAACTGACCGGTCGAGGAGCTCACCCATGACGAGAGTTTCATTGGCCCGCTGTTCGAAGCGGCGCAGATTAACCAAACCCGTGGTCACGATGTGTCCCTGGTCGACTGACGTCACTCGTGTCATGGGTACGAAGATGCGGCGTCGGGGCTGCACTTCCACAACCATTCCAAGAACCCGAGGTGGGTTGGTTCCGTGTCGCACGGAAACTACGAGGTCTCGAACTTTTCCGACTTGGTCGCCGCTGGGGTCGAAAACCGCGGTGCCGACGAGTCGGGCAACAAAGACCCGTGCCGACGCTCCGCTCATAGTCGCAGGGTATCGCGAGAAGCAAGAATGCAGCCGCACGGTCGGTGTGAGCCATAGGGTGACGTCGTGGCGAGGCCCCCCAAGATCCATGCCGTCGTACGACCACCGCCGGCGGATTTGCTCTGGTTGGGGCTGGCTGTTCTCGCGATTTCAACCTCCGGGCCGATGATTGCGGCGTGTGCTGCACCTGCATTGGCGATTGCTTTCTGGCGCTGCTTCCTCGGTTCTGCAGCAACGTCGCCCTGGGTTGCATGGCGCCGACGTCACGAGGTTCGACGGCTCACCCAGCGTGAGTGGCTGCTCATGGTGGTGAGTGGACTTCTGCTGGGTGCCCACTTCGCCACGTGGATTCCTAGCCTTCGGTACACGTCGGTTGCGTCGGCGGCAGCACTCGCTGCGACCCAACCGATCTGGGCCGTGCTCATTGCGCGCATGCGTGGTCATCACGTCAGTGGTCGAGTATGGGTTGGAATTGCAGTCGCGCTCTCAGGCGTGCTCCTTCTCACCGGCTTCGACTTCGCATTGGATCCCGCAGCCCTGATCGGTGACGCTCTCGCGGTGGTCGGGGCGGTATTCATGGCGATCAACGTGACGATTGGCCAGGAGGCACGGCAATCGGTTTCGACCTCGACCTACACCACGATTTCCTACGGAACGGCTGGGGTGGGGCTGTTGGTCTTGTGTCTGGCGCTGCAGGTGCCGCTGACGGGGTACAGCGCGAGCGATTGGCTGCTCATTCTTGGGCTCACCGCCATCGCGCAATTGTTGGGGCACACCTTGATTAACAAGGTGCTCGCAACCACGCCCGCTACGGTGACGAGCTTGGCGATTCTGTTCGAGGTTCCGGGGTCGATCATCATCGCTGCGCTATGGCTCGGCCAAGTTCCGCCGCTCGTGATTCTGCCTGCGCTCGTCTTACTTGCTGTTGGCGTGGTGCTGGTGATCTTGTCGGGCGAGGAGGGCATTGCCGTTGAGGAGCCTGCGGTCTAACGCGGAATCCGCACTCCTAGAATCAACCTATGACTGATCGCATCCTTCGCTCCCGTCGTTCCAATCTTGCCGTGCCGGGTTCAAGCCCGAAGATGCTCGACAAGATTCGCAATCTTCCGGCCGACCAGTTCTTCATGGACATCGAAGATGCTGTGGCGCCGATTGCCAAACCCGAAGCGCGACGCAACATTGTCGCGGCTCTCAACGAGGGTGGGTACGACGACAAGGTGCGAGTCGTTCGGGTGAACGACTGGACGACTGAGTGGACCTACCAAGATGTCGTCGAGGTTGTGGGTGGCGCTGGTGCGAACCTTGACTGCATCATGCTGCCCAAGGTGCAGACGGCTGAGCAGGTAGTGGCTCTTGATCTCCTGCTGACCCAGATCGAGAAGGCTCACGGCTTCGAGGTCGGTCGAATTGGTATCGAAGCCCAGATCGAGAATGCCTTGGGCTTGATCAATGTTGACGCGATTGCGACTGCAAGTCCGCGGGTCGAGACGATCATCTTCGGCCCGGCTGATTTCATGGCGAGCATCAACATGAAATCGCTGGTTGTCGGTGAGCAGCCGCCCGGTTACGACGTCGGAGATGCCTACCACTACATCCTCATGCGCATCCTGATGGCGGCGCGCGCACACGACAAACTCGCCATCGATGGTCCCTACCTGCAAATCAAGGACGTCGAGGGTTACAAGCGAGTTGCCGGTCGCTCTGCGGCGCTCGGGTTTGATGGCAAGTGGGTGTTGCACCCCGATCAGGTTGCTGCGGCCAACGAAGTATTCTCGCCGCGCCAGGAAGACTACGACCACGCTGAGCTCATCCTCGACGCGTACGAATACTTCACGTCGGCCGCGGGTGGTGCCCGAGGAGCGGTCATGCTCGGTGACGAGATGATCGATGAGGCCTCGCGCAAGATGGCGCTGGTGATTTCGGCCAAGGGTCGTGCCGCAGGACTCTCTCGTACTCAGGCGTTCACGCCGCCCGAGTCCTGAGATCGCTCCGCGGTAGCGGGTCGCCGCTGTCGGGTGGATTCGCGCGGTGAGGCCCAGAAGGTTCTGGAGGATCGAGTGTTCGACGCGTGGAACATTGCACGCGCGGGAGTTCTTTCCGCCTAGATGTTGAATGCCGCGCGCATTGACGGAGCGGTAGGTACTTCACCGAGGATCGCCGGCAGGTGCAGAAGTTGTTCGGTGGTGCGCAGCAACGAGACGTGGTCGAATCGCGTGGAACTGACGGTGCCCGGTCGGGTGGATGGACTGATGACCACCGTGCTGATGTCGCAGCTTGAGTCGTCGGCGGTTCGGCAGTTCTGGCCGCCCACTCCGCCTTTCCCTTCATCCCAGGTGATGAAGATGACGGTATTGCCAGAAACGTAATTGCGTGAGGTGAGTAGTGGGGTCACCCATGTCGCGAGCCATTGATCGGCAGTGGTGCGCGCACAGTCGTGGCCGGAGTCGCACAAGTCGGGCACGACCCACGTGAATCCGGGCAATGTTCCTTGTGTCAGTCGTCGCCCGAGGTCAGAATTCGACGGGGTGCCGAGGGGTAGGTCGCGCTTGAGACATGAACTGCGCAGTGCCCGGAAGTAGACAGCCGGATTATGCCGGGGTGCGTAGCGGCCGACACCGATGCGCGAACAGGCCGATGGCATCGACTCGGCGTAGGTGCGCCAATTGATCCCGGCGGTCTCAATCTGGCTGAACAAAGTGGGTCCGGTCTGCGGGCAGTCGGTGGGGCTGCAGGTCGCGGGGGGCAACCCGGTGCGTCGCCCCGTCACCGCAGCGAGGTAGTTGGGAAGGCTGGGGTGGGTCACGGCTCGATACCCCGACGCTTCACCGCACAGACGGGCGAGGCGATTGAGGGAAGGCATCGCACGAGCGACTGACGAGCCTGGCTTTCCGATCACCTGGTTGCGCGAATGATTCTCTAACCAGATCCAGATCACATGCTTCGTGGTTACCGGGTGACTCACTCGTCCGCAGGGTTGCGTGACAATCGACGGCGTCGCCTCGGCCGTGGTGTGTGTGAGGCCGGGGCCGAGTCCTGCAACGAGTGCGAGAGTCACCACCGCCATGGCGGCACGTCGGCGGAGTTGCGTCACCCACTCATTGTCGACCCCGGCAGCAAGTGAGTAACAGCGCCAGACGGGCGAATGCGGCGGACCACCGCTGGTGGTCCGCCGCATTCGCTCGTGACAGATCAGACAGGCTTAGGAACCGCGGCGGTGTAGGTCGACAGCGAACCGAGGGCTGCGCCGGAAAGGGCGTCACTGACGGCCACCGTCACGACATAGGTCGTGCGCAGTTTGATGCCGAAAACAGTGAACTTGCCGTTGACAGGTGCGTTGGCGTAGTCGTAGGCGACGGATGCACTGTTGAGGTACTCAGTCACGGTCACGTGCACCGAAACGGCTTGGCCGTTGACACACGGCTTGACGCCGTAGGAGACGGCGGTCGAGGCGAGGCCCGTTTCTCCGACCTTGGGGTCGGACTTCGCGGTCAAGCTGCTGACAGGGGAGCAGGCGGTGGCCACGGGCACGGGCGTGCCGCCACTGGCGACCTCCTTGGCCTCGGCGGGTGCGGTGAGGGCCAAGGCCATGGCGCTAGCTCCGAGGGTGGCGACGAGGGCGGTGCGAACGGCGCGGTGTGAGCGAGTGGCGATCACGACAATGTCTCCTTGAGGGTGGCCGGAGCGGGGTGCTTCCGGGCTGTGATCTCACTGTCGACGCGTGGGGGTCGAAGTCTGTAGTGGACGATGGTCTTACGACCATGTCGGGGAGCCTGAATGGACGTCCCCCGGAGTCGCGGCTTCAGCGCTCGACTCCCATACTTGGGGGTAAACCGACGGCCCCATTGGAGGAGCCCCCATGCCACGCTTGGCGCAGACTGAGGGTCTGGACGAGATTCAGCGCGAGATTCTTGCCGCAGTACACGAGTTCACCGAGCGCGAGATCATTCCCAACGCTCAAGAGCTCGAGCACTCCGACACGTACCCCGCCGAGATCGTCGAGGGTATGAAGGAGATGGGCATCTTCGGTTTGATGATTCCGGAAGAGTACGGCGGCCTAGGGCAGTCGCTCTTGACCTACGCGCTCTGCGTCGAGGAAATTGCCCGCGGTTGGATGAGCGTCAGCGGCATCGTCAACACGCACTTCATTGTGGCGTACATGCTGATGCAGCACGGCACCGAAGAGCAGAAGCAGCATTTCCTTCCGCGGATGGCCACCGGCGAGATTCGCGGTGCCTTCTCAATGAGCGAGCCGCACTGTGGTAGCGACGTCTCAGCGATCACGAGCAAGGCAGTCAAGCAGGGCGACGACTACGTTCTTAACGGTCAGAAGATGTGGCTGACGAATGGCGGATCATCCACGTTGGTCGCGGTGCTCGTGCGTACTGATGAAGCAGCGCCCGAGGGGTCGAGCGTCTACAAGCGCATGTCGACGTTCCTGATTGAGAAGCCCGCGGGCTTCGGCGAGGTCCTTCCGGGTCTGACCATTCCGGGCAAGATCGACAAGATGGGTTACAAGGGTGTCGACACCACCGAGTTGGTGATGGACGGAGTGGTGTTGCCCGCCGACCGCATTCTCGGTGGCGAGCCAGGTCGAGGCTTTTACCAAATGATGGACGGTGTCGAGGTGGGGCGCGTCAACGTGGCAGCCCGTGCGTGCGGAGTTTCCATTCGTGCCTTTGAACTCGGTGTTGCCTACGCTCAGCAGCGTCACACCTTCGGTAAGCAGATTGCCGATCACCAGGCTGTGGCATTCCGGTTGGCCGACATGGCCACCAAGGTTGAGGCAGCTCACCAGATGATGATCCGAGCAGCGCGCACCAAGGACTCCGGCGAGCGCAACGACCTCGAGGCGGGCATGGCGAAGTATCTCGCGAGCGAGTACTGCAAGGAAGTTGTCGAGGACTCATTCCGTATTCATGGCGGTTACGGCTACGCCAAGGAGTACGAGATCGAGCGTCTCTACCGCGAAGCTCCCATGCTGATGATCGGTGAAGGAACCGCCGACATTCAGCGGATGATCATCGCGCGTCGATTGCTTGAGGATTACGCGGCGCGCTAAACCGTGTCGAAGTGCGCGGCGGCTGCCGCATCGGTGGCGTCGGCGGCTCGCTGGGATGCGCGTGCTTTGCGACTGAGCAGCAGATCGATTCCGTAGTAGATGAATCCGATCAGTAATCCGAAGACCGCAATGGCGCCGATGGTGGTGAGCACGGCGGGCATTCCGTACTTGGCCACGTTCAGGAATGGGTAGGGCCACGTGTTGAGGATCGTGCCGCGAACGAGGGTGTAGCCCGCCCATACGATCGGCAGGATCAGCGCTGCTAACACCGTCCACCAGCGAATCCAGTTGCGGGGTCCGACGATGAGCCAGATGACGATGGTGATGAACGGCGTGATCGTGTGGTCGAACAGGTTGCCAATGCGATCGATGCCGATGCTCGTCGATGTCGCGGCAAGGAGCATCCAGTAGAGGATGCCGGTGACCGTGATCATCATCAGGGCGTCGAGGTGCAGCACCTTGAAGATGCGGCCGCGGTTGGGGGCGAAAACGAGGATCGTCATCACGATCGCGACGACAAGATTGCTCCAGATCGTGAAATAGCTGTAGGTGTCGATCAGACGCCCGATCGGCGAGGTATTGAAGCCGAAAAGATTCGGATCGGTGTGGGGGTAGTCGTAGAGGGCCAGTGCGCTTGATGTCGTTCCGATCGCCAGACCGATCCAGGCGCAGATGGCATTGAGGGCGAACAGTAACCGCGGAAAGGTGCCAAGGTGCGACTGGTGTGGGGGCAGGGGTGTGATCGTGGCCATGGGCACACGGTAGGGGATAGGTGTGGATTACGGGCGGAACATCGACGTAAACGCGACACTCAGTCGGGGAGGCAGTTCCACTCGGTCAGAGCCTCGATGAGACCGGCGGAGGTCGGCAGCTCGATCAGTTCGGCTCGCGTGGCCCAACGGGCGTCTGACGCGTCGTCACCCGCGTGGGGTGTGGTGGGGCTGTGCGGCGAGAGGTAAGCGC
The DNA here is from genome assembly GCA_903927265.1 of uncultured bacterium. Taxonomy (GTDB): domain Bacteria; phylum Actinomycetota; class Actinomycetes; order S36-B12; family CAIYMF01; genus CAIYMF01. Next base: position 37,570 of record CAIYMF010000071.1, on the reverse strand, counting down.
GGAAGTCGTCGATCACGTAAATACCTCCGGAGGGTGAGTCACGTTCGACGGTTCCGAGCAGTTCGCCGACCTCAACCTCGAGTCCGGTTTCCTCGCGTACTTCCCGTGCGCAAGCCTGCTCAGCGGTCTCTCCGATTTCACAACGACCACCGGGAATAGACCACATGCCTTCAGCGGGTGGGTTCGAACGTCTAATCACCAGCAGGCGGCCGCTGCCGTCGTGCACGATGGCACCGACGCAGGGGATCAGGCGAGCGTCATTGCCCACCGTCACGGAGCAGTCAGCAGGAATTCGGCCCACACCTCGGTGGAATCGGCATGAATGACACTGCCCCAAGAGTGCGCCAGAGCGGCCACGATCAGCAGGCCACGACCGCTGTCGTCGTCATCGCTGGGCTGCCGAGGTTGAGGGGGGAGGGCGCCGGAGTCGCTGACGCGCAGTCGAATCGATGTTCCGGTGTGTTCGGCTTCCAAGGTCACCGGGCCGCTGCCGTGTGACGCGGCATTGGCGACCAGTTCGCTGGTGACCAACTGGAGGTCATCAACCTCCGGGCCGACGCCGTGAGTGAGCGCCCACGTCGTGATGGCCCTGCGCGCCTCGCGAGCCGAGAGTGGCTCACCGGGCAGGCGCAATTGCAAGGTCACGGGACCCTGATACCCGCCAGAACCGGTGCTCACACCTCACCGGCCGGTTGGGATGTCGAGCGATTCCAGAAATCGACGAGCGCAGCGGCCGTTTCGTCGGGTTGTTCAAATGCTGGCGAGTGTCCTGCGTCCTCGATGGTGCAGAGTTCGGCACCGAGTGCGAGGCCCATCGCCACCTGATCGTCGATGGGCCAGGCGTCGTCATCGGCGCCGTGGAGCACCATCACCGGCACACCTGCCCGAGCAGTGGTGACCGCGAGTTCGGCGGTGCGGTCGGGCTCGGTGGTGAGTATTCGCGCCTTGGCGGCCAGCGCCTCGGGTGTATTGGCCAGGAAACGGCGGCGCAGAAATTCCTGAATGTCGGCGGGTGGAGTTTCGATGCCCTGTGACTGGTCCAAGGCCACCTTGGCTTCCCAGACCTGCTCAAGGGTCGCCGATTCCAGGGCCGCTCTGAGCACTTCAAGAATGGGTCGTTGGTCCTCAGGTAGTGCTCCTGGGCCGCTGCAGAGCAAGGTGAGGGACGCCATCCGGCCCGGTTGCGTCAGCGTCGCCGCCCGGGCCACCAAGCCGCCCATCGAATGTCCCACCAGATGCACCGGGTGATCAGGTGACACGGTGTCGATGAGGGCGAGCAGATCAACGGCCAGAGTCGAGAGCGGATCGTGGACGTCAAGTGAGGTGGGCGCATTGCGGTCGGGAGATTCGAACTGTCCCCGCTGGTCGTAGGTGGTGACGGCGTAGCCCGCAGCTGCGAGGGGTTCGAGGATTGCGAGGAAATCTTCCTTGCTACCGGTGAAACCAGGCACGAGCACCGCAGTACCGCGTGGCTCGTCACCGATGGATGCCATCGTGATCGCTGCGTGGTCGAACCGTGTGGTTATCAGGCGTCGGCAGGTGGCATCCGAGGGTACGACCAACGACCGGGGAATGCTCACGTGACAAACCCTAGAGCGTCTGGCTCGCTACGTCAGGAGTCTGGCGACGTGGCGGTCGAGGATTCGCCGCTGCGCCGAGTGCGCTTGCGCGGTGGCCGCTTCTTTGCCGCTGGGGCACCGTCGGTGGTCTTCGCCTCACTGGGGTGTGAGCCGCTGGACTTGGAGCCACTCGACTTCGAACTGCCCGAGTGTGAGCCACCGGATTTGGAGCCACCTGACTTTGGACTGCCTGATTTCGAGCTGCTCGCGGGCTTGCCCCTCTTGCCGGTTTCTCCGAGGTCTTCAACCTGCTCGGCCTCGAGGCCTTCGCGAGTACGTTGCGCGCGAGGCAGGCTGCCCTTCGCCGTGGTCGGAATTCCGAGCCCGGTGTACACGTGCTCACTGTTGGAGTACGTCTCAATGGGATCGGGGAATGCCAACCCGAGCGTCTTGTTGATGACCTGCCACTTAGTGGTGTCCTGCCAATCGACAAAGGTGATCGCGACACCGGAAGCGCCCGCGCGTGCCGTGCGACCGATGCGGTGCAGATAGGTCTTGTCGTCGTCGGGGCACTCGTAGTTGATGACATGCGTGACGTCTTGCACGTCAATACCGCGGGCCGCCACATCGGTGGCGACGAGTACATCAACTTTGCCGTTACGGAATGCGCGCAGTGCCTGCTCGCGCGCACCTTGACCGAGATCTCCGTGCACGGCACCGGCGGCGAATCCGCGTTCGGTGAGTTCGTCGGAGACTCGCTGGGCAGTGCGCTTCGTGCGACTGAAAATGATGGTGAGCCCGCGGCCCTCAGCCTGCAGGATGCGCGCCACAAGTTCGATCTTGTCGAGCGAGTGAGTGCGCCAGACATGCTGCTCGACGTTGTCGACGGTGGCGCCAGCATCGTTGGGATCGGTGGCGCGAATGTGCGTGGGCTGGGTCATGTAGCGACGAGCGAGATTGACGATCTGGCCGGGCATCGTGGCCGAGAAGAGCATCGTCTGGCGACCCGCTGGTGTTTGCGCGACCAACTTCTCGACGTCGGGGAGGAAGCCCATGTCGAGCATTTCGTCGGCCTCGTCGAGGACGAGGACGCGCACATTCGATAGGTCAAGGTGGCGCTGCTGAGCCAGATCGATCAGGCGACCTGGGGTTCCGACGACAACGTCATTGCCGGTGCGCAGCGACTCGACCTGGGGCTCGTAGGCGCGACCGCCGTAGACGGCGAGTACGCGGATTCCGCGGTGGCTACCGGCCATGTGAAGGTCGCCGGCCACCTGAACGCACAGTTCGCGGGTGGGAACGATGACCAATGCTTGCGGCTTACCCGGGTGCTCGAGGTCGCCGTACCCGTCATCGTTGGGCCCCACGACCGATTGCAGCAGTGGGATGCCGAAACCAAGGGTCTTACCGGTGCCCGTCTTGGCCTGACCGATGAGGTCTTGGCCGGCGAGCGCGAGCGGCAGCGTCATCGCCTGAATCGGAAAGGCGCGGGTAATTCCGGCCGCTTCGAGGGCCGAAACCGTCGCGGGATTGACGCCGAGTTCGGCGAAGGTGGGTGACTCAGGGGGGCTCGACAAGTCGGGCGAAGGCGCCGGATCGGTGGTCAGGAGATTCTCCAAGTGAGGTAAATGTGACTTCATGGTACCGCGAGGGTCCTACGCTGGGGCCCGTGACTGATGCTGGCGCCCATGAGGCCCGCTACCGGGCAGCGGCAATCGACTTGCTTGCAGTGCTTGCCTACGGCGAACTTTCGGCCTTTCAACGCCTCGCGGCGGACTCTGCGATGGCGCCGACGATCGACGATGCCGCGGCGTTAGCGGCGATGGCGTCGGCAGAACATCGGCATTTCACCCGCTTGCGCGACCGACTTGTTGAACTCGGCGCCGATCCGGAGGAAGCCATTCGTCCGTTCGTTGATGCGATCGATGGCTTCCATTTACACACAGCGCCGAGTGACTGGCTCGAGAGCCTGGTCAAGGCCTACGTGGGTGATGGCATCGGAACTGACTTCTACCGCGAGATCGCCGTGGTTCTCCAGCCTGCCGACCGTGCGTTGGTGACCGACGTGTGCGAGGACCTCGGCCAGTCGGCCTTCGTGGTGACGACGGTTCGCGAGGCCATTGCCGCGGATCCGGCGGTGGCGGGACGGCTTGCGTTGTGGGGTCGCAGGCTGGTGGGGGAGGCGTTGTCTCAGGCCCAGCGGGTCGCGGCAGAGCGTGACGCACTCACGGAGTTCCTCGTGAGCAGCGGCGACACAACGTCGATTGATTTGGCCGAAATCGCCCGGATGTTCAACCGGCTTACCGAGAATCACACGCGGCGCATGCAGTCACTCGGCCTCGCGTCGTAACTTAGGTGGCGAAGCCGACCTTGCGGCCCTCAGGCGCGCCGAGTTCGACGAATGCCACGTGCTTGCCGGGGACCACGATTTGCCTGCCCTTGTCGTCGGTCAGGGTGAGCAGGGTCCCGTCCTTCACCGCTGCGCTGACGAGGCTCAGAACCTCTTCGGCCGACTGGGTGCTCTCGAGCACCAGTTCTCGGTTCGTGTGCTGAACGCCGATCTTGATCTCCACGGGGGGCCCTTCGCTCGCAGGTTCCTAGGTCGTACCTCTGCCAACCCTAGGGGCCGACGACTCATTCCCGCGTGGTGGGGAAGATTAACGCGCTAGGTGTGCGCTTGGGTGTCCCCGATGCGGGAAAAAGATGGTCGCGGGGAGGGGAAGTTAGGACTGGCGGGGGATACCGGAGATTCCGCGCCACTGCAGTCGGGCCACGAGGGCAGCAGCGTCGGCCCGATTGATTCCGTCGGGATCATGCAGCCATTGCAGTGCCGCGGTCTGCGCGGCACCGGCAAGCCCAAATCCGAGCAGTAGTGAGGGCTCGGGGGCTAATCCGGTGTCTTCGGCGATGACCTCGGAAATCATCAGCGCAATTTCACGATTGGCAGAATCGATCAAGGCGCGAACGCGCGGGTCGTTGGTCAGATCAGACTCGAATACCAGTCGGAAGGCACCGGCGCTCTCTTCCACGAAGGCAAAATAAGCACCTGTTGTCGCCTGCACTCGCAGTTTGTTGTCGTGCGTTGAGGTCAGTGCTGCCCGCACGAGCGAAAGGAGGCGATCGCGACCGGCCTCGAGCAACGCGAGGTAGAGGTCAAGTTTGCTGGGAAAGTGTTGGTAGAGAACCGGCTTGCTCACCCTCGCGCGCTCGGCAATGTCGTCCATGGCGGCGGCGTGGTAGCCCTGCGCAACGAAGACTTCCAACGCTGCCTCAAGCAGTTGAATTCGCCGCTCGGATCGGGGCAGCCGAGAACCGCGCGTGGTCTCGACAGCGGACTCGGAACTGGACACCCTCCAATGCTACCCGCGAGTAACTACCCCGTTTGGCGCGGGAGCACGCGGGGTAGCCTTAAGGGGTGACTACTTCTGAGTCGGTGCGCGAGTACGGCGACGTCCTTCCCCCCTGGCCGGCAGAGACCTTGTCTTTGCCCGGCCGAACGCTGCACGTGCGGTCTGCGCCCACCACTGGTGAGGGAGAGCCCGCCGTGTTCATCCACGGGTTGGGCGGCTCAGCGATGAACTGGACCGACCTGATGGGCGCCCTGCAGTCTCGCTGTGAGTCGATTGCCGTCGATCTTCCCGGCTTCGGGCAGTCGCCCCCGCCGCGCGATGGCGATTACAGTCCGGCTGCCCATGCACGTGCGGTCGCTGAACTCATCGAGATTCGCTTTGGTAGTCAGCCCGTTCACCTGTTCGGAAACTCGATGGGTGGGGCGGTCTCGGTTCAGCTGGCGGCCCGCCGGCCGGAGTTGGTGCGCAGTGTCACCCTCGTCTCGCCCGCACTGCCCGAGCGTCGTCCACGCCGTACCAACATTCACCTGCCGGTGATTTCCATTCCTGGCGTTGGCAATTCGATGATGCGCAAGTACCTCACTCTCGAACCTTCACGTCGGGCCCGCGCGACGATTGACCTGTGCTTTGCCGACAGTGGACGAGTGCCGGAAGTACGTTGGGAGGAATTCGCTGACGAGGTGGCCAAGCGCGACGGCCACACCTACCTCGCTGATGCTTTCCTTGGCTCATTGCGAGGGCTCATGGCGACCTATCTCGACAGCGGTCCCGACCGTCCGTGGCAGCTCACGCGCCGCATCACCGTTCCGACATTGGTGATCTACGGTCGGCACGACAAGTTGGTGAACTCAAAGATGGCGCACGGTGTGCACGACGCGTTCCCGAACGCTCAGGTAGTGGTGCTCAGCGACTGCGGGCATGTCGCGCAGATGGAGCATCCCGAAGAAGTTGCGGCCCTGTGGCTCAACATCATCGGCCGACCAGTGCGTTCTGGCAGTTGATCTCGCACGCCTATGCTTTGATGCGCTGGTTGCTCGGATCGTAGGGGGCACGCAGACTGACGGTGATCGGCAGAACGTCGCCGCCGACGTTGACGGTGTATCCGCCCGATTCGATGTCGTCCTTCGTGACCGGCTGACTATCGGGACGCCGCACGTAGGCAAGCCCCACACACCGACCCATCGTCGTGGCGTAGGCGGCAGAGGTGACCTGCCCGACGGCCACTCCATCGCACAACACCAATTCACCGCCCCAGAGGGTGGCTTCAGCATCGTCGACCGTGAGCGAGACTAACCGACGGCGTGGACCGGCTGCGCGCACCGCTTCGACGGCCTCGCGCCCGATGAAGTCGATGCCGGATGCGAGTTTGCACGTGAAGGTGAGCCCTGCTTCGACCGGTCCGTAGTCGGGGTTCAGTTCGGGGCCAAATGCGCGGTACCCCTTCTCAAGACGCAACGCACCGATCGCGTAGTAGCCGGCGTTGCGTACCCCGAGGTCGGCCCCCTGCTCGTGCAGTCGGTCGAACACACCAATCGCGAATTCGGCCGGAACGTAGAGTTCCCAACCGAGTTCGCCGACGTACGTCAGACGTGTCGCTCGCACCGTGAAGGGGCCGATGTCGATCAAGCGCGATGTCGAGAACGGAAAACCGTCGTTGGACAGATCGGCGCGCGAGACTCGCTGAAGTAGTTCGCGTGACGCAGGACCCATGACTCCGATCACCGCGTAGGCGCTCGAGACGTCGACAACTTCAACCTGCATTCCCGGTTCGCGGTGGCGTCGAATCCACGCTGCGTCGCGCACGGCAGAACCGGAACTGGTGACCCACAGGAACTCGTCGTGCGCGGTGCGAGTGACCGTGACGTCTGCTTCATAAGTGCCGCGGGCATTGAGGGCACCGGTGTATACGACAGACCCGACGGGCACGGCGACATCGGCGGTACATAGCCACTGCAGCAGGCGTTCGGCGTCGATGCCCGTGATCAGTAGTTTGCCGAAACTCGTCTCGTCATAGAGCGCGACTGCCTCGCGCGTTGCCCGCTGCTCGGCGTCAACCCAGGGAATCCAATTCTGACGGCCCCAGGCGTACTCGATTTCTGGCTCGACTCCCGCGGGTGCGAAGAAGTTGGGCCGTTCCCAGCCCATACGTGAACCAAAGTTGGCGTGAGCGGCAGCGAGTCGCTCGTGTACCGGCGACCTGCGGAATGGTCGGGCGGTTGCGAATTCTCGGTTGGGCCACGGAACCGAATAGTGCAGACCGAGCACTTCGCCCACACGTGCGCGCAACCACTGATTGTTACCGTGAAAGTCAGCGAACCTGCGAATGTCGACGCTGACGAGGTCGGTTTGTGGTTCGCCGGAAACTACCCACTCAGCAAGTGCCTTACCGGCACCTCCTGCTGAGGCGATGCCAACGGAGTTGAAGCCCGCGGCGACGAAGAAGTGACGCAGTTCCGGTGCTTCGCCGAGGATGAATTGATTGTCAGGGGTAAATGACTCGGGCCCGTTGTAGAACTTCTTGATTCCGGTGGTCTGCAGAGCAGGCACGCGGTGGAGAGCGCTTTCCATCAAGATTTCGAAGTGGTCCCAGTCTTCATCGAGCAATTGGAATTCGAAGGGGTAGGGAATCTCATCCGGAGCAACCCACGGTTTAGCCTCGGGCTCGAAGCCGCCGACCACGAGGCCGCCGACCTCTTCCTTCATGTAGGTGTAACCATCGGGATCGCGCAAGATGGGCATCATTCGATGCACGCCTTCGATCTGCTCCGTAACGACGTAGAAGTGCTCGGCCGAATGGAGCGGAACATTCACACCGCACATCGCGCCGATCGCTTTGGCCCATTGGCCCGCGCAGTTGATGACGATCTCTGTCTCGATGTCGCCGGCGTCGGTCTGCACTCCGGTGACGGCCCCGTTAGCGCTGGTGATTCCGACGACGCGTGTGTGCTCGTAAATGCGAGCACCGCGCATGCGTGCACCACGTGCGAGCGCCTGCGTGACATCGGTGGGGTTGGCTGTTCCATCGCGCGGAAGCCAGATGGCACCTTGTAAATCGCTCGTCTCAAGAATGGGATACATGTCGAGCGCTTGTGCGGGTGTGAGGATTTCGCACTCAAGGTCGTACGCCTCGGCGGAAGCGGCGGTGCGCAGCAACTGCACCATGCGCTCGGGAGTACGGGCAACGGTGACTCCGCCGCATTCCTTGTAGCCGCTGGAAAGCCCGGTTTCTGCCTCGAGCGAGGCGTAGAGCGAGGCCGAGTATTGAACGAGTCGAGTACCGCTTTCGGTGGCGCGTAGTTGGCCCACCAGACCTGCGGCGTGCCAGGTGGTGCCGCTGGAAAGCTCACCTTGTTCGATCAACACCACGTCGGTCATGCCCAGTTGGGTCAGATGGTAGGCGACGCTCGCACCGACGATTCCGCCACCGATGATGACGACGTGTGCGCCTGTGGGCAGGTCGGCCATGCATTTCACACTACCGATATCCAACGCGCGTGGGTGCCACAGGGTGGACCGTCCACGACGAGGTTCTCTCGGCTTGTGGGCATCTCTTGACCGAAGAATCCCCGCACGGGCACTTGTTGACCGAAGATGCCCGGTGTGGGGGGAGTTCGCCCCCGAACGATCGAACGATCGAACGATCGAACGATCGAACGAACGAACGCAGGAAGGGCGCCCTTCGGATGAGTCCGAAAGACGCCCTTCCCACGGTGGTGAACTAGACGGTGTCGCCGCCGTCTTCGAGCATTCCCTTGTCGTGGTGCTCAAGGTAAATCTCATCCGCGGACGAAACTCCGGCCGGCAGACCAATTGTGTTCTTCGGTCCGGTGAACCACTTCTTGGCCGAGACGTGCCAGCCAATCCAGAGCAGGATGAGAATCACTCCGAGAACGAGCGGCGCGTAGTTGACGTAGCGCCAGTCGAAGGGTAACTCCTCGATCGTCGGTCCGCCGAGAATGCTGCGGAGGAAACCGGGGGTGCCTTCAGCCCAGATAGGCATGATGAAATACACCGAAGTGATGGCGACCTCAAGAATGGCGACTGGTGCCATCCACTTCCACTTGTTTCCGAGGTTCCACGAGCCTTGCTTGAAGTTGCTGCCTTGCCTCCATCGGTAGTAGATCGGGATGGCAAAAGCAAGATACAAGCCGAGCACGCCAATCGACACAATCGCGAAGAAGGCCGTTGCGCTGTAGATCGGGGCGTCCTCAGTGGCCACGTTGACCGGCCACAAGGCGGGAAGAGTGAGGATCAAGCCCGCGAGAGCCACCGCAAGTACGGCGTTCACCGGAGTCTTCGATTTGTTGAGTCTTGACCACAGTGCGGCACCAGGCACTGCACCGTCACGGCTGAAAGCGAAGAGCATGCGTGAGGCCGAGGTGAGGCAAGCGGTGGTGCAGAACAGTTGACCGATGGTGGCAATGAGTAGAACTGAACCCGACATGAATGGGGTGAGCGCTTGGTCGAAGATGAGTTGAACTCCGCCGTACCCCTTCGTGACAGCGACCGGGTCTTGTACCGCAAACAGGAAGGCCAGCAGCAAGATCCAGCCTCCGATTGCGGAGTAGAAGATCGAGCGCCAAATGCCCTTGGCAGCAGCATCTGCTGCACCCTCAGTTTCCTCTGAAAGGTGTGCCGAGGCGTCGTAGCCGGTAATCGTGTACTGAGTGAGCAGGAAACCAAGGGGAAGAATGTAGAACCAGAATCCCGGTCCGCTCGTTGCACCACCGAACAGCCCGTCGGTGTTGTTGACCTGGTACGTGAAGACATCGTGGACGTTCCAGTGGGATGCGCCCTCTTTGAGTCCGAAAACCAAAATCAGGACCACGATGGTGGCGCCGGCCACATGCCACCACACGGAGACATTGTTTATGAGTGCGAGTAGGTGACTCGAGAAAATGTTGAGGAGGGCAACAACGATCAGGATGATGAAGAACAGAACGAAGACGCGGGTCAACGCTCCTGGAGTTCCGATGGCCATCGACTCACCGACCGGCCAGCCTTTCACCCACGAGTCGCTGAGGTGTTGCAGTGATAGGTCAAGGAAGGTGGCGGCGCCGTAGGCGACGGACGCAACGATCGCCACTAGCCCGATCAAGTTCAGCCAACCGGTGTAGTAGCCCGCCTTGACGCCGCCGAGCTTGCTTGCCCACCAGTAGATACCGCCGGACGTGGGGTAGGCCGACACCAATTCGCTCATGCAGAAGCCGATGATGAGAATGCAGGTCGCAATGGCTGGCCAGCCGATGGAAATGGCGACCGGTCCGCCATAGTTCCAGCCGAAGTAGAAGGTGGTGAAACAGCCAGCCAGAATCGAAATGATCGAGAACGAAATGGCGAAGTTAGAGAAACCGCTCCACGAGCGGTCTAGTTCCTGCTTGTAACCAAGATCGGCGAGCATCTGCTCGTCGGCGGTCAGCTTGCTTGTATCACTCACGTGCTCCTCCTCGGAACGACATGGAACAACGTCTAGGTACCCCGATGCCTCTGGTATAGCGGAAAATGGGTGGGCGCGGTGGGAACTTTGGGCGATCGACACGGGCGGGTTGTGTCGATTAGAAAGGTTGCGCGCAGTCAGTGAGGAGTCGCTCAAAGTCGGGGCTGTCGAATTCAGCGACTGCCCGCTCGTACTTCTCCATGCCCCACGACCAGAAATCGAAGTCAAGGGTGCTCACGGAGTACTGAATTGCGGCCCAGAGCATCCATCCGTACTTGCCAATCAGAGCCAAGAGGCGCGCCCGGGCGAGACGGCTGTGCGAAGGAGTGCCGTCGTACGCGGTGACGAGCACTTCGAGATGGTCGAGGGGCAAGGTCGACTCGCTCCAAATATTGCCCAGTTCGAAGTAGGGGTCGTTGTTGCCGCTGTACTCGTAGTCAATGAGACGCAAATCAGTGCCGGTATCGATGAAGTTGCCAGCAAGTAGATCGTTATTGCAGGGGACGGTGGCAACGGGCTGCACTGACAGCGCCGCGCGCATGCGTGCAACCTGGGGCTCGAAATCGCGGTAACGATCGGGTAGTCGAAAACCCTTCTCAAGAACCACGCCGAGGTACCGCTTCTGGATGTCGAACATGTCGAAATCGTTTCCGAATCTGCGCCCCGAGTGAAGTCGGTGGCAGGCCTGCGCGGCGCGCACAAGGTTGCGTTCGTCGAGTAGGTCACTTTCGGTGAAGGTCGTGCCCTCGATCCAGTTGATGACGAGGACCCCTTCGCCGGGCAGGTAGTCGACGACTCCGGCGCCGACGGTTTCGGCGGCGATCAGCGTGTTGCGGTATTCGATATCGCGATCGACGGCGAGTAATCCGGCCGACGGAGACGACAGTCGCACCACAAAAATGCCGTGATCGGTCGTGACCTTGAGATTGCGATTGGTGAGCCCCCCGGCGAGGTCGCGGACCGTTCGCGGACCCTGGAGTAGCCCGATCCGGTCTAGCACTGCCTCGACATCGTGCATGACCGCAGGGTATCCCCGCGGAAGGTGGTTGCGTGGGAGTAGCGTCGGATCAGCGGCGGAAGGTCCCCGCACCTGCACGACGGGAGTGGCCGTGGCCAAGCGTGGAATGTTGACGGTTGACGAACTGCGAGCCGAGGTTGAGTCCGGTGCCATCCACACGGTCATCGTGGCGATCACAGACATGCAGGGCAGGCTTCAAGGCAAGCGCATTCATGGTGAGTACTTCGTTGATGAGGTGCTCGCGCACGGCACCGAGGGATGCAATTACCTGCTCGCGGTTGACATCGATATGAACACCGTGGGCGGCTACAGCATGTCGTCATGGGACACCGGCTACGGCGACTTCGTCATGGCTCCCGATATGTCGACCCTGCGGCGGATTCCGTGGCATGAGGGCACCGTGATGGTGCTTGCCGACGTGAGGTGGCACGACGGCACTTCCGTGGCCGCGTCGCCTCGCCAGATACTCGAGGCCCAAGAAGCCCGACTCGCTGAGCGCGGATTAGTCGCGTTGGTGGGCACCGAGCTTGAGTTCATCGTGTTTGAAGACAGTTACGAAGATGCGTGGCGCGGTGCCTACCGCGACCTGACACCGAGCAATCTCTACAACGTTGACTACTCCATTGTCGGAACGTCGCGCATTGAGCCGCTACTGCGCGATATTCGCCTTGGGATGGCCGCAGCTGGAATGACTGTCGAGTCGGTCAAGGGCGAGTGCAACCTTGGGCAGCACGAAATCGCGTTCAAGTACGACGTCGCTCACGCGACCTGCGACAACCACTCCATCTACAAAACCGGAGCGCGAGAGATTGCTGCCCAGCGGGGCAACTCGTTGACCTTCATGGCCAAGTTCAATCAGCGTGAAGGCAACTCGTGTCACATCCATCTGTCGTTCCGCGGAACTGACGGCAGTTTGGTGATGGCGGATGAGTCCGACGACGAGGGTTTGTCGGCTTTGGGCCGCTCATTCATCGCCGGTCAGCTCGATCACTTTGCCGAACTCGCTCTCTTCTTCGCGCCGAACATCAATTCGTACAAGCGATTCGCTGCGGGCTCGTTCGCGCCGACGGCCGCGAAGTGGGGACGCGATAACCGCACCTGCGCGTTCCGGCTCGTGGGGCATGGCCAGTCACTTCGGCTTGAGAATCGAGTGCCGGGTGGTGACGTCAATCCGTACCTCGCTGTTGCAGGAATGATCGCGGCGGGCCTCGACGGCATCGATCGCAATCTGGAACTCGAGCCCATTTTCCGGGGTAATGCGTACGGGTCAGACGCCGTGCGAATTCCTTCGAATCTCGCGACAGCTCTTGAGTTGTGGGAGGGCAGCCAGTGGGTGCGCGACACGTTTGGCGATGAGGTCTACGCGCACTACGCCAACACGGCCCGCATTGAACTGGAAGCCTTCGAATCGGCCGTCACCGATTGGGAGCTCTTCCGCAGTTTCGAACGCATGTAGGTCGTTGCACACTTTCAGATATCCGATATCGCGATCCCGGAGGCATAACCACCGTGTCAACGCTGCCGATGCACGATGTGATCAACCCCGCCACTGAACTAGTGGTGAAGCAGGTGCCGTCGACCTCGGCGGAAGAAACCAACGCGCTGATTGAGAAAGCGCATCGCGCCTTCGACTCGTGGCGGCACGTCGCACCCGGCGATCGGGCACGACTGCTCAGGGCGTTCGCCGCACTCGTCGACGACCACGTCGAAGAACTCGCGCAGCTCGAAGTTGCTAACGCGGGCCACACCATCGGCAATGCGCGCTGGGAAGCCGGCAACGTGCGCGATGTTCTGAACTACTACAGCGCTGCACCGGAAAGGCTCTTCGGGCGTCAGATTCCAGTCGCCAACGGACTTGATGTCACCATCAAGGAGCCGCTGGGTGTTGTCGGTGTCATCGTGCCGTGGAACTTCCCGATGCCGATTGCCGGTTGGGGTTTCGCGCCGGCGTTGGCCGCGGGAAACACGGTGGTGCTTAAGCCGGCGGAAGTGACGCCTCTGACAGCGATTCGGCTGGCCGAGCTCGGTCGTGAGGCGGGCCTTCCCGACGGTGTCTTTACGGTGATTCCTGGCAAGGGGTCGATCGTGGGTAACGCCATCGTCGCGCATCCGTCGGTACGCAAGGTGGTGTTCACAGGTTCGACCGAAGTGGGTACTGCGTTGATGGCGCAGTGTGCTCCCCAGGTGAAGAGAGTGACACTCGAACTGGGTGGCAAGAGTGCCAACGTGATCTTCGCCGATGCTGACCTTGAATTGGCGGCTGCGCGTGCGCCCTACGGTGTGTTCGACAACGCGGGACAAGACTGCTGTGCCCGCTCACGCATCCTGGTGCAGAAGTCGGTGTACGACCGATTCCTCGAACTCTTCATCCCTGCGGTCAAGGGTGTGCGCGTCGAAGATCCCCGACTCGAGACTTCCGAAATGGGTCCGTTGATCACGGCCAAGCATCGCCAGACCGTGGCGTCTTTCGTTCCCGATGACGCCAGCGTGCTCTTCCGCGGTTCGGTGCCTGAAGGCCCAGGCTTTTGGTACCCGGCGACGGTGTTGGAAGCGACCTCATCAAAGGATCGCGTGGTGCAAGAGGAAATTTTCGGGCCGGTCGTCGTGGTGATGCCCTTTGAGGATGAAGACGATGCCGTGCGGCAGTCGAATGATTCGCCCTACGGATTGTCCGGTTCGATCTGGACGCGCGATGTCGGTCGAGCCATTCGGGTTGCGCGTGGCATTGAGACCGGCAACCTGTCGGTGAACTCGCATTCGTCGGTGCGCTACTGGACACCGTTCGGTGGCTTCAAGCAGTCGGGCCTCGGCCGCGAACTCGGACCCGACGCGCTCGACTCCTTCACCGAGACGAAGAACATCTTCTTCGACACGTCTGACTAACTGATCGACACTCGGTAGTTGCGTGCCGCATCGGTGAACGTCGCGAACAGCCGCCGGCTGGTGTCATCGGCGCCTTGTTCGGGGTGCCACTGAACTCCGAGCACGAACGGCGCGGAGGGATCTTCTACTGTCTCGATGGTGTCGTCGTCGGCCCACCCGCTGACGGTCAGCGCTCCCGCGTCGGCGACCGCTTGATGGTGCGACGAGTTGACGGTGGCGGTGGTGCTGCCAGTGACACGCGCCGCGAGCGAACCGGGAGTGAACGTTGCGCCATGCTCGCTGAAGGTACCCGGTGCATCGCGGTGTCGAAGGTCGCCGACGACATCGGGAAGGTGTTGATGCAAATGGCCACCCTCGGCAACTGCCATGACTTGTAATCCGCGACAGATTCCGAGTACGGGAATACCGCGTCGACGCGCACCGCGGTAGAGGGTCAACTCGCTGGCATCGCGGTCGGCGCGTGGCACGTCGGTGGTGGCGTGCGGTTCGTGGCCGTAGTGGGCTGGGTCGATGTCAGCGCCACCCGCAATGACGAGGCCGTCGAGTCGATCGAGTACTTCGTCGCCGTCGTCAGGCGGAAGGATCACCACGCGTGCGCCTGCTTCGGTGAGGCAGTCGACGTAGGCGGTGTGAATGAGTGCGGCGCGAGTACTCCACGCGCCCCACGCTGCTGGTTCGACGTAGCAGGTGAGACCAACGACGGGACGAGACATAGAGACAAGAGTGACAGACGCGCGTGGACTGTGCCATCGTGCGGCAAGGGAGCGGGTAGCAGTCGTTGGTGGCATCACGTCACGGGGTTTTAGTGCGCGCGAGTGCGACTACCTCGTAATGATCGAACTGGAAAACTGCTAAACCGGTTGACCGCCCTTGGCTGAGGTTCCACACTGGCGCGAAGCCTGACCGATGACTTTGGAGGACTTCCATGCTTGACCCAACTGCCACTGCGTCACTCAACGCTTTCCTCGCCACGTTCGGCGAGGCACTCGAGCGAGGTGACATTGATGCGGCCGTCAACCTTTTCGCCGATGAGTGCTATTGGCGCGACCTGGTGTCGTTCACCTGGAACATCCGCACGATGGAGGGCCACGACCAAGTACGCGGCATGCTCGGCGAATGCCTGGCACAGGTGAAGCCTTCGGGTTGGCAGGTTGCCGAGGGAGAAGTGGCCACTGAGGCCGACGGCCTACTCGAAGGGTGGATCAGTTTCGAGACCGACGTTGCGCGTGGATTCGGCCTGATTCGCGTTCGTGACGGTCGTATCTGGACTCTGCTCACGACGATGGTTGAACTCAAGGGATACGAGGAGAAGTCGGGATTCACGCGGCCGCTTGGTGCCAAGCACGGACAGAACCTCGGTGCTAAGACATGGAAGGAAGAGCGCGAAGAAGAGCTCGCCTCCTTGGGATACGACACCCAGCCGTATGTGGTGATCATCGGCGGTGGTCAGGGGGCGATTGGTCTGGGTGCGCGGCTGCGCCAACTCGGTGTTCCGACGATCATTGTTGAAAAGAACGACCGGCCGGGTGATTCGTGGCGCAAGCGCTACAAGTCGCTGTGCCTGCACGATCCGGTCTGGTACGACCACCTGCCCTACATCGACTTTCCAGCGAACTGGCCGGTGTTCTCGCCGAAGGACAAGATCGGCGACTGGCTTGAGATGTATACGAAGGTGATGGAACTCAACTACTGGACGCGTTCTGAGGTCAAGCACGCGGCGTGGGATGAAGCCGCGGGAACATGGTCGGTGGTCGTTGACCGCGATGGTGAAGAGGTGGTGCTGCGTCCCACCCAGTTGGTATTTGCCACTGGTATGTCGGCGCAACCGAACATTCCGAACTTCCCGGGCGCCGACACGTTTGCCGGTGAGCAGCACCACTCGTCGAAGCACCCAGGGCCCGACGACTACGTCGGCAAGAAGGTGGTCGTGATTGGGTCGAACAACTCGGCCCATGACATCTGCGCGGCGCTGTTCGAAGCCGGTGTCGACGTCACGATGGTGCAGCGTTCAACCACGCACATCGTTCGGTCGGAGTCGCTGATGGAGATCGGACTCGGCGACCTCTACTCGGAGCGCGCACTTCGCAGTGGTGTGACGACGGCGAAGGCCGACTTGATCTTCGCGTCGCTTCCGTATGCGATTCTCGCCGACTTCCAAAAGCCTGTGTACGACAAGATTCGCGAAGTCGATGCCGACTTCTATTCCGACCTCGAATCAGTTGGATTCCAACTCGACTTCGGACCTGATGATTCGGGTCTCTTCATGAAATACCTGCGGCGAGGCTCGGGTTACTACATCGACATTGGCGCCTCGCAGATGATCATCGACGGCAAGATCAAGCTCGTCGCAGGGCAGGTTGATCACCTCACGGCCGACGGTGTCGTGCTCGACAACGGCATCGAGATTCCGGCAGACGTCATCGTGTATGCCACGGGATACGCCTCGATGAATGGGTGGGTCGCTGACCTCATCGACCGCGAGACCGCTGATCAGGTTGGCAAGGTGTGGGGGCTCGGCTCGAACACGCCCAAGGATCCCGGGCCGTGGGAGGGCGAACAGCGCAACATGTGGAAGCCGACCCAGGTGCAGAACATGTGGTTCCACGGTGGCAACTTGCACCAGTCGCGACACTATTCGCAGTTCTTGTCGTTGCAACTCAAGGCACGACTCGAGGGCATTCCCACGCCGGTGTACGGGCTGCAGGAGGTTCACCACACTTCGTAGACTGAGAAGAAGAACAACTTATTAGCCATATACTCATCGTTATGGCCTATGAGTTCCTCGACGGCTTCGACCTCCTCCCTCAGACACCGGGCTCGTCGGCTCCGTCGATCGCGGGGTTACGGGCGTTCGTCGCTGTGGCCGAACTGGGTCACTTCGGTGATGCGGCGGCGGCTGCTCGGGTGAGCCAGCCAGCACTGTCGCAAGCGTTGGCGGCACTTGAACGCAAGCTGGGCGTTGCACTGATTGAGCGCACGACGCGCCGAGTGTTGGTGACTCCCGATGGTCAGAGACTCCTTCCTGCTGCGCGGGCGTCGCTTGAGTCGCTCGATGCTCTGGCGATGCTCGCGGATGCCGACCGAGAGCCTCTGGCGGGCGTGGTGCGTATCGGCATGATTCCGACGGTGGCGCCGTACCTCGCACCGCCGATGCTGCGCACCCTGCGGAAGGCGGTGCCGGCGATGCTTCCTGAGATTCATGAAGACCACACGGCACGGCTCCTTGAGGCACTGTCGACTGGTGCCATTGATGCCGCGATTCTCGCGCTGCCTGCGGGGGTGGCGGGCGTGGCTGAGGTACCGCTCTACGACGAGGACTTCGTTTTGGCAGTGCCTGCCGATCATCCGTTGGCAGGCGGTGAGGCCGTGCCGTTGACGTCGCTGGTCGAATCGCGGTTGCTGCTACTCGACGAGGGTCACTGCCTGCGCGATCAGGCCCTGGAAGTGTGCGGAAGCGTCGGTGCGCGCGAGGCCGGATCGGCGCGGGCTGCGAGTTTGTCGACAATTGTGCGGCTGGTCGAGGCGGGGCTCGGCACCACCTTGCTGCCCGCGACTGCCGTGTGGGCCGAAGGATCTGCGGAACTGGGATTCGCCCACTTCCGATCGCCGGCTCCGGGGCGCCGTATTGGTCTGGTGTACCGCGGGTCGAGTCCCCGAGTTGACGAGTGGAACCTCCTTGCCGGCCATGTGAAGGATTCAGTCGCAGGGGTGACGGCGTGGTCTGACGGTGTGCGAGTCGACGGTCTTCCCGGTGCAAAGGGCTCGCAGGTGCGAAGAGGTACTCGCCCCCGACGTGGGGAACAACACCGCGCGTGACAGGGTTGTGTCTACATCCTGCACTGTCGACTTCCCTGGAGAATGCCGTGTCACTGCCACCTCTTGTTGAGCCTGCAGACTCGCTCACGGTCGAGGAGGTTCGTCGTTACAGCCGCCACCTGATCATTCCCGACGTGGGGATGAACGGGCAGAAGCGACTGAAAAACGCCAAGGTGCTGTGCGTGGGCGCGGGCGGACTCGGGTCGCCGTCGCTCATGTACCTCGCTGCCGCGGGCGTGGGCACGCTGGGCATCGTCGAATTCGACGTGGTCGACGAGAGCAATCTGCAGCGGCAGATCATTCATGGTCAGTCCGATGTCGGTCGCAGCAAGGCCGAGAGCGCCCGCGACACTGTGCGCGAAATCAATCCGCTGATCACGGTGAATCTGCATGAAGAGCGCGTCGATAGCAGCAATGTCATGGAGTTGTTCTCGCAATACGACCTCATCGTCGATGGAACTGACAACTTCGCGACGCGCTACTTGGTGAATGACGCGTGTGTGTTGCTGAATAAGCCGTACATCTGGGGTTCGATCTATCGCTTCGATGGTCAGGCCAGCGTCTTCTGGAGCGAGTACGGCCCCTGCTATCGCTGCCTGTACCCCGAGCCGCCGCCGCCCGGCATGGTGCCGTCGTGCGCTGAGGGCGGTGTTCTTGGCGTACTCTGCGGAACCGTCGGATCAATTCAGGTCACCGAGGCGATCAAAGTGCTCACCGGAATTGGCGAGCCGCTCGTCGGATCGCTCATGGTGTACGACGCGCTCGACATGGTGTTCCGCAAGGTGCGCGTGCGTAAGGATCCTGAGTGCGCGATTTGTGGCGAGCACCCCACCGTCACCGAGTTGATCGATTACGAGGCGTTCTGCGGCACCATCAGCGAGGCCGCCGCCGAAGCTGCCCTCGACTCCACCATCTCAGTGGTGACATTGCGCGACATGCTCGACGCTCGTGAGCGCGGCGAGGACGATTTCGAGTTGATCGATGTTCGTGAGCCGCACGAGTACGAAATCGTGTCGATTCCGGGTTCGGTGTTGATTCCGAAGGGCAAGTTCCTCGACGGTTCAGCCCTCGCAGACCTGCCGAGTGACAAGCGCATTGTTCTCTACTGCAAGGTCGGTGGCCGTTCGGCCGAGGCGCTCGCAGTGGTGAAGGGCGCAGGTTTCTCTGACGCCATTCATGTGGGGGGCGGCGTCGTCGCGTGGGTCAACCAGATTGAGCCCGACAAACCCAGTTACTGAGCCGTTACTCCGGCGGGAATGTTCCGGGGTCGGTGAAGGCCACTCGCTTGTGGCTGCCGTCGCAAAACGGCTTGTCCTGCGATTCACCGCAGCGACAGAGCCAGAAATGTCCGTCGGTCGGAATCACTTCGCCGTTGGCGTCGTGCAACACGACGTCGCCCGACACCTGATACGGACCATTGCGGCCAACCTTGACGGCCGGAATCTCATTCGGGGTGGACTCGCTCATTGACGTCTCCTTGGGTCGATGGTTCCACTCAACCACACCTGCTGACGCATGCACATTTTGTCGGCGAGTCCATCAGGTAGTCGTACTAAAACGCCGGATAACGCCGCTAAGTGATGAACTCGCGGAGAGGATAATGGGCGCCTGCAGGGGTTGGGGCGGGCGGATCAGAGGGCGTCGTGTTTGGTGAGCCACTGGAATGAAAGCCAGCCGGGGATGGTCGGAAGCCAGAAGGTCAACAGGCGGAAGAGCAGCACGCTGGACAGCGCAATACCGGCATCGACCCCCACGCCGACCAGACCGGCAGTCATCACCGCTTCGACTGCACCGACACCACCGGGAGTGGGCGCAGCCTGCCCCAGAGTCGAACCCGCGAGATACACCAGGGCGATCGCCCACAGGCTGCTGGCAGTGCCACCAAACGCGTAGACCGACGCCACCAAGCAGGCGCAGAAGGCGATGTTGAGAATGAGGATTCCGCCGATTCCGACGGCGAGCTTCGCGGGGCGTTGGGCCACGGCCACCAACCGCGGACCCACGCGCTGCAGCATCGGCTTACCGCGGCTAAACAGCCAGCGACGAACGGGTGGAAGCGGCAGCACCACGACGAGGCAGAGTGCGAGCGCGGCCACGACGATGATGGCCTCGCGGGGCGGATCAAAAGCGAAATCATGCTGCGAACCGGCGAGAACGCCTGCGATGAAGAGCAATGCGATGTGGACGAAGAACGCAATGATTTGCGAGACGCCCACACTGGCTCCGGCGACAGCGGGGTGCACACCCGACTGCTGGAGGTAGCGCACGTTGACGGCAACGGTTCCGAGAGTGGGTGGCGTGACGAGCGTGGCGAATCCAGCGGCAAGTTGAGCGAGGAAGGTGCGAAGGAGTGAGAGTTTTTCGAGGACGAATCCCTGCAACGCCATCGCGGCACCGACGAATGTGAGCGCCGAAAGGATGGCCGCGATACCGACCCACGTCCAGTTGGCGTCTCGGAACAGTTGCAACAGGTCAACCTGGGCGAGTTGCCCCAACAAGATGTAGGCGGCCACGAGACCAGCCACGATGGTGAGCAGGGTGCGTGGTTTGACGCGCTCAACCGAGATTTGCTCAACCTCACCCTCGGGGGTGATGTCGATCAACGCCTCGCGCAGTGCTTTGAGGAGCGACTTGTCGCGTCGTACCATTCGACGGGTTTCAGACGAGAACGCGACCGGCTGAATGACCGGAAGCGCGCGAGCGATACGCACATCACCCAGCACCTCACGAGCCATGGCGACAGCGCGCGCGGGTGAACTCACCGATGCTGTGGTCGCCAGCAACTCAGCAAGATCAATGCGTTCCTGCAGGTCGCTCATGGCGACGATGCCTGATCCGAGATCGAGGAGCCATACCCGGCCCTCGGGATCACGCAGAAGGTGGTCAGAGGAGAGTGCGCGATGACAGATGCGGTGATCGTGCAGGGTGCGCAGAGCCTCCCATGCACCGCGCAGATCGGAGTCGGTGACCTCAATCAGGTCGAAGGTCTGGCCCTCAATGTGGTCGTAGGCCAGGATCGCCGCGTCGGCGCCGATTTCGGACACCACGCGCAGGTGCGGCGTCGGTGCGCGGACGGATTCACCCGCGTAGGCCATCAGTGCCGCACGCTCAAGGGTGCGACGCATCGACAATCCGCCGTACGCCTCGTCATCGCGTAAACGCACCGTGCGCCACGCCCGACTCAGCAGACCGGCGCCCTCGAGGTCGCGGTCAAGTACCACTACCTGTAGACGCTGGCCACGATCGGTTGTCGCGCTATAACGGCGGCCCTCGCTGGTGATGCGGGTAGCGCGCAGAACGGTGATCGGTAGACCGGCCCGTTCGAGTGCGGCAGCAACCTCCACTCCTGGAGGGCGGGTCGTGGGAGTGCCGAGTGCATAACGGGCGAGGAGGCCGATGGCCCAGCCGATCAGCACCGTGAGTAGGAGGCCGGTGAGGGTGAACGCGCCATTGATCACCAGGGAAACGAACGTCGCAGCGATGACGACGGCCGAGAGAATGCTCCAGCGTGCCCTTTCAATGACTCGAGCGGTCGTACAGAACGCAACGATGCCGGCCAGCAGCGGGTAGAACGGGTTCTGATCGCGGGTGGCATCGCCGTTGACGGCACGCCAGAGAGCGTCGGGGGCGTACTTCTCGGCAGCCCACGCAAGGACGGTGACCACGATGATCGACACCACGGCGGCGCCGAGTGCGTCGACGAGTTGGCGTCCGCGGCGGCGCACGAGCAGGTCGACGGCCACCACGACCGGAAGAATCAGGATTCCGAGGCCAGAAACCAAAGACAGCGGCAGGAGTAGCCAGCCGGGTAACTTCTGAAGGGCGTCAGCGACATCGGTGCCGATGCCAGTGGCCGTGTTGGAGGCGAAGTAGGCAATGGCGAGCACTGCAAGGGACACGAGGATGACCAGCACGAAACGCACGAGGTCGGCCGGCCGCCGAACGCTCTTGGAAACGACGCCGTCCTCAATCACGAGGGTGCGCGCGATCTCCTGCGGCACATCCATCCCTGCATCATCGCAGTACGACCCGAGGGGGCAGGATTCGACACGTGCTGCCTAGCCCATTCGCGGAGCGTGTCCTCGATCTCGTCGACACGATTCCGCCCGGTCGTGTACTGGCCTATTCCGATGTGGCGGCCATGCTGGGCGAGGGTGGACCGCGGGCTGTCGGCACGGTGATGGCTCGCTTCGGCTCGGGAGTTCCGTGGCACCGGGTGGTGCGGGCCGATGGGCGGCCGGCCGCGGGGCATGAGCAGGAGGCTCTCCGGCGCCTCGAGGCCGAGGGGGCGGTGCTGCGGGGAACCCGGGTCGACATGGCTCGCTCGCGGTGGGGCGGCCGCTAGAGGGCTGTCGCGTCACACCCCTGTGTACATAATCGGCAGGTGACAGTGCGCTGGTCCCTCGACCGCACGCCTCCGGCTTGGGCCCAGGCGCCCGAACTCGATGCCGACCAGCAACTCGTTCGGTCTCATCGTGCTGGCCCTCTCCTCGTGCTCGCCGGACCCGGAACGGGCAAAACCACCACCATCGTCGAGTCGGTCATCACTCGCCTCACCGATCCGCAGAACCCGGTCCGGCCCGATGAGGTGCTGGTGCTGACCTTCGGTCGAAGGGCAGCCGGCGAATTGCGTACGCGCATCACTGCGCGCGCGGGTGGGGGAGCGGTTCCGCTGATCGCCACCTTTCATTCCTTTGCCTACGCGCTGATGCGCCAGTTCGCCGACCCAGAGGTGTTTCGTACCCCGCCACGGCTCCTCAGTGGGCCAGAGCAGCAAGCCCGAATTCGCGAATTACTCGCTGGCAGCGTGCAGCAGGGCTCGGTTCCCTGGCCGGCCGAACTTGGTGAGGCGTTGCCCACGCGGGGATTCGCCGAAGAAGTACGGGCACTCATCGCTCGCGTGCGTGGGCTGGGTCTTGAGCCAGCTGACTTGCAGTGGCTCGGTGAGCGTGAAGGTGACACCACGTGGCGGTCGGTCGGGCAGTTTGCCGACGATTACCTTGAAGTCAGCGACGCCGAGAACGTGCTCGACTACACCGAGGTCATGCTGCGCGCAGTTCTGGTGGCAGAGCAGCACCCTGACATTCGCAGCCGTTACCGTGCGGTGTTTGTCGATGAGTATCAAGACACCGACCCGATTCAGGTCAGACTGCTGCAGGCGCTGGTTACTGCGCAGACGTCGTTGGTGGTCGTGGGCGATCCCGATCAGGCGATCTATTCGTTTCGTGGTGCCGATGTCGGCGGGCTGCTGAGGTTTCGCAGCGACTTTGCCACCCCCGACGGCGGTGAAGTGCCGGTGGTGGTTCTGGGTCAGACCCGGCGCTTCGGCCCGGTCATTCGCGCCGCTGCCAGTGCCGTCATCGGAAGTCGCGCGCCGCATGGCCTGCGTTCTGAGCACATTCACCGGTTGCGTGGTCCGCAGTGCGACCCCACATCCCCACCCGGTTCAGTTGAGGCAGTGCTCTGTGACGACGAGCGGGTGCAGGCCGATTTCATCGCCGACGTCCTGCGCCGGGCGGTACTTGAGCAGCCCGAGACTGAGGTACCCCTGGCCTGGAGTGACATGGCCGTCTTGGTGCGCTCAGGCACCCTGCAGATTCCCGCTCTGCGGCGCGCACTCGTCGCCGCCGGTGTTCCCGTCGAGGTTGCGGGCGATGAATTGCCGTTGGCGCGTGAGCCTGCGGTCATTCCACTGCTGATGGCAGCCGACGTGGTGGCCAATCAGCGTGCACTCACCCCCGAAGTGGCTGAATCCCTTCTGACCTCGCCGCTCGGCGGCGTCGATGCCGCCGACTTGCGCCGCATGGTGCGAACTCTTCGGCGCCGCGAGCGAGACGAGCGAATCCGTGAGGCCGCGGTGCTTGGCATTCCGCCAGAACGGCCTCGGTCGTCTGTCGATGTCCTCGTTGATCTGCTCGCCGATCCACTGACGGTCGATGCGATCGATCCAGGTGCTCTCGACGACGCCGTACGCGGCACTCGACGCCTTGCTCGCCTACTTCAGGCGGCGCGTGAGTTACTCGATCAGGGTGCGTCGCCCGCCGACGTGCTGTGGATGTTGTTCTCTGGCACGCCCTGGCCCCGACGACTTGAGCAGGCTGCGCTCTCTGTCGGTCGGGCCAGCCGTCGGGCCAATGCTGATCTCGACGCGATCGTGGCGCTGTTCGATGAAGCCGAACGTGCGGTGGCCCGACACGACCGTTTTGTGGGGTTGGCGAACTTCATTGACGAATTGCAGTCTCAGGAGATTCCGGCAAGTGGACTTCGCGAGTCACCGCTGCGCAACGATGCGGTGCGGTTGCTTACGGCACATCGCTCCAAAGGACTCGAGTGGCGGCTGGTGGTCGTCGCGGGAGTGCAGGAAGAAACCTGGCCCGATGTGCGTCGCCGATCCTCACTTCTCAACGCAGAAACGTTGACTTGTGATTCGGCTGGTTACCCTGACGTGTCTGAACCGCCAACCCTGACTGAGCTTCTTGCCGAAGAACGCCGGCTCTTCTACGTGGCCTGCACTCGCGCACGCGAACGGCTCATCGTCACCGCAGTGAGCAGTCCCGACGACGAAGCAGGAGCGCAGCCGTCCCGCTTCCTGTCCGATTTGGCCGTGCCGGTCCGCCAGGTTGGTCGTTCCGCAGCGGCGGTGAGTGATTCGGTAACCGCGCGGGCGTTGACTCTTGAAGCGCTGGTCGCCGATCTTCGTTCCGTCCTCAACGATGGCACAGCGCCCACGCCAGTACGTGAGGCGGCAGCACAGCGACTGGCCCTGCTCGCCGACTGGCGAACGGCAGACGGGGCAATCGTCGCACCCGCCGCCGATCCCGCGCGCTGGTGGGGATTGCTCGATCGCACCGACCCCGCAGTTCCGATGCTCGACCCCGAGCGGCCGGTGCCACTGTCAGGAAGTTCGCTGACCGCCATCGATACCTGTCCACTGCGGTGGTTTCTCGAACATGAAGCGCGAGCTCGCTCGCAAACATCGACGGCGATGGGATTCGGAACCCTGGTGCATGCTGTCGCCGACCTCGTGGCGCGTGAAGAAGTTGAGGCCGATCTTGAGGTGCTCGACGGCCTACTCGGCAGGGTGTGGTCGCAGCTTGGATTTGAGGCGCCCTGGTATAGCCGAATCGAGCGCGCGAATGCCCGAGAGGCACTTACGCGATTTCTGCATTGGCACGGGGCACGCCAAGGCGTGCTGCTCGGAAGTGAAGTCAGTTTCGCCACGCCACTCACGGTGCGCGGTGCCCATGGTGATGTCGCGGTCGTGCTGCGCGGGTCGATGGACGTTGTGGAGATTCGCGTCGATGGCGAGGTTGTTCGGGTACATGTGGCTGACCTCAAGACCGGAGGAACCGTCGCCGCGGGCGACGTGCCGCACCATCTGCAGTTGGGTGTGTATCAGGCGGCAGTGGCGCATGGCGCCGTCACCGATCAGTTGAGCGCCGGCGAGTTGAGTGCATTGGCTGTTGAATCGGGCGGCTCATCCATCGTGTCGCTGCGAGACGACGCGGCAAAAGGCGCGGGCGGGCCCAAGGTGTACGAGCAGGCGGCCATCTCGTTCGATGGCGACGAGCCGGCATGGATCGAGCAGCCGCTGGCGACTGCCGGACAATTGCTGCGGGATGAGCAGTTCTGGGCCACTCCCGGGACCCAATGCGCCTCGTGTGCCATGCGCTGGCAGTGCCCCGCTCACGACAGCGGGCAGGCGGTGGTCGGACAATGAATGCCCTGCCGGTGCCTGCCGATCTCCGTCGGTGGCTCAACATCGACTTCTCGGACGAACAGTTGGCCGCGGCCACCGCCCCCCTCGAGCCCGGGCTCATCGTGGCAGGTGCAGGTACCGGTAAAACCACTGTGATGGCCGCACGAGTCACGTGGCTGGTGGCGATCGGTGCCGTCCAGCCCGAGCACGTACTTGGGCTCACGTTTACCACCAAGGCCACTGCCGAATTCTCCGCTCGTGTGAGGGCGTCGCTCAGCACCGTGCGTGCTCAGATACCCGGTGACTCCGACGAGCATGGCGACCCCACCGTCAGCACCTACCATTCCTTCGCGTCGCGACTGATCGGTGAGCACGGAACGCTCGTAGGCGCTGAACCCGGCGCCCGCATGGTCAGCGATGCCGCCCTGAAACAGTTGGCGTATCGGGTGGTGTGTCGCAGCACCCTCGAGTTCGAGGGTCCGCCCACAACACCCTTTGACATGGTCGACAAATTGTTGGCGCTGGAGTCAGCGCTCACCGAGCACGCCGTCGACCCCGACACCTTGCGCAGTAGCGATGCACATCTAATCGAGTGGCTACTCGGAACCACACTGCAGAAGATCGGTCGCGACATGATTCAGACCGCGCAACGTCGTCGCGATCTTGTAGCACTCGTTGACGAACTGCGCGCCGAAAAGCAGCGACTGTTCGTCATGGATTTCTCTGATCAGTTGAGATTGGCACTCTCTGCGGCCCAGCGCTACCCGCAGGTCTCAGACGATCTTCGTGATCGGTTTCGGGTGGTGTTGCTCGACGAGTACCAAGACACGTCAGTCACTCAGCGGCTATTGATGCAAACCCTCTTCGGCAACGGACATCCGGTCACTGCGGTCGGAGATCCTTTCCAAGCGATCTACGAGTGGCGCGGCGCCAGTGTCGTCAATATCGATCGATTCCCCGAACATTTCCCGGTCGTTGCCGACGACGGCACATCGACGCCCGCCACGGTGTACCCACTCACAACCAATCGTCGAAGTCGCCAACCGATTCTTGATGTGGCCAATGCGGTGGCCGAGCCGTTGCGCGCACTTCACCCAGAGGCTCGGTTACTGATCGCGGGCGAGTCGACCCGGCCACCAGCTCCGACAGCGGCCATTGTGTGCGCCATGCTGCCCACTGAATTCGACGAGTTTGCCTGGATTGCTGATCGAGTCGTCGAAGTGAACGAGGCTGGGCATCCGTGGAGTGACATCACCGTTCTGATGCGCGCGCTGTCACGCGTGGGGTTGCTGCGAGATGCCTTGGTATCACGGGGTGTGCCGGTCGAGATCGTGGGAGTGGAAGGACTGCTGTCCCTGCCCGAAGTCGTCGAAGTACTCAGTGTGCTCGAACTGCTGCACGATCCCACCGCGAATGCTGCCTGCACCCGCCTGTTGGCTGGGCCACGATGGCGTATCGGTCCACGCGATCTTCGGCTTCTTGGTGCACGGGCCGCTGACCTCGCCGGACGATTCACTCGCTATGAACGCCGCGCCATCGACGATGCACTTGACGCGGCGGTAGCAGGTAGTGACCCCGCCGATTTGGTGTGCCTTGTTGACGCACTCGATGATCTCGGCGACGCCCCACTCAGCGATGAAGCTCGTGAGCGCATGGGGAGGCTAGCGACCGAACTGCGTGTGCTGCGTCGCCACGTGGGCGAGGCACTCGGCGATCTTGTCGATCGAGTACTTGATGTCACCGGATTCCGTGCTGAACTCATGGCCGAAGGTGGTGCGATTGCGGCACAGCGACTCGCAGCAGTTGCCGCCTTCCAGTCACTGGCCAGCGAGTTCCGCGACCTCGATGGTCGGGCGACGCTCTCGGGCCTGCTGCAGTTCGTCCGCGACGCACGAAAGTTCAAGGAAGATCCTGAGGCGGACCTGCCCAATCCCGGCGACAGTGTGCGCATCATGAGCGTTCACAAGTCCAAGGGCCTGGAGTTTCCGGTTGTGGTGATCCCGTGCCTCGACGACCGCACCTTTCCTTCGAGTCGGGGTCGTGGTGTCTGGACCACCGCGCCTGACGCATTGCCGTACACGGTGCGACGCGAACCCGAACCTGCCGGACTGCCACCGTTCCCCGTCGGCGATGGTGCGCGCGCGGTCGACCACACTCGCTACAAAGACAGTGTGCGCGAACTTGCGTTGCGTGAGGAACGCCGACTGGCCTACGTAGCGATTACCCGCGCTGAAACGACCCTCATCGCCTCTGCCTCCTATTGGACTGCGACGCGCACTCAAGCGCGCTCCCCGGGTGAATTCCTCGACACCATTCGCACCTGTTGTGAGGCCGGCCTCGGCACCGTCGATGTGTGGGCCGATCCGCCCGGCGACGAATCTAACCCCCTCGTCGGAGTTGATCCAGTGCAGTGGCCTAC
Source organism: uncultured bacterium (assembly GCA_903927265.1). Lineage (GTDB taxonomy): Bacteria > Actinomycetota > Actinomycetes > S36-B12 > CAIYMF01 > CAIYMF01. The sequence continues at coordinate 9,389 of CAIYMF010000071.1, read as the reverse complement.
GCCCCTCGATCCGGCTGACCTCAACCGGCGGCGTTCCGCGGCGGCACTAGTTCAGTCGCTGCGTGGCGTGGTCACCGCCGAGTCGCTCACCGATGAGGGCGACGAGCGGGTAGCGTCGTGGGATCGCGATCTCGCGGTGCTGCTCGCTGAAGCCGAGCGTGATCATGCCCTCGAACGCGCGGTGCAGATGCCCGACACGCTGAGTACCACGTCGATGCAGTTGCTCCTCGCCGACGAGCAGGCATTCCTGCGCTCACTTGTGCGGCCGATGCCCCAGCGCCCGTCTCCCGCTGCGCGGCGAGGTACGCGATTCCATGCGTGGGTTGAGTCACTGTGGGGTGAGCAGCCACTGCTAGAACCGGATGATCTACCCGGAGCAGCGGATGCCGACATCGACTCCGACGCTGACCTCGAAGCAATGCAAGAGACCTTCCTTGCGATGGCCTACGCGTCGATGCGCCCGTGGGCCATGGAGGAGCAGTTCGCGCTACTCCTAGGCGGTCGGCTGATTCCGGGTCGTATCGATGCGGTTTACCGTCACGCTGATCCGTCCGGCGATGCCACGCTCGATCGCTGGGAAGTGGTCGATTGGAAGACCAACCGCGAAGCGTCAGCAGATCCCATTCAGCTGGCGGTCTATCGGGTCGCATGGGCCGAAAGGCATGGTATTCCGGTCGATCAAGTTGATGCAGCATTCGTGTACGTGCGGCTCGGTGAGGTTCACCGTTACGGCGCCGGTCCTGAAGTGCAGCCGTTGCCAGATCGCGACGCCCTTGAACGGATGCTGGCAGGCGAGTGATGAAGGTCGCGCGGTGTTGCCGCTCAAGGTACGGTTCTGAGCAAGCCAACTGATCGGTAGCGGGGGTTAGCGATGAGAAGTACTGAACTTGATTTGTCGATGTACGACACCGACAAGATCGCCAATGGCTATCTGCACTCGTACGATCGCATGTTCGCGCCGCTCGTCGACCACGAGTTGTTGCTCCTCGAGATTGGGATCAACCGGGGTGGATCACTGCAACTGTGGCGCGACTATTTTCCGCGCGCGCAGGTGACAGGCATCGATATCCTGCCGCTGACCCAACTCGATCTCGGCGAACGAATTCAGTTATTCCAGGGCAGTCAAGCCGATCCTGATTTTCTCGATCAGGTCGCGCAGGTGCATGCTCCCAACGGCTTTGACCTCATCATCGACGACGGTGCTCATGTCGGAGTTCTTGCCAGAGTGGCTTTTTGGCATCTGTTCGAGCACCACCTCAAGCCTGGTGGCTGGTACGTCGTCGAGGACTGGGGTACCGGTTACTGGGACAACTGGCCCGACGGTAAAGCGGTGAGCGAGTCGGTGGTTTTCGACCCGTTGCGATCACGTGTCGTCACGGGCGACAACCGCGTGCCAAGCCACGATTTCGGCATGGTGGGCTTTGTCAAGGAACTCGTCGATGAGCAGGGGGCCGGTGATCTCACCCTAGGAGCGCACCCTTCGGTGCCACGACGCCTGTCGAAATTCGCCTCACTCACGGTGTTGCCATCGCTGGTATTCGTTCAGAAGGCGCTGGGCTGACGAGTACGTCGACTACGGCAACGTCAGGTCGACGGCCACAGCGCAGTGATCACTCACGGGAAGTGCCAGCACCTCGCTGCGCGCTCCGGCGACCGCACTGTGGCTCAGTCCGTCAGCCATGAGGTGGTCCAGTTGTGCTCGCGGTCGATTCGAAGGATAGGTCGGCGCATCGATCAACGAGGTGAATCCGGTGATGCGGCGGGGAAGCGAGCCGGGCAGATTGAAATCGCCCATCAGAATCAGAGGCCGCGGCATCGGGGTGAGCCACGCGCGCAGACGCCGCAGTTGCCGCACGTTGTACCCGGGTACAAACGACAGGTGCGTGGTTGCGACGGTGAGGCGGCCGGCCGGTGTATCGATCACCGCCGCCAGAGCGACCCGCGGCTCGTCGGGCACGCGAATAATGCGCGGTCGAGGTGACGAGGGGATAAGCAAAGGAAGTGACCACGGAGCGGCGTCGAACACCGTGGCGTGCCACTCGAGAACCGGCCATTTCGATACCAGCCCAATTCCGTAGCGAGGCCCTTCATCGTGCACGTCATCGTCATGAGTGCGGTGATCGGTGTGGTCGGCCGGGTGCCATTCGCGTTCAACCCCTGGCGTGCCGCGCACGGCGGGTGCAAAGCGCCACCACGGCGCTCCGGTTTCGTGTGCGATCAGTTGAACTTGGTGTTGGTGGCCGCTGCGAGGTTGATGAACATCAACCTCTTGAAGTCCCAGAATGTCGGCATTGAGTTGGCGTACCGAGTCGCGAAGTGCGTCATCGTCGAGTACGGGCGGTGGACCGATCGGGCGGCCGTTGGCATCAAGGGTGGGGCGCAGGGACGCGGCGTCGGCGCCCACGACGGGCACTCCGTGCAGAAGATTAAACGTGGCCAGCCGAAGGCGGTGTGACTCGATCACAGCGGCTTGGGTTCCACGGCTTCGCCGGCCGGCTTCGTGGGCACCCCCACCTTCGAGCGCATCCACTCGCGTGCGGGCTCCTCAACCCACTTCCACATTGCCCACGCGATGAGGATCGCTCCGACAACGAGTGCGATGAATCCCACCGCGTAGAGCAGGCCGCCGTTGATGCCCACGGCTTTCATCCCCGCTCGCCACAAGCCGTACCAGACCAGATGGGTCATGTAGAGCGAGTACGAAATGAATCCGCCCAGTACGAGCCGATCGGTCGAGAGGAACTTCGCGAGCCCGGTACGTGAGAGGGCGAGTGCGCCGATCCACACAATCAGGAACGGGACAAGCCACAGGTGGTAGTAGGGCGGTAACGCTTCCGCGTCGGCGCTGACGTTCTCGGGAAGCGGTGGCTGGAATGTGGCAACGCGGTTGAGGACGATGCAGCCCAGTACAACGATGGTCGGGCACGCGATTGACAACGTCGTCGCCAGTTTCTGCACGCGCGCTTTCGGATCACTTCCGTCGGCGGGTATCAATCGCGCGACGATCAAGTAGGTGATGGCACCGGCGGTGAACTCGGTGAGAATGCGGTACGTCGAACCCCAATTGTCGGTGTAGTACGGGTCGCTGTGTCCGGTTCCGTACACCAAGAGAGGTACCAAAACTGCCACCCAGATCACCGCAAGCCAACCGGTGGGAACTTTCTCGTGCACGCGCCAAAGAATCAAAATGAGTAGCGGAAACAGCAGGTACGCCAACCATTCCATCGACAGCGACCACGCCACGAAGTTCCAACCACGTTGCGGGTTTGGTCCCCACTCCTGAATGAGCAGCACGTTTTTGAGGTAGTCGATGGGGTTGAGCCAGTCGCGGGCCAACGAGCTTCCCGTCACCTTCGACTGCGCAATCACTGCGAGTCCGGCCACATTGAGCATGACGAAGTGCACCGGCCAGATGCGAGCCAGACGTAACCACAGGAAGGTTCCGGCGGCGCGCCCCCCGAATGACGGACCGAGCTTGCGGAGGTAGGTGTAGGTGAGAATGAATCCGGAGAGCGCGAAGAACAGGTCAACGCCAAGGCGTCCGACGCGCAACACGTCGGACACAACGGGAACGAGCAGTCCCATCGTGGCAAGCGGCGCTTGGAAGTGATACATCAACACCCAGAAAGCGGCAATGAAACGCACCCCGGTGAGTTGTCGAATGAACACGTTCATCGCGTTACATCCAACCGTTCGCTGTCAGGCATGAATCCAGTGTCATGGCCGTGACCATGAACCGGGAAGTGGCTCGCCGTACCACCGCTCGATGAGTCGTCGGGCGATGGAAATGGGCGATGGGATGCGTACTGACCCGTCAGTGCAGGCGGCCAGAAGTTCGTCGCGGCTAAACCATCGGGCTTCGGCCAGTTCAACACCATCGACGATGATGGTGCCGGCCGCGGCACGGGCATGGAACCCGAGCATCAGTGACGAGGGGAAAGGCCACGGTTGGCTGCCGAGATAGACAACGTCGTCGGGATCGGAGCCCACCAGGATTCCGGATTCTTCGAGTACCTCGCGCCGTACGGCAGCCTCCGCCGTTTCGCCCGGTTCGACGAAACCTGCCAGAGTCGAGAACCAGCCGTCCTGCCAGACCGATTGATGACCAAGCAGCGCGCGGTCGTCTTCATCGCGCACCAGCATGATCACCGCCGGATCGGTGCGGGGGTAGTGCTCGCTGCCGTCGTCGGGGCATTGTCGTACCCAGCCGCCTTCGGCGATCACCGTGGGCTGGCCGCATCGGGCACAGTGCGGGTGGCTGGCATGCCAATTCGCGAGGGCGACGGCGGTGACGGCGATACCGGCGTCGCGGTCGTCGAGGGCGACGCCGACTTCACGCAGGCCCGTCCAGCTTGAACCCGCGGGCGCATCGGCCGTTTCGGCGAGCCTGACCATGAAGACCGCGCGGCCGTCATCGCCAAGGCCGAGCAGGTGTCGCTCGGACGCACCTGCTGACTGGATGTCAGCTGGCGATACCAAGGTCAGGTGAGGTCGTTCGCCGTCGACAACGGGAAGTCGTCCGTCATCGATGAGCAGGACCTGGCTGGCCGGATCAGCCCAGAGCGCATCGAGCTGCTCTGGGTCGGTTCGCACGTGCGCAGCGCGATCGAGCGTGGCGCGGCCCAGCATCAGGTCGCGCAGCAGGCTGCGGTCGATTTCGACGCTCAGCCGACTGCTCCTACCTTCTCGGAAACCTGCTTGAGAGACGGGTTCGTCATCGCCGTCCCATCGGGGAACACGAGCGTGGGGACCGTGCGGCTTCCGCCGTTGACTGTCTCAACGAACAGAGCCGCAGCCTCGTCATGTTCGATGTCGACCTCGTCGTACTCAATGCCGGCGCGACCCATCTGAGCCTTCAGACGCTGGCAGTAGCCGCACCACACAGTGGAGTACATCGTCACCTGAGCCATGGGCCCACCGTACCCGCCACAGCGTGGGTGATCGATGCGAGGATGCCGGAGTGACCCCGGAACAGATTCTTGACGGACTCGACCCCGAGCAGCGGGCGGCTGCCGAGGCGTTGCACGGTCCGGTGGTCATTTTGGCCGGCGCCGGCACCGGAAAGACCCGAGCGATCACGCACCGCATCGCGCACGGGGTTGCCACTGGTCTGCACGACCCGAGGCGCACGCTGGCGGTCACGTTCACCGCGCGCGCTGCCGGCGAAATGCGGGGACGGTTGCGCGCCCTTGGTACCGATGTCACTGCGCGCACCTTCCATGCGGCGGCGTTGGCACAGCTCAAGCATTTTTGGGGTCGGGCGGTGGGCGGGCCGCTGCCGGAGATTCTGCCGAGTAAGGCACGGCAGGTGGCGATCGTTGCCGCGGGGCTCTCACTGCCCACAGATGCCGCCATGGTGCGCGACCTCGCGAGTGAAATTGAGTGGGCGAAGGCGCGCAACTTACATTCTGAGCAGTACGTCGAGGCGGCCGCTCTGATCGGACGTCAGCCGCCCGGCTCGGCGACGCGCGAGCAGGTGGCCGCAGTGATCACAGACTATGAGCGGCTGTTGTCACGTGAAGGGCTGATGGATTTCGACGACGTGCTGCGCCTGACGGTCGGCATGCTCGACGACAGTCCCGCAATCGCTGATGAAGTGCGCGATCGCTATCGCTGGTTCACCGTCGATGAGTTTCAAGATGTTAATCCGCTGCAGATGCGGTTGCTGTCGCTGTGGCTCGGCGATCGTGATGACCTGTGCGTGGTGGGCGACGCGGCGCAGACTATTTACACCTTCGCCGGCGCATCTCCCGAATACCTCGAGGGCTTTCGTACGAACTGGCCCAACGCCACCGAAGTGCGCCTCGTGCGTTCGTATCGTTGCTCGCCCCAGATCGTCGACCTGGCCAATCGTGTCATCGCTGCTTCACCTGAGATGGGCACCTCACGATTGGTATTGCGGTCCGAACAACCAGCGGGGCCTAAACCCAAGGTCAACGAGTACGCCAACGAAGACGCCGAAGCGACCGCTGTCGCGCGCGACATCGCAGTCCTCATCGCCGGGGGTCTGCCGCCACGTGAAATTGCGGTTCTCTACCGCGTCAATGCGCAGTCTGAACCAATTGAAGAGGCCTTGGGTCGGCTCGGTATCGCGACCGTGTTGACCGGTTCCGAACGCTTCTTTGATCGGGCCGAAGTGCGACGTGCCATCACGCTGTTGCGCGGTGCCGCGCGATCGGATGAGGCAAACTCCCAGGCCCCGTTGCCCGAGCAAGTGCGAGCAATTCTGTCCTCCATGGGGCACACTGCCGAACGTCCGTCCGGAACGGGCGCGGTTGTCGAGGCGTGGGCGAACGTGTCGCGACTGGTGACGCTGGCGTCCGACCTTGCTCAACGTGAGCCTGACTCGAATCTGGGCTCTCTCATCACCGAACTAGATGAGAGATCGACGGCGCAGCATGTGCCCGATGCGGAAGCGGTCACCCTGTCGTCGTTGCACGCTGCCAAAGGACTTGAGTGGCAGGCGGTGTTCCTTGTGGGGCTTGTCGAGGGTTCGTTGCCCATCGTGCACGCCACCACTCCGACGTCGATCGAGGAAGAGCGTCGACTGCTGTATGTCGGCATCACTCGAGCCCGCGAACATCTGACGCTCAGTTGGTCACGTGCGCGCGGTTCGAGCGCCTGGGGTTCGCGCACGCGGTCGCGGTTCCTTGACGAATTGCCCAGCGCAGGCGGAGCATCCGAACCGCTCGTCATCCCCGGCGGACAGCCGCGGGGTGAGCGTCGTCGTACACCCCCGGCTCGGTGTCGGGTGTGCGGAAAGTCGCTGGTCACCGGTCCCGAGCGCACGATGGGCCGATGCCGAGCATGTCCGGCAGATGTCGATGAGGCGCTGTTCGAACGCTTGCGTGACTGGCGCTCAGCGGAGGCAAAGCGTCGCTCGGTGCCGGCTTATGTGGTGTTCACCGATGCCACGCTGATGGCTCTGGCCGAGCGTCGTCCCACCGATGACGAAGGCCTGCGTCAGATTCCGGGTATCGGTCGAACCAAACTCGACGAGTACGGTGCGGTCTTGCTTGAGTTACTTCATGTCGACGAGTGACGTTCGTTACGCGCCGTCGCTGAAACCTGGTACCCAGCGCTCAAGTTCGCCTCGGGCCGGGATATCGGCATCGAGTTGGCACAGTACGCCCACGCTGCCGAGCCACACGCGATGAATCAGCAGGTACGACGGCGGCAGGTTGAGTTTAAGTCCGATGGCGAAGTCGGGGTTTGTTGGATCGTTGATGCGACGGAATTGGCCCTGCAACCATTCGCGCGAGTAGCGGAAATGCGCGTGTCGGGCAGGCTCAACGAAGGGGTCGAGGAAATCGAGCAGCGACTGAGCGTCGATATTCACACCTGGCTTGAGGAATCCCTCAACGCGCAGTCCTTCGGCCACGGTCTGGGCGTCACCGGTCATCGCGATGCGCAGCAGGCGCCCCATTTGTGGCGGCAGCCCGTCGGGAAGGTGCGCGACTGCACCGAAATCAAGTACTCCCAGACGCCCATCAGGAGTGATTCGGAAGTTTCCGGGGTGAGGGTCGGCATGCAACAGACCGGCACGAGCTGGCCCGGAAAGTAGGAAACGTTGGTAGAGCAGGCCGGCCCGGTTGCGTTCGGCCCGCTTGCCGGAGGTAATCACCTGTGAAAGGGGGCGACCTTCCATCCACTCAGTGACAATCACATGGGGCGCCGCTGCCAGCACGTGGGGTACGACAAAATCCTCGTCATCGTCGAATGCGATGGCAAAAGTGCGCTGCGACTCGCTCTCGGCGAGGTAATCAAGTTCGTCGAGCACGCGCGCCTTGAGTTCGGCGATGAGTGGTTTGATATCGAGGCCGGGCGACAAGCCAGCGAAAAGACGCGCGAGTCGCTGTGCGTTGTTCAAGTCGGACATGAGCGCTTTGCCAGCGCCGGGGTACTGAATCTTGACCGCCACATCTCGTCCGTCGCGCCAGGTGGCCCGGTGAACCTGACCGATCGAGGCGGCGGCCGCGGGAGTGCCATCGAAGTGGGTGAATCGATCGCGCCAGTCGATTCCGAGTTCCTCCGCGAGTACTCGATGCACAGTTCCGGCGGGCAACGGTGGGGCGGAGTCTTGGAGCCGAGTGAGCGTGGCTCGATACGGTCCGGCAATGTCTTCGGGAAGGGCGGCTTCGAAGATGCTCATTGCCTGGCCGACCTTCATGGCTCCGCCCTTGAGTTCACCGAGGGTTCGGAAGACCTGCTCTGCGGTCCGGGCCTGAATCTCGGCAGCCACCGCTTCGGCCGGCTTACCGCCGATGCGCTTACCCATTCCCAGAGCGGTGCGACCGGCATACCCGATCGGAAGCGCGGCCATGCGGGCGCTTCGGGTCAGGGCCTTCTTGGGTAGATCATTCACGGTGACTCCATTGTCGCCCCGCGAGGTGTGTTCCGCACATTGCGTGGTGTCACGCTGCCGGTCGGAGGTCAGGCGACCAGGTGCATCCGCAGTCCGGGTGGGCCGTCCAGGTACGTCGACGCCACTGCAACTCGGGCAGCCGCAATTCCAGAATCGCGCCAGCGCTGGGCGGGAGGGTGCTGCTTTGACCGTCAAGGAGCTGCAGAGCATGCAGGGCAGCCATCGAGGCCGCCAGCGTGCCCAACACGGTGTTGGTGGCGCTGCGGTGGGCTCCACGGTGATGTGCCACCTGAGTGAGCACCGCAGGCCACGCAGGGTCTCGATCGGCACGGTGCAGTTCCAAACACCGAAGGCATGCAGTGCGGCCAGGAAGCACCAGTGGGCCGACGCGTGCAGTGGGACCGTCGCTGATGACCGTGAGATGGGGCCAGGAAACGGTGCTGAGCGTGTCACTGATGTCCGGCGGCACTACGCGGGGTGGACACACCACGACAAGGTCGGGTCGTCGTCCACTGCCTGACCGCCGGGTTCGTACGGCAAACGCGGCGCGAGACAGTGTGTCGCGGGCAGCGGATCTGGCGGGTGCGCCCAGCGAGACGGCTGTGGGTCCCAGTGGGCTGATGGTACGTGGCAGTACTCGGGGGCAGTCGCCAGCGATCGTGGTGATGCGCACGGTGCCGATGCCGGCCGATGCGAGCAGGGTGGCAATTCCTACGCCCACGCGACCGGTGCCTCGCACGACGACCTCGGCATCGCGGCGACGGCGCATGATGTCGTGTGCTCGCCCAGGGTGAAGCGCCGAGAGGGTGGCGAGTTCGGGGGAGAGGCGGGCAAGTTCAGCTCGCGGTTCGGGCGCTGCGAGAGTGGGTTCAGCATCAACGAGTGCTCCGCATTGATGCAAGTCGTTGATGATGGCCGCGAGCCAGAGTGCATCGCCGCCCTCAGCGGCAAAGTCTGCGAGGGTTCGGGCGAGTCGGCGGGTGCCGTCGAGGGCGCGCACGGCCCGCCACTCGCGGGGGCCAAT